>NZ_CAXAQH010000012.1:0-159714 GCF_963970905.1 Pseudomonas sp. EL_65y_Pfl2_R96 | reverse complement strand
GCGACGCCGCCGCTCCTGGCCCAAAAGCTCCCCACTCTTATCGTTGCTGTTAGTCATAAACATAACCGTTTGCCTATCCCTTATCGTAAGGGGGAAACGGTGTCCTGTCTTTCATGGGGCTCGTTCACGGGGCTATAAACACTAACAACAGAAGCATCCCTCCCCATGTCCCTTTTTCGAGGATCTCTCCTTTCTTGCTTACCCGATTCATCAGTAAGTAAACAAACGTCAACGCCACGGATATGAACATCAATCCTGGTATGAGCGCGCCGATGAACGGGATTAGGTCTACCAATCCCATGATGCTGGAGAAGGCGTAGCTGTACCCATACACCAATATGGTAGGGGTTCCGAGTTCCAGCTCGGTCGTGCCGATACCGAACTGCTCATAGTAGGCGCTCAGTTCCAGGTAGCCATACGCAAGCAAGCCCGCCTGCAAGAGGATCGCGAAATAGGTAAGGAGCTTGAATGCAAAGTCCTTGTCCACCTCCCTCACGACTGATGCGGGCTGAGCATCGATCTGTTGAGGGCTGACCGATGGAGAACTGATGCTGATCGGATTCAGAATCTCTACTTGAATTTTGTTATCTCTTTTCCAGAACACGTTTCTTCCTTGAGTAGCGGGGGAGGTAGTGGCGGCATTACCCAACGTATTGGATCCTACGCCAGAAAAGTCGCTGGGGACCCTGGAGGATTTCTCGATACACGGGGTCGGAAACCCGCGACATCCTGTTAGCGACAGGCTGCGCAGCTTACTGAAATTTCAAACGTTGAAATTGAAAGGATCTTGAAGAAAAAGGGGCATCGTTACCGTGTTGGTAATGACGCCCCTTTGTGTTGCTGATAACGCACGCTTGGCGTTCGTCAACCGAGTCAACTCCGTCAACCTGTCAACCAACTTAAAAAATCCAGTCGCTAACACGAACGCGCGGGTTATCCGCCCCGTGTCCTTCAGAAATGCTCAGGGTCCCCCGCAACATCCCAATACCTTGTGCAATTGCACTGGTGAACCATGGTTCACCCGGTTCACCTGTTCACTAAGCTGTGCACTTTTCCGCTAACACGATCACGCGGGTTTCCGACCCCGTACCCACCGAAGATCCCCAGGGTCCCAAGCGAAGTCAGTGAGCGGTCGAATCATAAGACGGCACCTCATAAGCGTGCTGGCGTTCGGCACCCCAGCGCTTGAAACAAAGCCAGTATTGCTTTCGCTGGCGGCGCTCTCAACGATGGGGTGTGGGGCTCGAAAAGACGTGTTACAGGTGTTACAGGTGTTGCGCGAGATACTAACTAATTGAATGCATTGGTTTTTTTGGTGTTGCACACCGTTGTTCCTTCACGTGCATTGGGTGTTACAAGCCAAATTGGTGTTACAGCGGCGTTTACGAAATTGGGTAAACCGTCAGACCACAATCGACCAGAAGCATCCGGTCAGTCATATTCTTCATTGCCCGCTTTAGGGCTGCAGGCCGAAATTTTACCCGCCTTCCGTAAACCCCCTCACGTTGAAAGCGGATACGTAGCTCCTTCCCTTGACGTCTGCTGGAGTGCGACAGAGACCTCTCACCGAGGCCCGCATAACGATCCGCTCAATATTCGTGGTCACGGTCTGTGCGAGTCTGGCTGTCTTATTTTGATTGAACCTCATGTTTCTATGTGTCAAAGTCTCATTAAATTATGATCAAACCACGCCATGACCTACGACAACTTTCTTGCTGAGCTGAACAGTGCGGGCCTCAGTGTAAAGCGCTTTGCTGACCTCGTAGGTATGCAGCCCAACTCGGTTTCCAACTATAAGAAGCGGGGTGAAGTTCCCGTACATCTCGCATTGATCGCCAGTCTCCTCGCTGAAATGTCCACACACCATATCGACTACGAGCCTGTCATAGCGCGAGTACAGCCCGTCAAGAAGCGGCCGCGCGGCGCTGCAAGCGGCCGGTTCGCAGGCGACAAGCAGACCTCGTTGGGGTTCCACCAATGACTGAGCATCAGGGCACTTGGGTATCGGTCGGCATTACGGCCCCGATGCAACTGCGGAGGCTCCTCTCATGAACGCGGTCATCGATTCCCGCTGGTCGAAGGCGCTGACGCTCGACCGGCGCCGGGCTCCCGAGTTCTATGCGGCCGGCAGCAAGGTCGCCGCAGGCGCGCATGCCGAGGCGATCCGCTTTGCACTCGATGAATTGGGCCTATCGGCGGTTAGTTGTATCAACGGCGTTCCCACAATCGCCTTTTTGAGCGATCCCCTCGTTTCCATCGAGCGCATCGACGAGCTTCATCGGATTCTGTGGAATCAAGGTTTGATGAGCATGCTGCTCGTCATTCGCAGCGACGAATTGACTGCGTACTCGCTCGTGCAGCGCCCGTTGCATAGCGACGAGAGCCGGGATAAAGACCCACGCTTAGTCAAGACACTCTCCCTTCTCAGCGATGCCTTAGAGCTGCGCGAGTTACTCGACGCGGCGGAGTCAGGGCGGTTCTGGTACGAGAACGACGGCTATTTCAATCCGGACAACCGGGTTGACAGCGTTCTTCTGGCCAACCTACTGATGGCGTTTCGCAGCCTCAAGGACGAGCTTGGAACAGATGCCTCTCAGGCGTTGCTGATGCAAACCATGTTCGTAGCCTACTTAGAGGATCGTCAGATCATCGGTGAGGCCGTATTTCGTGCCGCGTCACAGGATCGCTTTGGCACTCTGTTGGAGTTGCTCGGGTCCGGAGACCCTGAGCTCTTTGACGTGCTGTTCACATGGCTGCATGGTGCTTTCAACGGCAACCTCTTCAAAGCCCCTTGCGCATTTGAGACCGGAGACGCTCTGCCACCCAAGCTCAAGCCTGAGCATCTAGCCGTGCTCACGCGGTTCCGCTGCGGTCACGAGAACATGGCCACCCGCCAGCTTCGGTTCTGGGGCTACGACTTCCGTTACATGTCGATCGGACTCATTAGCGCGGTTTACGACCGGTTCCTGAAGGAAGAGGCGGATAAGAAGAGCGCAGACGGGGCATTTTATACCCCGATGTTCTTGGCCGATATCGTAGTCAACCAACTGTGGGACGAACTGACCGACGAGCAGAAGACGCATGGCATCTACTGCGATCCGGCCTGCGGATCTGGCATCTTCTTGGTGCGGTTGTTCCAGCGTCTGGTCGAGCACCATTGCCAGGTCAAGAAGAAGCGGCATGCAACGTGGACCGACTTGAAAGCCATTGCGAATCGCCTCCATGGAGGAGACATAAACTCTTCCGCAGTGCGTGTCACGGCGTTTTCCCTGTATATCGCCCTCCTCGAACAATCGAGCCCTTCAGACTTGCCCAAACTCATCAAGGCCGGCAAGTTGCTGCCGCCTCTGTATGGGAAGACTCTACTTCCCGGGTCAGACTTCTTCAGCGTCAAGGATGCCCCCCCATTTGACGTGATCATCGGTAATCCACCTTGGAATGGTCGTACCGGACAGCTGACAACAGCACAAAATTGGACCACCTCCAATGGCTACCTCGCGCCCGCCAAAGACATTGCATGGGGATTCGTGTGGAAGGCCCTGGAAGGGATCAAGCCAACAGGCCTGGTGGCATTTCTGTTGCCTGCCATGGGGATCTTGCACAACACCGAGAGCCAAGCCGCGCGCCGGATGTTGCTGCAGCGGTCCAGGATCCGCCGAATTATCAACATGTCTGATCTCTGCTTTCAGCTTTTCGATGGAGCGCAGCGTCCAACCGCTTTCGTGCTGTATGGGTCTCAGAAGCAAGAGCAAGCTCCTTACCGCTTCGAGTACTGGGTCCCCAAGGCTGACCTTAACCTACGACTCAAGCGCCTGGTGACGCTGTCGCGCGCCGATCGTTTGACGTTTCGCGCCGACCTGGTCGCCGAGGATTCCACCGTTTTCAAGCGTCGCTTGTGGACGCGGGCTCCCGAGGAGCGACTGCTGCAATACCTTCGTACGATCCCGCCCATAAGCTCGCTTGTGCAGGAGTTTAAGGCCTTCAAGCGCTCCAAGGTTGAGTTCAACCGGGACGAGCACTGGGTGATCGGACAGGGCTTTAAGCCGGCGCAAGAGAATCGGCTGGACGATCCTGAGTACCAGACGACCATCGTCGAGATCGTTACTCGGCTGCCCTACCTGGATGCGAGTCAGTTCCAGGCAGTGGCCATACCACGTGTAGAGGCTAGCCCCTGGCATACGTCAGTCGTTCATCGGGCAGGGTTTGACGCCGGATTTTTTGGGCCTCACATCTTGATTCCGCAAGGGGTGGAACGGGCCGTTGGCCGTGTGCGGGCGGCATTCAGCGAACAGGATGTCGTGTTCCGAAGTTCGCTTCAGTCGATCACCGTGCCGCCTGGACAGGAACGTAAAGCTAAGGTGCTGACGGCCGTGCTAAACAGCAGTCTGGCGGCCTGGTTTTATTTCCACGACACGTCATACCTAGGAGCCGATCGGGCCAAAGTACCCCAAGGTGAATTGCTGAGGCTGCCGTTCGACGATCCTGAGAATATGCCGGATCCTGCGAAGGCGTTCAAAGCGGAAAAGAAGTTGGTGGCACTGATTGACAGCGAGCTTGCGACCGCGAAGAAGCTGCTTGCCTCGCAGCACGATGTGTTGGACGCCATCGACCGTCTGGTATTCGAGTATTACGGACTCGATGCCGGTGACGTGGCCATCATCGAGGACACGGTTCAGCATGTCATCCCAGCCATGCAGCCCAGACGCAACTCCGGCTTGCAGTCCATTTGGGCGCAGGCCAACTCAAGTCAGCGGGCGACCTACGCCTCCATGCTGTGCAACGCCCTCTCTCCGTACTTTCGCCTGCCCGTCAAAGCTTCGTTGGTAGCGCGCTCCTCCGATGTGGCGGTGTTGCAGCTGACAATCGGCGATGAGGCTGCGCCGTACACTGAGGACACATCTGGCGAGTTCAATGACTTCCTCGGGTCGATCGCCGCAAAGCTTCCCATCGATTTGCCTGGCAACGTGCAACTGATACCTGATCTGCGTCTGGTCGTTGACCGCGACATGTATCTAGTGAAGCCCGCGGCGCTGCGGCACTGGCTTCGATCCACAGCATTGGCCGACGCGGAGCAGATCGCTGCGGAGTTCGTAGCGGCCGCGGCCCGCCATGGGCAGGAGGGGATGAACCATGCTGGCGGGTAGTCCTGATGCTTGGCTTGCTCATTTCCGGGATCTTGGGGAGCAAATGTCCGAAGCGATTGAAGCTGCCTGGCCGATCTGCATTAGACCTTTACAGGCCAAGAAGGACGCGATGACGCATGAGGATCACATTACCGAGCATCTCGTTCAGGCTCTGAGGCGAACGAAGAAAGTGCCGGGTAGAATCACATACCAATATGTCCTACTGGTCGAGGACGCCAACGGCAACGTATCCCTGTCGAGCAGCATCGACTTCGTGTTGACAGTGGGTGACGATGAAGACGTCTACCTAGCTTATGAATGCAAGCGGCTAAACGTATCTTATGCAGACCGCGTACGTAACCTCTGTGTCCCATATGTCGAAGAGGGCATGATGCGCTTTGTCACAGGTCAGTATTCCAATGGCCTTCCGATGGCTATGATGATCGGCTACGTCATGAACGGGGACAGCGGCAGGGCACGTAGGGGGCTGACCAAAGTCATGAAGTCACGCACAGCTACCCTCGGGTTGACCACCGAAGAGGACCGTCCATCGTTACCGGGGATGCCCACTCGCTTTAGTTCCACGCACACATGCATCCCCGGCCATAGCATGAAGGTAGAGCACCATCTTTTACCTTGGCCATAACAGGTGAAGAAAAATCCGGCCGTGAACTGCCAGGCGTCAGACTCGAACGGAGAGCACGTGACGAGCATCGCCAAGGCGATCTTGGAGGCCGACGAAAACGCCCTTGATCGGTCCCGCAAGGGCCCCCGTTCGGAGCGTAAGCCTTATATCTGATGCTCGCAGCCAGGCCATTGCTTGCTGAGCGTAGGGTGGCTGCTTTGCACCTTTCAGCGTCCGCTAACCAGTCAGCGCTCATTTAACCCCTGCTGGTGGGGATGGCCCTGGTGGTCAAAGAGTCTTGTTGCTGTCAGCCAATCCTTTAAGGTGTTGACGCCGAAGTCGACTAGGCTGACCAATTCTGATTCGCGAGCGATTTTCGCGATGGCTTTATGCACTGGAAAAGAACTACCGATGGCGATCCTGTGGTCAACATGCAAGAGCTGCAGTCATCGGTTGGTAAGCGTGGGCTGTTGACACCAACGTCAACTGTGGCAGAGAATTGCTCTTGAGAGCGCGAAACCGACTGCTTCTAGGTGGCAATAGTCGGCGTTAGGAACCCCGTTGATGACCTAGATATCAGCGCACGGGTGAGACCTCTTCTCCCCCGCTTGAGGGAGCACAATATCAAGCAACACATCCTGAAAAAAGCAGCCAAATGGCTGCTTTTTTCATTTCTGGGACTCGTAGCTCCGATAAACGAGCTCTCCATTGCGATGCTTGTTCAGTGCTTTTTTATCGCAGTTCATGAAGTTCCAAAGCGCTCGACCATGCTCCAAATGGACGATCACCAGCATTTGGTACCTCGCCTGATAGATGCCAATGAAAACGAGTCTTGACGATCCATCATCGTACTTAGTACGCCAGACTTCTAAAGGTTTTTTCACAGTGTCAACCGCGAATGCTGTGAAGCGCTCACGCGAGTTAGGCCGCTTCTTCACAATGTGCGCGAGACCTTTACGCTGCACCGCAACAGCGCCACAAGGTGTCTCGATCAGCACTGCATCGATACCTTCCTGTAGCCCGAACCCCAAGGCCACCTGGCTCAGCGCGCTTTCCATATCAAGCGCGCCGTCCATTTCGGGAAGGGCGAGAGCCTGCAAACTCGCGTCAATGTCACGAATGTCAGGGAGCCCCATCAGTTTCCAGTTTTCCTGACCAAAAATTTTCTTTGCTACTAGCTCGCCCATGGGACCACCTCCTGCAGATCCTAGCGGCTCGCTTCTAAGATCTCGGCTGCGGTAGCAATATCTGCTCGGGCCCCGATATCCATAATGCGGTCGCGAAATTTCAGGTAAAGCTCCTCCTGGATAGGATGCTTACCGCTTTTATGCATCAACTCGATAACGACATTTGGGTTCATCAGCAAAATGTAATGGAAGTCTCCCGACACTCCCTTCCTTGTCTGGATGAAACCAAGCTCCTTAAGCCGTTTCATCCGTCGACGCCAGGTATCCACAGTCCGCTCCCCACTGAAGCCGGCCTCTGCTGCAAAAACAATAGGGTTTTGCACCACCACAAGAGGGCTGTCAGGTGCACGGCACCACAGCGCAAAATATGCGTGCCCCGCAGGTTGTCCTTTGGAAAGGTTATCGATCACCTCCATGGCAATCGGAAGCGTGCGTGGGATAGTGCTGAACCCCTTGTTCTTTTGACGGAGCCACAACTGCTCGGTCGGCACATCAGGGAAATACTCTTTAAGCTGCTCTGCTGCGCGCTCCGCCATTCCATTTTTTCTAGCAGTATTTTGCTTGTCTGTCAGAGGCTTGCCATCAATCTTCGACTCGCTAGAAGGTGCTTTTGCCGATGCCTTTGCTTTAGGTGTCGGGGCTTTTTTCGTTGCTCCGGCTTTAGTTTGCTCTTTCATTTTTTGGATCCCCAAATGTTCAATGAGGAACATTCTGGGGTAGCTGGGGCAGCCAAGCAATGAGTGAAGACGCACGGTTTCATGCAAATTGATGATATTTGCCGATCAATACATCAGCTTCAATTGATACATATAACTCAATTTATATAGTTAGGTTGCGCGGAATCATGCAAAAAAATAAATAAAAAGCCAGGTAAAACAATGGTTTGAGCCGATTACTGTGTACTCCATGGTTATCCATGTACTCAGTGTGCTCCTGTGTACTCCCTGTGCTCCTTGAGATTGTTAAGAGGATTCCGGGGCTATCCAACGCAGCTTCGCCGCACATCATTTTTAACCGGATGGTCTGTAGAGACGTTCCTTGATGCGTCGCTGCGTGGCGACAGCCAGTACCCAGAACTCTGTTAGTGCAGCGGAAACTTTGGCAAGCTTCCGCGTTGTTCTACGGCCGTTTTTTTAACTTATGCTCGATTAGTCCCATTTCTGCCTTGATCGCACTGATGGTGAGCTTTTGCATCGCAGTGCTTTTTCCGTCTTTAGTTTCCACGACTCTGAGCAGGGCATTTAAATGGGCTTTTCTCGCTTTGAGCGTTTCGGATAGGGACGAGCTGTTTTGTATCGCTGCGTTCATTGGCTTCGATCCTTGGCGTGATTTAAACAGCCCGCGAAAGCAGGCTGTTTCAGGGTGAATGAGCAGTTACATCGAGAGCAGATCGCGCGTGCGATGCTGGCGCCCACGGTCCGCCAGTTCGCTCCACCTCCAACTGCCGAAGTTTTCACCCTGCTCGGGGATGTCGAGCTTCATTAAGGACACCGGGTCGCGGCCTATCAGTCGAGCGGCGGCGTAAAGCTTACCTCCCACATCTAGCAGCGCTTGTGCGGCTTCGTTCCACGCTTCCTCCAGGGCGTTGTGGGCCAGCCGCATGGCTGTGTCCTCAATTTTTTGGTGTTCTACCTGAGCCTCGCTGATGTGTCGGTCTACGATGGCCAGCTCTTGCTCCAAGGCGGTGATGATCAGGAGCTGGCGGCGATGTTGTTCGGTGGCGGTAGTGAGGTTTTTCGCGGCTTTCTGAGCATCAGTGCTAGCTGCTTTTTCGCCCTCGACGTCGCCCCACGCCACGGCCTGTGCATAAGCAGTAGCCGCCTGAGTCTCAGCCTGCCGTGCGCTGGTAATCTCTTCCTGTGCTTTCTGACGAATTTCCTCCAGGCGAGTGTTCAGGCTTTGCCGCTTATCGTTAAGTTCCAGCTCATCCGCCATCCAGTTCGCCATGTCGGTGATGTAGCCTTCCATCAAGCTTTCTCGGTTGGCCAGCTTCTCCAAGCGGTCCAACTTCTGATCCAGCCGGAAAATCTGATGATCGAGCGAATCGATCTTTAATTTTCGACTGCTGATTTCATGCCGGACGTCGCTCTGGCGGCCGTGGTTAATGACTTCTTCGCTTTCAAGCGCAACCTCAAAAGGTGGCAGTTCCTTTTTGAGGGCTTCCATTTCAATGACCAATTTGGCGCGTGTGTCTTTCAGTTGTTCAATTCGGTTCATGAGTTTTGTCCTGATGATTTAATTGGGGTTCGGAGTGGCTGGCGAGGCCCGCTTGAGCCGGCTCTACCTCAGTCAGTAGGCCCGCCGTCAGGCGGCCTGAGCCTCGCTTTCATCCGTTCCCGGCACGGTCTTCACCACATAGCAACGCTGAGTGCCCAGGCCGGGTAGGCGGACGGCGCAGGAGGCTTTGCCGTCCGGTCCGGGCTCGAGGACGCCACGGCGTATCAGCTCCTTGTTCACGGCATTGATGTTCATGCCCTTGAACACTTCCGAGCGCCACGCCTCCGGCAATACGTAATAGGTGTTGGTGGTGTGCAACGCGTCACCTAGGCCGTGCTCCAGCGTCTTGCGAAAGCCCAACCGGTCAATGGTGCGTGGACCGTGCTCATCGATCTTTGCGGCCGCCGATTCCCAGCGGGTGAAGCGGCTTTCGCCGAAGCGTTCGATGACCTGGCGCAGCCGTGCCAGGATCGCGTCCCCTTCGAAGTTACCGGCGCCGCCGCGCTCATTCATCCAGGCACTCAGACACACCCGAGCCGCAGTAGTGGCGGTGCCGTCTGGCCAGCCGGTAATCCCCATCGCCGTGGCCAGCTCGCCAGCGGCGGCAGCCAGTCCAAAGCGAGCTGCCGCACGATGCGCCTGACCGCTGGCTGAAGCAGGTAGTGCCTTGGCGATAAAGCCCTCCAAGGTGTGGCGCAGGATCGCCGACCAACCATGCCGCTTGCCCGGTTCACAGAGGGCCGACAGGAAGGCGGTGAGCGGTGTGCCGTAGTACTTGGCCACCCGTGCCTTGAGTGCATCGGAGAGGGCGGCGGCGTCATCGAAACCGTTCAGTACGTCGAACATGCCCAGGCCTTTGCTGGCGTCCGCTGGCACCGCGAGCATCCGTACCTCCATGCCGGCTTTCAGCTCCTTGTTGGCTTCGGCCATGTGCTGCGCCAAGGTCTTCTCGCCGGTCGAGAGAAACAGCAAGCGCCACTCCTGAACCTGTCGGCCGGCTTGTCCTCGATCATTGGCGCGCGCCTTCCCGGTGCCGTTGCCGAGCATGTACACCGTTTCGCCAATGATGCGCGGGTCACACATGCCGATTTCATCAAGCACTAGGAGCCCGTCGGAGTGCGCGGCGGCGATGGATTCCAAGGCGTTATCCGTCGAGCGCCAGGAACGCACCAGACGCGGTCCGCCGTAAATTGAGGCGGCCACTTGCAGGTGGGTGGTCTTGCCGCCGGAGCTGTCACCGTAGAGATGAAAGCCGCCCGATTCATGCCCGAGCATGTGCAGTAGCGGGCCGGCAAACGCCACGCTGGCCACAAACGCCAAGCGGTGATTACCGATGCACAAGGCGCCGATTTGTTCTTGCCACTGCTCCAGGGTGCCAGCTTCGCTGATCGGCGGGAGCTGCGCGCCGGCCTCATAGAAATGCAGGTGCTCGGCGTGCGAACCGACCTGCTGTTCGGGCAGCAGAAAGGCGCTGTCGTGCCAGCCCAAACGGGTGACCAGTCGTGCGCGTTGGGCGCTGTCGAAGCCGCCAAGGTAACTCTGCAGGTCATTGCGGGCATTACGCCCCGAGCGACTGCCAGCGAGACGTAGGCCCATGTCCACCAATGGACCGAGTACGTCCTTGCCAAAGTCGCCGGTCATGGTCCGCGCCGGAATGTTCCAGCGCTTTTTCGCGCCGTCCGGATCGTCGAACTCGACCAGCAAACCCCAGTTGTGGCCCTGCGCATCTCGGGTGCGCGCTAGAATCTCCAGTGTTGAACACACCGGACGCGCCTCGCCATCGTCACCGGAATAAAACACGCCTTCGGGCGTCAGGCGGAAGCCGCCGGGCAGCAGATCGTTTTTGGGTTTCGCGGCGCGCTTGGTCGTTGGCTTGGCTTTGGCTTCGGGTGGTTCGGCCGATGCTTTCTCAGGCTCTACGCCGAACAACTCGCCGCTGCGCTCCAGCTCGGCTATGTGGGCCGCCGTCCAACCTTTGGCCTGTGCATCGGCCGCGTCATCGCCGTCATCCCATTGGCCACCTTTGGCGAAGGTCGGTTGGTCATTCTTGAGCGTGGGCTTGCGTTTGAAGACGTCCAGGGCGATCACGCGCACCGACGCGGAGCCGATCTGGTGCAATTGATCGGCGACGGCGTCCATGCAGCTTTTACCGCTGGCGTCGTTGTCTGGCCACAACACTACGGACCGACCTTTCAGCGGTGTCAGGTCGGCTTTGTGCCAGGAGTTCGAGCCGTTTGGCCAGCACGTGGCCACGTAACCGGGCAGCAACTCCGCTGCGGCGTCGGCGGCCTTTTCGCCTTCGCACAGAATGACCGGAGCTTCTGCGCGTTGCGCCAGTTCATCCAGGCGGAGCAGAGGACGCGGCCCAGGTAGACCCTGCCAACGCCATTGCTGCGTTTGACCGTCGGCACGCTGGCACCAGGTCAAGGGGGCAAATACCTTGCGCGGTTTGCCGTCGTCATCAGGACCCAAGTCGAAGCGATAGAGCGCCATGACTGGCTGACCCTGAGCGTTGCGGTATATCCAGACTTTGGACGGCGTACCGTGTTGCCGGTGTTTGGCCGGGCACTTGCTCATGGCCTCGACCGGGATCGGCTGAATGGCGAGCCATTCCGGTGTTTTGCTTTTACTGGGACTTGGCTTCGATACAGCCGCCCCAGCGGTAACGTGCAGCAGATCCGCCAGCTTGTTGTAGGCTTCGACGTCGGTGCCTCCGTCCAGATAGCGCACCAGATCGATCAGGTCGCCACCTTTGTCTCCGGTGGCAAAATCCGCCCAGGTGCCTTTGCTCAAGTTGACCTTGAGCGAGCCAGCTCGCTTGTCGGCACGGGTTGGATTGGCGGCCGTGTATTCCTTGCCGCCGTCGACGCGTTTACCGTTGGGCAGCCAATGGGAAAGTACCCGGTCGATCTCTTTCAGAGAGGCCGCTTTCACGTCGGCGAAGCTGGGGCGTTTCGCTTTATTGGTCATGGCCAGCCTCCACTCGCAGGAGGGCGGTGGTCACATCATCGATCACCGCCTTGCCCATTTCACTGAGGTAGTGAGCGGCCATTGCGCATTGCTCAGTGTTGTCGCCGTGGGTGGCCAGGAGCGTCATGCGATTCGCGCAGCTCAGCAGGTCGGAAGCGTATTCAAGCGCGTCGGATACCGGGACGCCGGCACTGAGCCGAAACAGCGTCTGATGGGGCTGCCCGCACTGAGCGAAAGTGGTCGCGCCTTGGGTGGTGACGTTGGTCTGAGGGCTCATTGCGCACCCCCGGTTTTAGCCCGGGGTGTCGACGTCGCATCACCGTGCAGAGTCAGGGTTTTGATCAGGCCCAGGGTGCCGCGCACGTCCCAAATAACGGCCGCCAAGATGTGATTGGCCAGGCGCGGTCTGTCGCTGTCGGTTTCGAAGTGGTCCTCGAGCAGGATCAGCACCGAGTCGGCGCGGTTAATGGCACAGGTGATGGCGTCAATCGGAATGCCGGCTTCGACATCACTGCTGACGTCGAGCAGGTCTTCGGGCAGGGAACAGCTCAGGGCGTTGTTCATTGGGCACCGCCTGCGGCTTCGAGCGCGCGGGCTTTGGCCATATGGGTGTTGTATCGAGTGAGACGTGTAGCGAGGCTGGAGTTGGCGTGTAGAGCGGCGAGAGCCATTGCACGATGGGCAGCGGCGCGATTTTTGGACGGATTGAGGGCATGATTCATGCGGTGAGGCTCCTAACGTTGAGGAACCGCCACTACTTGCTGCAAAACAAGATTGGGTGGCGGCTGTACGCAGGTTTGCAGACCGGGACGTTAGGCACCCGGCGCGCTCGAAAGCGCCCCACGCACAGCCACCATAAAACGAAGTTGCAGGCATGAAAAAAGCGCCAGCTTTCGGAACGGTGGCGCTCATGCGCCTAACGATGTTCGGGCTGCAAAACCCGGTCGCTGAATTTGCAGCGACGGCCAAAGAGTAGCGTTCCGGTTTCAAAAGTGCAACCGTGTGGAGATCTTGCGCATTTTTCCGATGCGTCATAAATTGTGCGGGCATGTAGATTTACCTCAACGCCTCCGGATCGCTCCCGGGGGCGTTTTCGTTAGTGCTGGGTAGTGACGGGGCGGGCGAGGGTGAGCCATTGCAAGTGGTGCCCTTGGCGAGCCCTTTGCCGCATCTGCTGTAGCGCTTCGGGATTGCGCAGCAGGTTGGGAATCAACTGGCGAGCATCGTGAATCACCACGTCTGCTGGCGGCTGAACCGCTAACAGAGTCCACTCCAGGTTCTGCCACAGCACGATCAGCACCTGAGCGCCGGCCGAGATCGCCTGATCGCGGAGGGCTCGCAAGCGCTGGCGACCTTTGATCTCTGCGGTAGAAGGCAGAGATGCTTCAAGTACACCGACAAGATCCAATGCTTGGTGGGGAAGAAAGGTCGGAGTCATGCCGCCTCCTGAATGTTGGTGAGCAGGGGTGGCGGTGTTTCGCCTTTGAGCCAAGCCAGGATTTTGCTGTCCTCGACGCACCGTCGGCGGTGTTCTACCGCGAGCAGATCGCGCTGCTGTGCTAGGCATTCCTCCACATAGCTGGACAGATCGGACGTCATGCGCATTTCACGGTGCAGGCGTTCGCTAGCGATCTTTTCCTCCGAAAGATCCTGCTCGGTGATGCGTCGCCATACCGCCGGATCATTCGCGTAACCGGTCGATTGATCGACCAGCCAGTACGTGACCCAGTCGGTCATACCCAGCGATTTCAGGGCGGTGCGGCGGCCCTCTTTCATCGCGAAATGGCCCGTACCGTGGATGCTGGAAAACTCCCGGCGTACCGCGTTTTTGCGGATCAGTTCGGGCAATTCCCACGGATTAGGTTTAAGCGGAAGGACCAAGCCATCAGGGTTGAAAAAGAAGGCCTCTTGTTCCTCACCGTTCCAGCTCACACCCGCGATGGTGCGGTGCCGCCAGTTGATTGCCCCGGATTGATAGAGGCGAAATCCGATGCTGTAGGAGTCGAGAAACGGCCCTTTGAATGGGCAGTGGCTGCGTCTCATGCGGCCACCTGATCACGGGCTTCAATGCGGCTTTTTACCCAGCTCTGAACTTCAGAAAAAACCCAGGCAACTGGTGCGCCACGAGCTGTGCTATTGCTCAGTTTGACGGGCTGTGGAAAACCACTTTCGGGGCACTGCATGAGCTTGTAGATCGTCGAGCGCTTGAGCCCCGTAGCAATCTCAAGACGTGGCATGCGTATGAGGGTGGTAGCAGGGTCGAAAGGTGTAGCGAGATTTGGAACTGCAGAGGCCGCGCGGAGAGGTGTGGCCAGATCTGGAAAGGCAGGATTGAAGCCGAATGGGGAGTGGCTAGTCATTGGTATTGCTCTCGATTGGTTTGGACTGACGAGAGCAATGATCTAAGTGTTGAAATGCGGTGAGCAGTTCACTTCCATTTGAAATTTCTGGTTTACAACACCTTGTGTTGTTTGAGGATGGCTTCCACTCGTTTGCGGGTTATCGCCTTTGTTGTTTCGAGGGGGATCCAGTCGGGCCGCTCATCTTCGAGTTTGGCCGCTTCCCTCTCAAGCCAGCGATGCACCGTTGTTGTGACAGCCCGACGCGACATACCGTTTCTCAGCAAGCTCCGTGCCTGGTTAACGATGGCAGCATCACGTTCATTCATCTCATCCTTTCGATCTATGCCGCTGAACACACCGCCCTTCTGCCGGGTCGCGGTTTTGATGGCTGCGGAAGCAAGATCGGTAATGTCATCGTCGTAAAGCGAGAGCAGCGAGGTCACCACTTCCAAATGCGCGACATAGTTCTCTAATGCGTCAATGCGCTCATCTGGGTTGATTTCGCTCGCGACGGCCTGGCAGAACTCCTCCCAAGGCAACGCCAATATCCGCCAGTTCATCGAAACGGCCTGCTGTTCACTCGCCTGCATCCAGTCGCTGAGCGATTCAATAGCCTTTACTGCACAAGCCATTGCGTAGGCCGCATAAGCCTCTTCGTCGGACGCGGATTGGCAGCGAGTGACATTGCGAACTCCATCCGCTAAGAGGGATCTCGGAGGTGTTGTTGCACATCGGAAAATTGACTCTTCGTACCTGACGGCTTCAATGCAGAGCGAGTTCAGATAACTAGCTACTCCATTGGCCTGAATCCGAAATGCGCATTGGTCGAGTAAATGGCAGGCATCTCGGATTTGCTCGTCGCAGAGTGCATAGAGCGGCTGGGTCGATAAGTATTCAATCAGTCTAGCCGTAGGTTTCAAGCCCACCGCAAGATCAATGCCGTCAATTAATTCCAAGCGATCCTCCATTTCGCCGAAGCGCTGGCTGTTGTCCCGCGCCCTGTGTTTCTGTAGCACAGCCAGCGCGCCGAGCGTGGTCGCACGCGCCGGAAATGGCTGGCCAGCAGTGGCAATGATGGGCCCCCGGTGTAACACGGAAGGGAGGCGTTACACGCCGTGTATGCCACAGCTCTCAAGCGTGTTACAGGCGTGAAGCTCAATATATTCAAGGGTTTAATGTCGCCTGTTACACCAGTAACACGCGTAACACCGTTTTTGGAGGGGGGATGGATAGGGAGCCTCATATCACCTTTCCAAATTGGCCTTGAACGACATTGCCAGTTGCCAGCTCATCAAGATGATCTGCGTACCACTGCATCATGACTTTGCGCTGAGGCAGGTACACCGCCTTGTTGTACACCCCTGCAATCCCCTCTTTTACATGAGAAAGCTGGGCCTCAATGTGGTTCTCGTCAAAGCCTTGTTCATTAAGGATCGTGCTAGCGATATGGCGGAAGCCATGGCCAGTTTGCCGGCCCGCGTATCCCAGTCTGCGCAGCGCCATCAGAAAGACGGTATTGCTACGGGGGATGGTTCGATCTTTTCGCCCTGGGAAGAGAAGGGGGTATGCCCCTGTCAGCGTGCGCAGCTCCGTTATCGCTTCAATGGCCTGGCGAGATAGAGGCACTACATGCTCGCGACGACGCTTCATTCGCTCGGCTGGAATCGTCCATAGCTTTTTGTTGAGGTCGATCTCTGACCAGCGTGCTTCTCGAATCTCACTTGGGCGTGCCGCTAATAAGGCCAGCAATCGGAGACCTAGACGGACGTCCTTCGCGTGAGGGTAAGAGTTGATGGCACGAAGTAATGCAGGCAACTCTTCTATTGATACGTGTGCATAATTTTCAGCACTGCGCGTCTGTAGAAATTTATTGAGGCCTTCAAGGGGGTTGTGGATCGCTCGACCTGTCACGCGTGCCAAGTCGTAGATCTCTTTGCAGAAGGCCCGAACTCTGCCCATTTGCTCAATGATCCCTTTCTGCTCCATGCCGCGCAGAAACTCCATCCATTCAAGGGGCAGTATTTCTGTGTAGATGCGTTTGCCGAAAACGGGGAATACGTGAAGCTCCAGGGCTCCAAGGACTCGACGGGACGTGCCGGCTTCCCAGCTTGAACGCCTAGCCTCAAACCATTCGCGCCCTAATGCTTCGAAAGTGTTGTTGGCTGCCACCCGGTCAGCATTCTTGCGAGCCTGCTTACTGACTAAAGGATTTTTACCAGTCGATGCGTCATCCCGCAGTTGCGCCGCCTTCTGCCTGGCTAACGAGCCACTGATTTCGGGGTAACCGCCTAGGCCCAGCCAGGACCATTTCCCGTCTGGTTTTTTGTAGCGCAACTCCCACGACTTCTGCCCATTTGACTTGACCCGAAAGTACAAGCCGTTGCCGTCTTGCTCCCGATACGTCGCACTCTCCGGCTCCAATCCTGCGAGAGTAGTGTCGGCCAGTGGGCGGCGTTTGATTTCAGTACGCTTCACTGCGTGTATGCCTCCAGTTCAATGAATCTCAAAGCATACACGTGGGCATACACGGCGTGAAGTTATAGGGGTAGACAGGGATGGATAGCTAGAAACAAGAAAGCCCGCGCAGGGCGGGCTTCTTGGGGTGTTTCGTAGACTGTCTGAGACAGGTCTAGACTGCTATATGGTGCACCAGGCGGGATTCGAACCCACGACCCCTGCCTTCGGAGGGCAGTACTCTATCCAGCTGAGCTACTGGTGCAATGCGGGCGCCATGATACTCATATGCGCTGCGGGCGTCCATGCTGCTGAATCGCCTGCGTTTTTCCCAAGCGTAACCTGCGTTTGCTACGTTGATCAGAAAAAATAAGCAAATGCGGCGTTTTCGTTCTTTTTTTCGAACAGCCTATTGTCCTTTACCCCCTTTGATCCTAGGATTCGTTTGAGATTTCAAACGCTCTTGTCTGGGTGCTGAACCGCACGAGTTCGATTTGTGCGCTATTTATGTGCTTCAGCCCGGTGAATGATTTCCCTGACGGCAGCCTATAAGGCGCCTTTCTATAATCATAATTCGCTCCGCGCGTGCCGCGGTGCTGTTAAGGAAAGCCGACATGCAGCTTAAAGACACCCAGTTGTTCCGCCAGCAAGCCTTTATCGATGGCGCTTGGGTCGATGCGGACAACGGTCAGACGATCAAGGTCAATAACCCGGCAACGGGCGAAATTCTGGGCACTGTGCCGAAAATGGGCGCTGCCGAAACCCGCCGTGCGATCGAAGCCGCTAATAAAGCGCTGCCGGCCTGGCGTGCACTGACCGCCAAGGATCGTGCGAACAAGCTGCGTCGCTGGTTCGAGCTGATCATCGAGAACCAGGACGACCTGGCTCGCCTGATGACTCTGGAGCAGGGCAAGCCATTGGCTGAAGCCAAGGGCGAGATCGTTTACGCCGCTTCCTTTATCGAGTGGTTCGCTGAAGAAGCCAAGCGCGTCTACGGTGACGTGATTCCGGGCCACCAGCCAGACAAGCGCCTGATCGTGATCAAGCAGCCGATCGGCGTGACCGCTGCGATTACTCCGTGGAACTTCCCGGCCGCGATGATCACCCGTAAAGCCGGCCCAGCCCTGGCCGCCGGTTGCACCATGGTGCTCAAGCCTGCTTCGCAGACTCCGTTCTCGGCTTTCGCCCTGGCTGAACTGGCCCAGCGTGCCGGTATTCCGAACGGTGTGTTCAGTGTTGTGTCCGGCAGCGCCGGCGACATCGGCAGCGAGCTGACCAGCAACCCGATCGTGCGCAAACTGTCCTTCACCGGCTCGACTGAAATCGGTCGTCAGCTGATGGCCGAATGCGCCAAGGACATCAAGAAAGTCTCGCTGGAACTGGGCGGCAACGCGCCGTTCATCGTGTTCGACGACGCGGACCTGGATAAGGCCGTCGAAGGCGCGATCATTTCCAAGTATCGCAACAACGGCCAGACCTGCGTCTGCGCCAACCGCCTGTACATTCAGGATTCGGTGTACGACGCGTTCGCCGAAAAACTGAAAGTGGCCGTGGCCAAACTCAAGATCGGTAACGGTCTGGAAGACGGCACCACCACGGGCCCGCTGATCGACGAAAAAGCCGTGGCCAAGGTTCAAGAGCACATTGCTGACGCCGTGAGCAAAGGCGCAACCGTGCTGTCCGGTGGCAAGGTGATGGAAGGCAACTTCTTCGAGCCGACCATCCTGACCAACGTGCCGAATAACGCTGCCGTGGCCAAGGAAGAAACCTTCGGCCCATTGGCGCCACTGTTCCGCTTCAAAGACGAAGCCGACGTGATCGCGATGTCCAACGACACTGAGTTCGGCCTGGCCTCGTACTTCTATGCTCGCGACCTGGGCCGTGTGTTCCGCGTGGCTGAAGCCCTGGAATACGGCATGGTCGGCGTCAACACCGGGTTGATCTCCAACGAAGTCGCGCCGTTCGGCGGCATCAAGGCGTCGGGCCTGGGCCGTGAAGGCTCCAAATACGGCATCGAGGATTACCTGGAAATCAAATACCTCTGCCTGGGTATCTGAGTCCATTGCTTCAAGCGTAAAGGGCACGAGAGCGCTGCCCTTTGCGCCGCTTCAAACGGAATTTTCTCTGTGGCCGGGAAAGCTGTGGCAGTCGATCATCGCATGCTGCCGTAGTTGCCTCCCCGCCGCTTAATCCTTGAACCACGCCGCCCGATGAGCGGTGAATGAGGACACTATGAGCAAGACTAACGCATCCCTGATGAAACGCCGCGAAGCCGCTGTACCGCGCGGTGTTGGCCAGATTCACCCGATCTTCGCCGACCACGCGAAGAACGCCACCGTGACCGACGTTGAAGGTCGCGAGTTCATCGACTTCGCCGGCGGTATCGCCGTGTTGAACACCGGTCACCTGCACCCGAAAGTCATTGCGGCCGTGACTGCTCAACTGAACAAGCTGACCCACACCTGCTTCCAGGTCCTGGCCTACGAGCCGTACGTGGAACTGTGCGAAAAAATCAACGCCAAGGTGCCAGGTGATTTCGCCAAGAAAACCCTGTTGGTGACCACGGGTTCCGAAGCCGTGGAAAACGCCGTGAAAATCGCCCGCGCCGCCACTGGCCGTGCCGGCGTGATCGCGTTCACCGGCGCTTACCACGGTCGCACCATGATGACCCTGGGCTTGACCGGTAAAGTCGTGCCTTACTCGGCCGGCATGGGCCTGATGCCAGGCGGCATCTTCCGCGCGTTGTACCCGAACGAGCTGCACGGTGTGAGCATCGACGATTCGATCGCCAGCATCGAGCGCATCTTCAAGAACGACGCCGAGCCGCGTGACATCGCCGCCATCATCATCGAGCCGGTGCAGGGCGAAGGCGGTTTCTACGTCGCGCCTAAAGAGTTCATGAAGCGCCTGCGTGCCCTGTGCGACCAGCACGGCATTCTGTTGATCGCTGACGAAGTACAGACTGGCGCTGGCCGTACCGGCACTTTCTTTGCCATGGAACAGATGGGCGTTGCCGCCGACCTGACCACTTTCGCCAAATCCATCGCTGGCGGCTTCCCGCTGGCCGGTGTGTGCGGCAAGGCCGAATACATGGACGCCATCGCTCCAGGCGGCCTGGGCGGCACTTATGCCGGTAGCCCGATCGCTTGCGCCGCGGCTCTGGCCGTGATGGAAGTGTTTGAAGAAGAGCACCTGCTGGACCGTTGCAAAGCGGTTGGCGAGCGTCTGGTGACTGGCCTGAAGGCTATCCAGGCCAAGTATCCGGTGATCGGCGAAGTGCGTGCCTTGGGCGCAATGATCGCGGTCGAGCTGTTCGTCGACGGCGACAGCCACAAGCCGAACGCTGCTGCCGTGGCATCGGTTGTGGCCAAGGCGCGCGACAAGGGCCTGATCCTGCTGTCGTGCGGCACCTATGGCAACGTTCTGCGCGTGCTGGTACCGCTGACCGCGCCGGACGAGCAACTGGATAGAGGCCTGGCGATCATGGAAGAGTGCTTCGCCGAGCTCTGATTCATTTGTGAACTGATCGACAAAAAACCCGCTTCGGCGGGTTTTTTTATGCCCCTTGGAACACATCAGGGCAATTGAGCTGTATCGAATGGCCAGCATTGACTAAGGTGCAAGCATTGCCGTTGGAGTGTGCAGATGACTGCTGTAGTGTTACCCGCTGTACCGCGTGTGCTGATTGCCGAGGCCGACCCTTGGCCCCGTGACCTGCTCAAGCAGGTGTTGTTGAATGTGCGCTGCGACGCGCGGCTGGACCTGTGTGCTGACGGCCAGGAGGCCCTGCAGCTGTTGGCGGAAAATCCTTATGACCTGGTGATCGTCGACTGGGAGTTGCCCGGCGTCGATGGCCTGAATGTCTTGCGCAGTGTTCGTCAGCGCAAACGTAATCCGCCGCTGCCCTTCATTCTGATGAGCAGCCGCAACGACAGCGCCAGCGTGCGCGAAGCCTTGCCTCTGGCGCCCACGGCGTACCTGACCAAACCCTTGAACATGGAAAGCCTGACCCAGCGCCTGCAGGATTTATTGCTGAACGCTGGTGAAGAGGTGTCCTGCGAGGTGCCGTCATTGGCGCCGGGCATGACCTTGTCGGTGTATCTGGAGCGGCGGCGCGAACTGGCGGACGGTGCGCCGTTGATGACCGATGTGCAGGTGGCGATCAAACGTAGTCTCAATCCCAATGGCCTTGATCTGACGCGGCTGGAAGACGAGATCCGCACCGATCCGCAAATCACCGCTGTCTTGATCGCTGCCGCCAACAGCGCGGCCCAGCATCATGGCGCCGCCGTGCAAACCCTGGCCCAGGCGTTGCATCGCTTGGGCACCGGGCAAAGCATGAACCTGATTCTGGGGCTGGCCCTCAAGCGCAGTGCCCGGCTCAGCGATCCGTTCCTGGCCGATTATGCCGAGCGTTATTGGGAGTTGTCCCTGCACACCGCCGAATACGCGCGAACGTTGGCGCGTTTGCTGGATCTGGATCAGGAGCGCTGTTATAGCGCGGGCATGCTGCATCGTCTCGGCGACCTGGCGTTGCTGCGGTGTTTGCAGGAGTGGAAGCAAGCCGGCGGTGAGCTGGATGAGCTGGAAGAAGTCGGCGACGCACTGGCCGAATTTGGCGCGGCCTATGGTTCGGCGCTACGGACCCGCTGGCGCCTGCCCCTGGAGCTGCGAGAGCTGATTGCGGCGGTTTACCAGCTCGGTGGAGGGGTTTACTCCCGCGAGGCGCTGGTGATGAACATGGCCGCACAACTGGCGCGCCTGACCGAGCATGAGGGGATCGAGGCGTTGTCCAAGAGCCGCACGGCGCGGTTGCTCAAGATCGGATTGCCTGAGCTGATGCGTTTGCGCAAGAAGTGAATCTGACACCAAACCCTGTGGGAGCGAACTGTGGCGAGGGGGCTTGCCTCCGTTCGGTTGCGCAGCAGCCGTGAAGCCAGAGATCGCGGTATTCCTGTCAGAGCGAGGTTGCAGAATTCAGGACTGCTTCGCAGCCCAACGGGGGCAAGCCCAACGGGGGCAAGCCCCCTCGCCACAGGTGGGTATAAGCGCCAGATAGTTCTCAGTCGGAGATAATCCGGTTCTTGCCCTGGCGCTTGGCTTCGTACATCGCTGCATCGGCGCGGGCGAACAGGCTGTCGAGGTTTTCATCCTCGGGCGTGAGGCTGGTCAGGCCCTGGCTGACGGTGATGCCGAACGTCTGGTCGTCATGGCTGAAACTCAACCGCTGAATCTCCCGTTGCAGGCGCTCGGCCACTTGCATGGCCATGTCCGGTGCGCAGCCGGGGAACACCGCAGCGAATTCCTCACCGCCAATCCGCCCGAACAGATCACCACGCCGCAGGGCTGCGCGGCCGCTCTCGGCGATGCGTTGCAGCACCATGTCGCCTTCCGGATGGCCGTAGGTGTCGTTGATCACTTTGAAGTTATCGATGTCCAGCAGCAGGAAGGCCATCGGCGCACCGTGTAGTCGTGCCTGGTCGAATTCGCGATGGGCGCATTCGAAGAAGTGTCGGCGGTTGCTGCTTTGGGTCAGCACGTCGGTGGTGGCCAAGCGGTGTAGCTCGGTTTCCATCTGCTTCTTTTCGGTGATGTCTTCGGCAATGCCGACGATAATCAACGGTTGGCCCGGCTCGGCCTGACGGTTGATGAAGCACTTGTCGCTGAGCCAGCGCACCTGGCCGTCGGCGGTGATGATGCGGTACTCGCGGTCTTCAACGGCGCCGTTGACCAGCACTTGCGCCAGGCTGCGCTCGGCGTAATCCAGGTCGTCGGGATAAACACTGTCGCGCCAGTGGTTGTAGTCGGACAGCAACAGGCCGGCGGGGCGGCCGAAGATCCGGTCATAGGCCGGGCTGACGTAGAGCACCTGACGGGTTTCCCAGTTGAATGCCCAAAGCACCGCGTTGACGCTGACCAGCAGCGAGCTGAACAGCTGTTCGCGTTCGCTCAGGCGCGCCACTTCGCCTTGCGCATGCATCAGCGCCATCAGGGTTTGCGCGGCCTCGGGCCACTGTGGAAGGGATGAGTCTTGTAGGTTTTTATTGACCATCGGCACAAATCTCAAAGGGCGTGCCGCTATTTCGACAGCGGCCAGCACAAAGCCCGCCTGGATGGCGAAGTGTCTGTGAGATAGGGGATTTGGAGCGAAGTTCCCGCTTTTTTTGTGGCGAGGGCACGCTTGCTCCCGCTGGGTGGTCCTGGCGACGCGTTTTTTCCGTTAAAACGCGTCGTCAGATATTGCGGCTGCTGCGCAGCCGAACGGGAGCAAGCTCCCCCGCCACAGGAGCGGCCCTTGATTCAAGGTCAGGCAGCGGCAGGGCGCAGGGAGTAGGTTTTCAGCTGGTCGGCGAAGTCGCGCAGGGATTGAATCCCGCTGGCCTCGGCTTCGTGTACCCAATCCTTGATGGCGGCCAGCATGTCGTGACCATTTGAGCTGGTCTTGACCCAGATCTGCTGCAAGGCCAGGCGTTTCTCGTAAATTACCTTCAGCGCCTGGCTGTGTTCGAGCATGGTCTGGATGCGCACATGGTGCTTGTCATCCAGCAGGCTGGTTTCCCGCGAGAGCAGGCGCTTGGCCCGGTGGAACTGGTGACGGACCGAGTGATCGACCTTTTCCAGTTCTTGCTTGACCAGTGGTGCGATGACCAATTTGCGGTACTGGGCCATGATCTGGAAGCGGTTGTTGAGGATCGCCATGGCGGTGTCCATGTCCAGGCTGCCTTTGCCTTCGACACGGTGGGCGATCGGCGCAACCCGCTGGACCTTGGCCAGGCGCAGGAAGCTGAAGACCTGGATCCATGCCCAGCCGAGGTCGAATTCCCACTTCTTCACCGACAGTTTGGCCGAGTTAGGGTAGGTGTGATGGTTGTTATGCAGTTCTTCGCCGCCGATCAGGATGCCCCAGGGCACCAGATTGGTCGCCGCATCGCGGCATTCGAAATTGCGGTAGCCGATGGCATGGCCCAGGCCATTGACCACGCCGGCGGCCCACACCGGGATCCACATCATCTGGATGGCCCAGATGGTGATGCCGATGGTGCCGAACAGCAGCAGGTCGATGACGCCCATGATCGCCACGCCCAGCAGCGGGAAGCGGCTGTAGAGGTTGCGTTCGATCCAGTCTTCGGGGCAGTTCTTGCCGTAGATGCGCAGGGTCTCGGGGTTTTCCGCTTCGGCGCGGTACAGCTCGGCGCCTTTGCGCAGAACCGTGGACAGCCCCTTGATGACCGGGCTGTGCGGGTCATCGACGGTTTCGCATTTGGCGTGATGCTTGCGGTGGATAGCGGTCCACTCGCGGGTGTTCTGCGCCGTGGTCAGCCACAGCCAGAAACGGAAGAAATGTTTCAGGCCGGCATTGAGCTCGAGGGAACGATGGGCTGAATAACGATGCAGATAGACCGTGACGCCGACGATCGTCACGTGGGTCATCAGCAGGGTGACTGCCACCAGTGACCAGGGCGATAAGCCAAGAAAACCTTCGTACCACATAGGCTATAGGGCCCTCGAAAAAGAAAAAACAGCCTTTGCATTATCACTAAGCCCACAGATAAAACCAGTCGCCCTTTCAGATAAGAGTGGCCGGGTGTTTCTTTAATCTATAATTCCAACCTGTTTTGTAGGGACATGGACGTTCTAATGCCAGCCACATATCGCGATGCCTTGCGTGCAGCGCTGCTCTATCTGGTGCTTTCCGTAGCCTGGTTCCAGTTTAGTGGTTATTTATTGAACAGTTTCTTCGATAACTCCACCGACCTGCTGCGCTGGCAACTGATCAACGGTTATGCCTGGGTGGCCTTCAGTGCCGGGTTGATCTTTATGGCGCGGGCACGATTGTTTCGCTGCCTGGGTGTCGGCGCCAGATTGCGCGAGCGCAAAGCGGATCGGGAACGTTTGCGTCAGGCGGCCGCGGTGTTCGATTGCACCCGCGAAGGGGTGCTGGTCACCAATAGCAAAGGGCTGATCGTCCATGTGAACCGGGCGTTCATGGAAATCACCGGTTACCAGTGCGAGGAAGTGTTGGGTCAGCGACCGAACATGTTCAAGTCGGGCCATCACCCGCCGGGTTTCTACCAGGCGATGTTCGCGACACTCGACAGCCTCGGTGAGTGGAGCGGGGAAATCTGGAATCGTCGCAAAAGCGGCGAGATTTACCCGCAATGGCAGACGATTCGCCTCATTCCCGACGATCAGGGGCGGCTCAGTCAGTACGTTGCGGTGTTTTCCGACATCAGCGCGATCAAGGACTCCGAGCATGAACTGACGCACCTGGCCCACCACGATCCGCTGACCGATCTGCCCAATCGCCTGCTGTTTACCGACCGTGCCGAGCAGGCCGTGGCCTCGGCGCAGGCCCATAAGCGCGGTTGTGCGTTGCTGATGATCGATCTGGATCACTTCAAGTTGATCAACGACAGCCTTGGTCACAACGTCGGTGACCAACTGCTCAAAGCTGTGGCCCAGCGTCTGCAAGGCACATTCGACCCGGGCATCACCCTGGCGCGGCTCAGTGGCGACGAATTTGCGGTGTTGGCTGAAGATTGCCCGCAACCGGGGCCTGCCGCGGCGCTGGCTCAGCGGGTCATCGATGGCCTCAAGGAGCCGTTTCAGATCGACGGGCATCCGTTGTTCATCAATGCCAGCATCGGCATCGGTCTGTTCCCCAGCGATGCCTTGAGCGCCGAGCAACTGTTGCGCAACGCCGACTCGGCGCTGTTCAAGGCCAAGAGCGCCGGTCGCGACGGCTATGCCCTCTATACCGAAGAATTGACCACGCATGCCCAGCAGCGCGTCGAGATTGCGTTCGAATTGCGCCGGGCGCTGGAGCAGCAGGAGTTGCGTGTCTATTACCAGCCCGTGCATGACCTCAAAACCAGTCGCCTGATCGGCGTCGAGGCGCTGGTGCGCTGGGAGCATCCGCAGCGCGGGCTGGTGTCGCCGGCTGAATTCATCCCCATTGCCGAACGCACCGGGCTGATTGCCGAGATCGATGCCTGGGTCATGCGCCAGGCCTGTCAGCAAATGTGCCAGTGGCAAGCGACAGGCGTGCTGCTTTCGTTTGTCGCGGTGAACGTTTCTTCTCGCCTGTTCGCCCGCCGCGAGTTGTATCAGCAGGTGGCTCAGGTGCTGCACGACACCGGGCTGGATCCGGCGTATCTGGAGCTGGAAGTCACCGAAAGTGCGGTGATGGAGGACCCGGAAGTGGCGCTGGAGCAGATGCATCGCTTGCGTGAGTTGGGCGTGCGGCTGGCCATCGATGACTTCGGCACGGGTTATTCGTCGTTGCTGCGACTCAAGCGGTTGCCGGTGCAAAAGCTCAAGATCGATCAGGGATTTGTCGCAGGCTTGCCGGGTGATGAGGATGACGCGGCGATCGTGCGGGTGATCATTGCCCTGGCGCAGAGCATGGGGATGCAAGTGCATGCCGAGGGGATCGAGCAGATCGAGCAGGCGGGTTTCCTGCTCGAGCACAACTGCGATCTGGGGCAGGGGTATTGGTTTGGGCGGCCAGTACCGGAGGCCGCGTTGGATTGGGCTCGGGCGCCAGTGATTTCCTGAAAGCGAAAAGATCGCAGCCTTCGGCGGCTCCTGCAAGGGATCGGCGTACACCTGTAGGAGCTGCCGAAGGCTGCGATCTTTTGATCTTCAAGCCACTCATGCTCAGCAAATCCTTGCTTCATCAAATAATGTCTTCTGGTTATATAAACATTCTTAAATAGTCTTTTTAAGAATATCTGCACCTATCTACTATTGCTCTCACGCCGTACGCAGTGCCCGCCACTGCCAGGCATATCTCATTAAAGGAGCAGCACCATGAGCGCATCCCTACGTAGTGTTGACGGGCAGGACGAAGCCACCATTTTGCGTGAGATCCAGAGTGCCTTGCGCGATCTGCGCTTTGGCGCAGTGGAAATCACCGTGCACAACGCCCAGGTGGTTCAGATCGAACGCAAAGAGAAATTCCGTTTGCAGAATCCGGGCAACAAACCGAGCTGAAGCGAAAGATCAAAAGATCGCAGCCTTCGGCAGCTCCTGCGCGCCTGTGGGCGCCGCCGCAGGCTGCGATCTTTTCAAACAGGCAACCCGATTCCAGAAATCCATAAGAAAAGCCAACACACCAAGAATTCCAGGAGCTTTCACCATGTCGTCGATTCGCCATTTTGCCTTGGCCGCCCTGGCCAGTGCCCTTTTTGCGGGTTCCGCGGTTGCCAAGGATTACGAGTTGCTCAACGTGTCGTATGACCCGACCCGTGAGCTGTATCAGGACTACAACGCCGAGTTCATCAACTACTGGAAGAAAGACCACGCTGGCGACAACGTGAAGATCCAACAGTCCCACGGTGGTTCGGGTAAACAGGCTCGCGCCGTAATCGACGGTCTGCGGGCCGACGTGGTGACCCTGGCCCTGGCCGGTGACATCGACGAAGTCGCCAAGCTCGGCAAGAGCCTGCCGGCTGACTGGCAGAAGCGTCTGCCGGAGGCGAGCACACCTTACACCTCGACCATCGTGTTCCTGGTGCGCAAGGGCAACCCGAAAGGTATCAAGGACTGGGGTGACCTGACCAAAAATGGCGTGGAAGTCATCACTCCGAACCCGAAAACATCCGGCGGCGCGCGCTGGAACTTCCTCGCGGCCTGGGCCTATGGCCTGAAAGCCAACGGCGGTAACGAAGCCAAGGCCAAAGAGTACGTACAGACCCTGTTCAAACACGTGCCTGTGCTGGACACCGGTGCTCGCGGTTCGACCATCACCTTCGTCAACAACGGTCAGGGCGACGTGCTGCTGGCCTGGGAAAACGAAGCCTTCCTGGCTTTGAAAGAAGACGGTGGCGCCGACAAGTTCGACATCGTTGTACCGTCGCTGTCGATTCTTGCCGAACCACCGGTGGCCGTGGTCGATAAAAACGCTGAGAAAAAGGGCAACAGCGAGCTCGCCGAAGCGTACCTCAAGCACCTGTACAGCCCGGCCGGCCAGGAAATTGCGGCGAAAAACTTCTATCGTCCACGGGACAAGGACATAGCCGCCAAATACGCCAAGCAGTTCCCGACACTGGAGCTGGTGACCATCGACAAGGATTTTGGCGGCTGGAAAACCGCGCAACCGAAATTCTTCAATGACGGTGGCGTGTTCGACCAGATTTATCAGGCGCAGTAACCTGAAATGGATTAGTCAATGGACCTGATTCCAGTCAGTTAAGGTGCTGAACCTGTGGGAGCGAGCCTGCTCGCGATGACGGCGGTACATTCAGCATAAATGTTGGTTGGCCCGCCGCTATCGCGAGCAGGCTCGCTCCCACAGGGGCTGCGGTGTCCAAATCCTTAACTGGCTGGCATTAGCCAACAGGCCCCGATTTCACTGTCGGGGCTTAGCGCGTTCTCAACCAAGGACTTTTATGTCGCGTCGTATCTCCCCCGTCATACCCGGCTTCGGGCTGACGCTGGGCTACACCTTGGTGTACCTCAGCCTGATTGTGCTCATTCCACTGGCGGCGATGTTTGTGCATGCCGCTCAACTTACCTGGGACCAGTTCTGGGCGATCATCTCGGCGCCACGGGTGCTGGCGGCGTTGAAGCTGAGCTTCGGCACCGCGCTGTACGCCGCGATCATCAACGGCGTGATCGGCACGCTGCTGGCCTGGGTGCTGGTGCGCTACACCTTCCCGGGGCGCAAAGTCATCGACGCGATGATCGACCTGCCCTTTGCTTTGCCCACTGCGGTGGCCGGTATCGCGCTGACCGCGCTGTACACCCCCACCGGGCTGGTGGGGCAGTTCGCGGCGGACCTGGGTTTCAAGATCGCGTATACCCCCCTCGGCATCACCCTGGCGCTGACTTTTGTGACGCTTCCATTCGTGGTACGTACGGTACAGCCTGTACTGGCTGATATCCCGCGTGAAGTGGAGGAGGCGGCGGCTTGCCTCGGGGCGAAACCGTTACAGGTTTTTCGCCATATTCTGGTGCCGGCGCTGCTGCCAGCCTGGCTCACCGGTTTCGCTTTGGCCTTTGCCCGCGGGGTCGGCGAGTACGGTTCGGTGATTTTCATCGCCGGCAATATGCCAATGAAAACCGAAATTCTGCCGCTGCTGATCATGGTCAAACTCGACCAGTACGATTACACCGGCGCCACCTCCATTGGTGTACTGATGCTGGTGGTTTCCTTTGTCCTGTTACTGCTGATCAACTTGTTGCAGCGGCGCATCGAAACCCCATAAGGAGGCGCGAAAAATGTCCCAATCGTCTATTGCAGCGGCCTCCTCGAACGCCGCCCGCCGTGGCAGTGCCTCGTCGCGGCGAATCCTGATCGGCCTCGGCTGGCTGATTTTTGCGCTGTTTTTGCTGTTGCCGCTGTTCATCGTGGTATCCCAGGGTCTGAAACTGGGCCTGGGGGCGTTCTTCACGGCGATTTTTGAGCCGGACGCTTTGTCGGCGTTGAAACTCACTGTGATTGCGGTGCTGATCTCGGTGCCGCTGAACCTGGTGTTCGGTGTCAGCGCGGCGTGGTGCGTGAGCAAATACTCGTTCCGTGGCAAGAGCATGCTGGTGACCCTGATCGACCTGCCGTTCTCGGTATCGCCGGTGATCGCGGGCCTGGTCTACGTGTTGATGTTCGGCGCCCAGGGCCTGTTCGGCCCGTGGTTGCAGGATCACGACATCCAGATCGTCTTCGCCTTGCCGGGTATCGTGCTGGCGACGATTTTCGTTACCGTGCCGTTCGTGGCCCGTGAGCTGATCCCGCTGATGCAGGAACAAGGCACCCAGGAAGAAGAGGCCGCGCGCCTGCTCGGCGCCAATGGCTGGCAGATGTTCTGGCACGTTACCGTCCCCAATATCAAATGGGGCCTGATTTATGGCGTGGTGCTGTGCACGGCCCGGGCGATGGGTGAGTTCGGTGCGGTGTCGGTGGTTTCCGGGCACATTCGCGGGGTGACCAACACCTTGCCGTTGCACGTCGAGATTCTCTACAACGAATACAACCACGTGGCCGCGTTCGCCGTGGCGAGCCTGTTGCTGATCCTGGCGCTCTTCATCCTGCTGCTCAAGCAGTGGAGCGAAAACCGTATTAACCGCCTGCGCGCCAGCGCCGCGGAGGAATAGTCATGTCGATCGAAGTGCGTAACGTCAGCAAGAACTTCCACGCGTTCAAGGCGCTGGACAACATCAGCCTGGACATTCAAAGCGGCGAGCTGGTGGCGCTGCTGGGGCCGTCCGGCTGCGGCAAGACCACGTTGCTGCGAATCATCGCCGGCCTCGAAACCCCGGATCAGGGCAGCATCGTGTTCCATGGCGAAGACGTCTCCGGCCACGACGTGCGTGATCGCAACGTCGGTTTCGTGTTCCAGCACTACGCCCTGTTCCGCCACATGACGGTGTTCGACAACGTCGCGTTCGGCCTGCGCATGAAGCCGAAAAACCAGCGTCCGAACGAGAGCCAGATCGCGGTGAAAGTCCACGAACTGCTGAACATGGTGCAACTGGACTGGTTGGCGGATCGCTACCCGGAACAACTCTCCGGCGGCCAGCGTCAGCGCATCGCGTTGGCCCGCGCCTTGGCGGTGGAGCCAAAGGTTTTGCTGCTCGACGAACCTTTCGGCGCACTCGACGCCAAGGTCCGTAAAGAACTGCGTCGCTGGCTCGCGCGGCTGCACGAAGACATCAACCTGACCTCGGTGTTCGTGACCCACGACCAGGAAGAGGCGATGGAAGTCGCCGACCGTATCGTGGTGATGAACAAGGGCGTGATCGAGCAGATCGGCTCACCGGGCGACGTCTACGAAAACCCGGCCAGCGATTTCGTCTATCACTTCCTCGGCGATTCGAACCGTCTGCATTTGGGTGAAGACCGGCACGTGCTGTTCCGTCCACACGAAGTGTCACTGTCGCGTCATGAACTGGAAGACCACCACGCCGCTGAAGTGCGGGATATTCGTCCGTTGGGCGCCACCACGCGGGTGACGCTGAAGGTCGAAGGCCAGAGCGAGTTGATTGAAGCCGAAGTGGTGAAGGATCACGACAGCCTGGTTGGATTGGCGAAGGGCGAGACGTTGTTCTTCAAGCCGAAGGTCTGGCAGAAAGTCGCCAACATATAAAGCAAAAGCATCGCGGGCAAGCCCGCTCCCACAGGGGATTTGTGAACGACACAGATCACTGTGGGAGCGGGCTTGCCCGCGATGGCGTCCTACACCGCTGCGTTTTTCTGACGCAAACGCACACCCCCCACCCGCGCTTCAATTTGTTCTTTCAGCTCATGCCGCATCCCGAGCAAAAACGCCAACTCAACCACCACAAACAGCGGCCCGACAATCAACCCCGTCACATCATCGACAAACGCCGGTTTGCGTCCCTCATAATGATGGCCGACAAACTGAATCGCCCAGCCCACCACAAACATCCCTATGCCGCTGGCCAGCCAGACCAGCGTACTTTGCTGCGCGAGAACCTGACCCGCCCAAATGCACAGACCGAGCAACACGGTCATCAACACCCCAAGACGCACCTCCAGGCGCAGGTAAAACCACGCCGATGCCATTGCGACCAGCACCGCCGGCGAAACCCAGCCTCCGCCCCATTGAGGCCGTGACAGCAACACCGCGACCGCCACGACGATCAGCGGAATACCCACGAAGTGGCTGGCGATATTGCGTGGGTCACGGTGGTAGGCGGCGTATTGACTGAGATGGTCAACGAGGCTTTTCATTGTTATTCCTCCTGTAGGGTGATTGATGATGCCCCGGGTTCATCTCTCGCTCTGTCAGCCAGGCGACAATCTCCAGGAGTTTTCATGGACATGCAGGTTTGGCGTTCGCGCCTGATGACGGGGCAGTGGTTCAGTCATTTACCTGTTCCCTTGCAGGATAGTCTGCTGGCCGCCGCCCGAGTGCGGCGGTTGTCGCCGGGGCAGCGGTTGTTCAAGCGCGGCGATCCCCCGTGCGGGTTGTACGCGGTGCTCGAAGGTTCGGTGCGCATCGGCGCGGTGAGCGAGCAGGGCAAGGAAGCGTTGCTGAGCCTGGTGGAACCGCCGCACTGGTTCGGTGAAATCTGCCTGTTCGATGGCCAGCCGCGAACCCATGATGCGTTCGCAGCAGGCCAATGCATCCTGTTGCATATCCCGCAAACGGCGCTGCTGGCCTTGCTCGACAAACACCCGGTGTACTGGCGGCAACTGGCGTTGCTGATGAGCCACAAACTGCGCCTGACCTTCATCAACCTTGAGCAACTGAGTCTGATGCCGGCCCCGGCGCGCCTGGCCCATCGCTTGCTGATGATCGCCGAGGGCTATGGCGAAATCGACCCGCCGCGCCGTGTTCTGCAACTGCCCCAGGAGCAACTGGCGTCGATGCTGTCACTGTCGCGCCAGACCACCAACCAGATACTCAAGGATTTGCAGGGGAAAGGGATTCTGAATCTGAAATATGGCGAGATCGAGATTCTGGATGCGCAGCGGTTGCGGGCGTTGGCGTTGGTTTGAAAAAAAGTTCGCCACGGTATTGGTGGGCTTTGTCCGCGAACGCGCCTAGCCTGTGACGACGATAATCGAGGTGTGCCATGCGTGTATTGCTAGTGGAAGACGAACCCGAGACCGCCAGGCTCCTGGCCAAAGGCCTGAGCGAAGCGAGTTACTCGGTGGATGTGGCGCTCAATGGCATGGACGGCCGGCGCTTTATCGAGTCCGGTGAATACGAGTTGATCATCCTCGACGTGATGCTTCCCGGCCTCAACGGCTGGCAGTTGCTGCAACAGATACGCAAGCTCGGCGATACGCCGGTGCTGTTCCTCACCACCACGGACGGCATCGAGGATCGCCTGCGCGGGCTGGAGCTGCATGAGGATGATTATCTGCTCAAGCCGTTTGCCGTCAGTGAGCTGGTGAAGCGGGTGCGCAAGCTGTTGCGGCGCGATCGCGGGCGCTGAAGGTTATGCGGTGTCTGAGCAATCGCCATCGCGAGCAGGCTCGCTCCCACATTTGATCCTTGGTGAACACAATATCGATAAACAATGAAGACCCAGTGTGGGAGCGAGCCTGCTCGCGAAGAGGCCGGAAAACCCAGCACACCTTGCTGATCTATCACCGCAACCCATCCCGAAACTGCCCCGGCGTCATCCCGGTCCAGCGCTTGAACGCACGACTGAAGCTGCTGGTATCGGCGAACCCCAGCAGGTAACTGACCTCGCTCAACGAACACTGTGGGTCGCGCAGGTGCAGCAGCGCCAGGTTCTCCCGGCTTTCATTGAGCAGCGTATCGAACCGACAACCTTCATCCGCCAGGTGCCGTTGCAGGCTGCGTAGACTCAAGTGCAGCGCTTGGGCGATGCAATCGGCCGACGGTTCGCCCTCGGGCAATTGCTCTTCAATGGCGTCGCGAACCTTGCGCTCCCAGGTCAGAGGCTTGAGTTGCGCCAGGGTGCGTTTGAGCACGGTTTCGTTGTGCTCGGCCAGTTCCGGGTTGGCGTCGTCCAGGTGGCTGTCGAAATCCACCAGGGCGAATTCCAGTCGGTCTTCGTCAGCGGCGAAATACACCGGCGAGCGGAACACTTTGTGCCATTGATGCGGGTCGGCAGGTTCCGGGCGGCGCAGGTACACCGCCAGTGGCGCGTAGTCACGGCCCAGGCGATTGCGGCAGGTGCGCACGTAAATCGCCGCGAAGGCATCGATGGCTTCGAAGGCGGGCGCGGGGTTGCCTTGGGGGATTTTCAGGCGGAAACGGTAGCGATCCTCGGTTCGGGTCAACTCCAGGTCCAGCGCATCGCTGACCACCTGGTGATAACGCACGATGCGCTCGAACACTTCCCGCAGGCTGCCGCTGGCCACCAACGCATAACCCAGCGCATGAAAGGTGGTGGGGCTGACGAAACGCGACACCCGCAAGCCAATCGCGGGGTCGCCACTGACCTGCACCGCGATTTCCCACAGGCGCGTGGTGCCGGACAACGGGTAACGGGCGTTCGGGTCGTCCATCAACTGCGGGTCGAGCCCCGCCTGTTGGCACAGGGCGGTGCTGTCGAGGCCCAGCGCGTCGAGCTGCTTGCGCAGGGCGCGGGTCCAGCTGGCGAGGGAGGTCGGTTCAGTCATGTTGATTGGCGCGTCCGGTCAACAGGTTGGCGTTCACGGCTACCACTCTGTAAAGCATCACAGGGCAGGATGCGAACATCAATAACCAGAGGATGGAAGCATGGACGGTACTTCTGCAAGTCCCCAGCGACTGAATGCAGCACAACGATCAGCGCATATTCGCCAAGTGGTGCTGGCCAAGGGCGTCGAATTGCGTCAGCGCTACCCGATTCTCAACCATCAGGACGCCTTGGGCGCGGGCATTCTGGCCTTTGCCCTGGCCGGGATGATCGGTTCGGCAGCGCTGTACATCACCGGGTACATGGCCTGGTGGGCATGCCTGTTGCTCAACGCGTTTTTCGCCTCGCTGACCCACGAGCTGGAGCATGATCTGATCCACAGCATGTACTTTCGCAAGCAACGCGTGCCGCACAACTTGATGATGGGCCTGGTCTGGCTGGCGCGGCCGAGCACGATCAACCCGTGGATCCGCCGCCATTTGCACCTCAACCACCACAAGGTGTCCGGCACCGAAGCCGACATGGAAGAGCGGGCGATCACCAACGGTGAGCCTTGGGGAGTCGCACGCCTGTTGATGGTCGGCGATAACGTGATGTCGGCATTCATCCGCATGCTTCGGGCCAAGACCCGGGCGTACAAGCTCAGCATCCTCAAGCGTTCTCTGAAGGTTTACGCACCGCTGGCGCTGGTGCATTGGGGGGTGTGGTACGTGTTTCTCGGTTTTCACGCCGCCAACGGCATCGCACATCTGTTGGGGACGCCCATCGAATGGTCGGCGACTACGTTGGCGGTGATGCAAGTGATCGACATCGCTGCGGTGGTGATCATCGGCCCGAACGTGTTGCGCACGTTCTGCCTGCACTTTGTCAGCTCGAACATGCACTACTACGGTGATGTGGAGCCGGGCAATGTGCTCCAGCAGACCCAGGTGCTGAACCCTTGGTGGATGTGGCCATTGCAGGCGTTCTGCTTCAACTTCGGCAGCAGCCACGGGATCCATCATTTTGTGGTGAAAGAGCCGTTTTACATCCGCCAGATGACCGTGCCGGTTGCGCATGAGGTGATGCGTGAGATGGGGGTGCGGTTCAATGATTTCGGGACGTTCGGGCGGGCGAACCGGTTTGTTCGCAAGGAAGCCATAGGGTCGCAGGAGGTGCGTGCCGCTCGGGTTTGATCGATGTGCCCGGAAACTCAAACGCTGGTCATCAATTTGACCCAAAGGAACGTTACGTTGTGACGCAAGCAGCGATGGCTTGGATGCATCGTAATGATTGGCATATGTGTTTTTGATCTAATAAAGTAATTAAATATTCCTTTATCGAATAACCGTTTCAGCCAATCATTCACATCCCAGCGATGTGGTTCGCGCTAACCGATTTTGAGTTTCCGGGGCCGTCTCCTTGGCAGGGTGCGGCCCCTTTTTTTGCCCGGGATTTGGTAAGTGGACACGAAATCCCTGTGGGAGCAACTGTGTGAGCGGGCTTGCCCGCGATGGCGTCAGGCCAGTCAATATCATCAGTGACTGATACATCGCTATCGCGGGCAAGCCCGCTCCCACAGGTGATCAGCCTTATATTCTATATTGATCTTAATAAATAGCTTCTTATTCCTTAACGAGTATAACTCACCTCCCTATACTCGGTCAGGAACAGACACGCAGCAGGAGAGTTCCCCCATGCACAACGAATCAATTCGCTACCTGATTGTGCCGGGCTGGCAAGGATCGCCAGAAGATCATTGGCAAACCCATTGGCAGAGCAGCCTGCCCAACAGTGCACGGGTGGAGCAGGCCGATTGGCTGACGCCTCGTCGCGAAGACTGGGTCGCGGCGTTGGCCGAGGCGATTACCGCCGACAGCACGCCAGTGATTCTGATCGCCCATAGCCTGGGTTGCATCACCGTCGCCCATTGGGCGGCCACTGCGCCGTTGCAATTTTTGCGTCAGGTGCGCGGTGCCTTGCTGGTCGCGCCAGCGGACGTCGAGCGCCCGGCCTGCTCGCCGGCCTTGCGCAACTTCGCGCCGATCCCGACGCATTTATTGCCGTTCCCGAGCCAGGTCGTCAGCTCTGACAACGACGCCGCCGTGAGCGCGCCACGAGCGCTTGAACTGGCGCGCCAGTGGGGCGCCGAGGCGGGGATTTTATCGGGGGCCGGGCACATCAATGTGAAGTCCGGTCACCGGCGCTGGGAGCAGGGTTTTGCGTACCTCTATCGTCTGCAAAACCGCATGGAACAGCACGCCCTGCGTCGGGCTTGAACCTTTTCTTTTTTCCTTTTTTTAGAATCGGCCCCCGCCTCCCGGCGGTTTGGGCGGGAGTCTGCCATGAGTTTGCATGAAGCCTTCGGTCAGCCGCTGCTGACCTTTCCCGACGCGGAAAAAAGCCCGCTGAGCATTCGCGCCAAAGCGTTGGTGTTCGTTGATCCGCGTTCCCGGCAGTTGCGCCAGGAACTGGAACAATTGGCGCCACGTTCGATCTCGGTGTTGATTCGCGGTGAAACCGGCAGCGGTAAAGAACTGTTGGCCCGGCACATCCATCGCGCCAGTGATCGCGGCGGGTTGTTCGTGTCAGTCAATTGCGGCGCGATCAGCCCGACCTACGCCGATGCTGAACTGTTCGGCTATGCCGCTGGCAGTTACAGCGGTTCGGCCAGCAGTCGTGCCGGGTGGTTCGGTTCGGCCAACGGCGGCACCTTGTACCTGGATGAGATCGGCGACCTGCCGTTGCCGATCCAGATCAAGTTGCTTGCGGCCCTGGAAAACCACGAAGTCACCCGCGTCGGTGCTCACCAGCCGAGCCCGGTGGACGTACGTCTGGTGGCGGCCACCAGCATCGATCTGGCCCAGGCGGTGGCTGCCGGGAAATTCCATGAGCGGCTCTATCACTACCTCAGCGAAGGCCAGCTCGAACTGCCGGCCTTGCGTGAGCGGGTGGGCGATATTTTGTCGCTGGCCGAATACTTCCTCGGCATCTACAGCCAACGCCTCGACCTGCCGGTGCCATTGATCAGCGAAGCCGCGCAGCAGGTGTTGGAGCAGCACAGTTGGCCGGGCAATACCCGGGAACTGGAGAACGTCATTCACTTTGCGTTGCTGGTGAGTACCGGCGACGAGATTTTGCCGGAGCATTTGAATCTGCCTGAGGCGCCGGCGTCGCTGGTGACGATCGAGCAGCAACTCAAACACATTCTCGGCAACGGCACTGCCGCCGAGAGAGAGGCCTTGAAACAACTGCTCAAAGACGCCGGACTGTCGTAGGCGCGAAGCGCAATCCATGTGGGAGCGGTTGTATGAACAAAATGGAATATGAAAGTGAATAAAAGATATTATTCTGGAATAAAAAATCCCGGTATTGTCCGCGTCACGCCAGCGATAGCACTTCAATGGCACCTAACTATTTAGCCGTCGTCGATGACGACCGTGATTTTCGATAAGGACACTGCATGAAAAAGGTTCTGTTGTTCACCGCATTGGCGGCTGCCCTGACTGCGGGCCTGGCCCAGGCTGGCGAGAAACTGGTGGTGGCGGCGACCCCGGTTCCACATGCCGAGATTCTTGAACTGATCAAGCCAACCCTCGCCAAAGAAGGCGTGGACCTGGAGATCAAAGTCTTCACCGACTACGTTCAGCCGAACGTGCAGGTCGACCAGAAGCGTCTGGACGCCAACTACTTCCAGACCCTGCCGTACCTGAAAAACTTCAATGAAGGCAAAGGCACTAATCTGGTGACCGTGATCGGTGTACACGTCGAACCGTTCGGCGGTTACTCGAAGAAAGTCAAAAGCCTGGCTGAGCTGAAAGACGGCGCAACCATCGCCATCCCGAACGAAGGCAGCAACAGTGGCCGTGCCCTGATCCTGCTGCAGAAGGCTGGCCTGATCGAGTTGAAAGACCCGAAAAACGCCGTGGCCACACCGAAAGACATCGCCAAGAACCCGCATAACTTCAAGTTCAAGGAACTGGAATCGGCCATGCTGCCGCGTGTTCTGGATCAGGTCGACCTGGACATGATCAACACCAACTACGCGCTGGACGCAGGTCTGAACCCGGCTAAAGACGCGCTGGTGATCGAAGGTGCCGATTCGCCCTACGTGAACTTCCTGGTGGCTCGTCCAGACAACAAGGACAGTGTCGCCATCCAGAAACTGGCCAAGGCCCTGACCAGCCCGGAAGTGAAGGCGTTCATCGAGAAGAAATACAGCGGCGCGGTCCTGCCGGCGTTCTGATTTAACGCAGTCTCGAACCCCTTCAAGGTTTCAAACGCCGACGGCTCTCGATAGCGTCGGCGTTTTTTATGGCGCTTGAAATCAAAAGATCGCAGCCTTCGGCAGCTCCTACAGGTGTTCACATAACCCCGTAGGAGCTGCCGAAGGCTGCGATCTTTTTGCTTTTTACGGTCAGGCCACCCGGGTTTTCAGTGCCTTGCGCAACGCCACCAGCAATTTCACGATGTCCTGCGGATCCAGCCGCTGTGGCACTTTTACGTCAGCCATTTTCTCTTCCTTGTGATGGTTCGGCCGGGGAAGTCTGGCCAAAAGCTGTCCGTCCTTGGAGGGGCATTTTGAGAAAAAGATCCTTCCTACAGCGCAAAGAAAAATAGTCGTCTTCCACGTCTGCCGCAAATCCACGGGATAGTTTTTTGCGTGATATCAATATGCTTTAACGGTATTTAAATTCTTCTTTTTATACCATTAAAGTCGGTGCCTGCCGGGTGGTTATCCACTGCCCATGGACTGCGCCATCGTCGCTTACCGAGCGGCGTACAGGGATGTTCAATGACTTTCGATTACGCTTTTATCCTCAGCACTCTGCCGGCATTTCTCAAAGCCGTGGGCGTGACGCTGCAGGTCGGCTTGATCGCCATCGGCACTTCGTTGCTGGTGGCGCTGATCAACGCGACGATTCTGGTGTTCCGCACGCCTTACCTGCAGCGCCTGGTCGGGTTGTACGTGGAGCTGGCGCGCAACACCCCACTGCTGATCCAGCTGTTTTTCGTTTACTTTGCCTTGCCGGCCCTGGGCATCAAAGTCTCGGGCTTCGCGGCGGCGATCATCACCATGACTTTCCTTGGCGGCGCCTACCTCACCGAAGTGCTGCGCGCCGGCGTGGATGCGGTGCCCCAGGCGCAACTCGAGTCCGGCCGCTCCATCGGCCTGTCCCACGGGCAATTGCTGCGTTACGTGATCCTGCCGCAAGCCGGCATCCTCAGCCTGCCGTCGCTGTTCGCCAATTTCATTTTTCTGCTCAAGGAAACCACCGTGGTCTCGGCGGTGGCGGTGCCGGAGATTCTCTACACCACCAAGAGCTACATCGCGCTCTATTACAAAACCTACGAAATGCTCGCCGTGCTGACGCTGATCTGCGTGCTGCTGTTTTTGCCGTTGTCGCTGCTGCTCAGCCGTCTGGAAAGGAGGCTCCAGCATGGCCAGTTCGGGTCTTGAATTGCTCTGGGTGTCGTTGCCGCAATTGGGCAAGGGCGCTGCGCAAACCCTGTCGATCTCTTTCCTGAGCATCGCCATCAGCACCATCGGCGGCGTGCTCTACGGCGTGTTGTGCACGCTGAATTCGAAATGGCTGAACGCGCTTCTGCGGGTCTATCTGGAACTGTTCCGGGCGATCCCGGTGCTGGTCTGGCTATATTTGCTGTTCTTCGGCTTGCCGATCTTTTTTGGGCTGAGCATTCCGAGCTTCTGGTGCGCGGTGCTGGTGTTGTCGCTGTGGGGCGCCAGCGAAGTCGGGGAAGTGGTGCGCGGTGCGTTGCATTCGTTGCCTCGCGGGCAGCGTGAGGCGGGGTTGTCGATTGGGCTGGATGGCCCGCAACTCTATGGCTACGTGCTGCTGCCGCAAGCCCTGAAGCGCATGACGCCGCCGACCATCAACGTCTACACGCGCATCATCAAGACCAGCTCCCTGGCGGTGCTGATCGGCGTGGTGGACGTGATCAAAGTCGGCCAACAGATCATCGAACGCACCTACGAATCAGTGCTGATATACGGCACGCTTTTCCTGTTTTTCTTTTTCATCTGCTACCCGCTCTCGGCCGCCTCGCGCGTGCTGGAGCGGCGCTGGACGCAAGCATGAGTGCATTGATCGAGTTCAAGGGTTTCAACAAGTTTTTCGGCGAGCAGCAGGTGCTCAATGGCATCGACCTGAAGGTGAAACCGGGCGAAGTGATCGTCATCCTCGGCCCCAGCGGCTGTGGCAAAAGCACCTTGCTGCGTTGCCTCAACGGCCTGGAAGTCGCCCACGGCGGCAGCTTGAATTTTGCCGGGCGCGAGTTGCTGGACAAGGGCACTGACTGGCGCGAAGTGCGTCAGCAGATCGGCATGGTGTTCCAGAGTTATCACCTGTTCCCGCACATGAGTGTGCTCGACAACTTGTTGCTCGGCCCGCTCAAGGTGCAGAAACGCGATCGCCGTGAAGCCCGCGCACAGGCTGAAGCGCTGCTTGAGCGTGTCGGTCTGCTGGACAAGCGCGATGCCTTCCCGCGCCAGCTCTCCGGCGGCCAACAGCAACGCATCGCCGTCGTCCGTTCGCTGTGCATGAACCCCAAGGTCATGCTCTTTGACGAAGTCACCGCCGCCCTCGACCCGGAGATGGTCAAGGAAGTGCTCGAAGTGATTCAGGGCCTGGCCCGCGAGGGCATGACGCTGCTGATTGTCACCCACGAAATGGCCTTCGCCCGCGCCGTGGCTGATCGCATCGTGTTCATGGATGCCGGGCGCATTCTTGAGCAACACCCCCCCGAGATTTTCTTTACGAACCCGCAAACCGCACGAGCGCAGCAGTTCCTGGAGAAGTTCTCCTACGTCGCCGCACTACCTAAAACGACTCAAACAAAGGAATTGGAACTGCCATGAAAACTGCCAAGTCTTCTCTGCTGCTACTCCCGCTGTTCAGCCTGGCGCTGCTGGCCGGCTGCAACAAAACCGAAGAACCGGTGAAGCCGAAAGTCGCCAGCGTCAGCACCGCACCGGCCGGTTACCTGGAAAAAATCAAAGCCCGGGACAAGCTGATTGTCGGCGTGTTCACCGACAAACCGCCGTTCGGTTTTGTCGATGAAGCCGGGCGCTACGTGGGGTTCGATACCGACATCGGCCGCCAATTCGCCAAGGATCTGTTGGGCGATGAGAACAAGGTCGAGTTCGTGGCGGTGGAGCCGGCGAGCCGGATACCGTTCCTGCAAAGCGACAAGGTCGACCTGATCCTGGCCAACATGACCGTTACTCCGGAACGCAAGGAAGCAGTGGACTTCACCAATCCGAATTTGAAAGTCGCGGTTCAGGCGTTGGTGCCTCAGGCAAACTCGGTGAAGAGCCTCGATGACCTGGCGACCCGCACCACCATCGTCACCACGGGCACCACGGCGGATATCTGGCTGACCAAGAACCACCCGGACTGGAAACTGCTGAAGTTCGAGAAAAACTCCGAGTCCCTGCAAGCCCTGGCCAATGGTCGCGGCGATGCTTATGCGCAGGACAATCTGGTGTTGTTCAGCTGGGCCAAGCAGAACCCGGGCTACCGCGTGCTGGAGGAAAAACTGGGGGCCGAAGCACCGATCGCGCCGGCGGTGAAGAAGGGCAATATCGAACTGCGTGATTGGGTGAATGCGGAGTTGGCCAAGTTGGGCGAGGAGAAGTTTTTGCTCAAGCTGTACGACCAGTACGTGCGTAAAGAGCTGAGCGATGACACCAGGCCTGAGAGCGTGATTGTCGAGGGTGGGAAGTGGCAGGGGTGAGTCTCTGAGCTATGCGGTGACTTTCCGATCGCCATCGCGAGCAGGCTCGCTCCCACAGGGGGATCTTCGATGAACACAACTTTTGTGTCAGTCGCCGATCCAGAGTGGGAGCGAGCCTGCTCGCGATTCGGTTGTTCAAGCGCCGATCAATCCGGCCAATACCACGCCGGTTCATCCAGCATCCGCTGTCCGACCATCCCGGTCTGGCCGAAATTTTTCTCCAGCACGATGCAATTGCATTCCGGGTCTTGCTGCAACGCCGAAATCAACCGTCGCGCGTGGGACACCACCCATACCTGACACTGTTCGGACGCTCGAATAATCAACCGCGCCAATGCCGGCAACAAATCCGGATGCAAACTGGTTTCCGGCTCGTTCAGCACCATCAGCGTCGGCGGCCGGGGTGTCAGCAATGCCGCGATCAGCAGCAGATAACGCAATGTCCCGTCCGACAACTCGGCGGCGGATAACGGCCGCAACAACCCTTCCTGATAAAACTCGATCGCAAACCGTCCGCCCTGCAGCGGTTCGATGTTCAATGTCGCGCCGGGGAACGCATCGCTGATCGCCGCCTGCAAGGCTTCGGGATCGCCTGTTTCGTGGATGGTCTGTAACGCCGCCGCGAGGTCGCGACCGTCGTGGTGCAGCGCCGGTGTGCGGGTGCCCAGTTGCGGTTGGCGTGCCGGGGCATCGGCATCGCTGCGAAAGTGATCGTAGAAACGCCAGCGGCGGATGAGCTCACGCAGCTGCGTGACTTCCGGCGAAGCGGTAATTGGCCACCGCGAGGGTTTTGAGCATGGGTAGCTTCCTGCTGCAGGGTTCGTCATTCTGCCTTATTGTCGGCCTGTGGCGAGGGGGCTTGCCCCCGTTGGGTTGCGAAGCAGCCCTAAAACCAGTCACCGCGTTTCTTTCAGGAGCACGGCGTTAGCCGGCTTACGACTGCTGCGCAGTCGAACGGGGGCAAGCCCCTCAGCCACAGGGAATGCAGCAAACCCGTGCACCTGTTGAACCCTGTTCTAAGCTCACAGTCGTATCGACACTGGCACGCCCGTACAACGCAAAGGAGTCTGCATGGTGGGTCCCGGATTGAAATTAATGGTTGGCCTGAGCCTCGTCGCCTTGCTGACCGCCTGCGGTGAAAAAGCACAGGTCGAAAAGGACCGTCCGCGAGTCTTCGTGCAAGAGGTCAAGCCAACCGATTACGCCGCTTCGGTGACACTCACCGGCGATGTCCAGGCGCGAGTACAAACCGAGTTGTCGTTCCGCGTGGGGGGCAAGATCATCCAGCGCATGGTCGACGTCGGTGACCGGGTTTCGGCCAAACAAGTGCTGGCCAGGCTCGACCCCAAAGACCTGCAAACCAATGTCGACTCGGCCCAGGCCCAGGTCGTGGCCGAACAGGCCCGGGTCAAACAAACCGCCGCCGCCTTCGTTCGCCAGCAGAAACTCCTGCCCAAGGGCTACACCAGCCAGAGCGAATACGACTCTGCCCAAGCCGCCTTGCGCAGCAGTCAGAGCGCGCTGAGCGCTGCTCAAGCGCAATTGGCCAACGCCCGTGATCAACTGAGCTACACAGCGCTGATTGCCGATGCGCCAGGGGTGATTACCGCACGTCAGGCTGAAGTCGGCCAGGTGGTGCAAGCCACGGTGCCGATTTTCAGCCTGGCCCGGGATGGCGAGCGTGACGCGGTGTTCAACGTTTATGAATCGCTGTTGGCCGAGCCGCCATCGGACAGATCGATAGTGGTCAGCCTGCTCGACAACCCGACGATCAAGACCACGGGCACCGTTCGCGAAGTCACGCCGGCGGTGTCCGCGCAGACCGGCACGGTGCAAGTCAAAGTCAGCCTCGACGGTCTCCCTGAGGGCATGCAATTGGGGTCGGTAGTGAGCGCCACCGCCAAGCCCGTGGGCAAAACCGCAGTGGAACTGCCTTGGTCGGCCCTGACCAAAAACCTCAGCGACCCGGCCGTGTGGCTGGTGGATGCCGAGGGCAAGGCGCAGCTGCACACGGTCACTGTCGGCCGTTACCTGACCGGCAAAGTCATTGTCAGCGCTGGCCTCACCGGTGGCGAAAAAGTCGTCACCGCGGGCGGCCAACTACTGCATCCGGGTGTGCGGGTGGATATCGTCGAAAACACCTACCAGACCCCAGCGATAGGAGCCCAGCCATGAAGCGCCTGTTGCTGTTGTCCGCCGCTGTGCTGCTGGTCGCCTGCTCCAAGGAGGAAGCGCCACCCGAGCCGGTTCGGCCGGTGTTGTCCGTGGAGGTGAAAGCGCTCAATCAAGAAGACCTCGGCCGGTTTGCCGGCAGCATTCAGGCCCGTTACGAAAGCAACGTCGGTTTCCGGGTGCCGGGGCGTATCGCCAGCCGTAACGTCGATGTCGGCGCCGAAGTTCAGAAGGGTGCCTTGCTCGCCACCCTCGACCCCACCGATCAGCAAAACCAGTTGCGCTCGGCTCAGGGTGATCTGGCGCGTGTTCAGGCGCAGCTCATCAATGCTCAGGCCAACGCCCGGCGTCAGCAGGAACTGTTCAATCGCGGGGTCGGTGCCCAGGCACAACTGGACATCGCCCAGACAGACCTGAAAACCACCCAGGCATCCCTCGATCAAGCCAGGGCCACAGTCAGTCAGGCGAAGGACCAACTCAACTACGTTGAGCTGCGCACCGATCACAAAGCCATTGTCACCGCGTGGAACGCCGAAGCCGGGCAAGTGGTGACGGCCGGCCAACAGGTGGTGACCCTGGCGCAGCCGGACATCAAGGAAGCGGTGATCGACTTGCCCGACACCCTGGTCGATCAGTTGCCGGCCGACGTGGTGTTCCAGGTTGCCTCACAACTGGACCCGAGCATCACCAGCACCGCCATCGTGCGCGAAATCGAACCCCAGGCCCAAAGCGCGACCCGTACCCGTCGCGCGCGTCTGAGCCTGACCGATACGCTGCCGGGCTTTCATCTTGGCACGGCAATCAGCGTGACCCTCAGCTCCGCGATCAAGCCACGGCTCGAACTACCGGTGAGTGCGTTGCAGGAAGTCGACGGCAAACTGCGGATCTGGGTCGTCGACCCGCAAACACAAACTGTTTCCCCACGGGAGGTCAGCCTGATCAGCCGGACCGATGCCACAGTGGTCCTGGCCAACGGCGTGAAGTCTGGCGAGCGGGTGGTCAGTGCGGGTGTGAACAGCCTCAAACCGGGGCAGAAAGTGAAAATTGACGAGGGCAGCCCGCAATGAAAGGGAGTTTCAACTTATCCGAATGGGCCCTCAAGCATCAGTCGTTTGTCTGGTATTTGATGTTCGTCGCGCTGCTGATGGGCGTGTTTTCGTACCTGAACCTGGGGCGCGAAGAAGACCCGTCGTTCACCATCAAAACCATGGTGATCCAGACCCGCTGGCCTGGCGCGACCCAGGAAGAAACCCTCAAGCAGGTGACTGACCGGATCGAGAAAAAACTCGAAGAGCTCGACTCCCTCGACTACGTGAAAAGCTACACCCGCCCAGGCGAATCAACGGTTTTCGTTAACCTGCTCGACACCACCAGCGCCGAGGACATTCCGCAAATCTGGTACCAGGTGCGCAAGAAGATCAACGACATTCGCGGCGACTTCCCGCAAGGCCTGCAAGGGCCGGGCTTCAACGACGAGTTCGGCGATGTCTTCGGTTCCGTGTATGCGTTTACCGCCGACGGCCTGTTGATGCGCCAGTTGCGCGATTACGTGGAACAGGTGCGTGCCGAAATCCGCGAAGTACCGGGATTGGGCAAAGTCGAAATGATTGGCGAGCAGGATGAAGTGCTGTACCTGAACTTCTCCACCCGCAAACTCGCCGCCCTCGGCATCGATCAGCGTCAGGTGGTGCAGAGCCTGCAATCGCAGAATGCCGTGACCCCGGCGGGAGTGATCGAGGCCGGTCCGGAGCGGATTTCGGTGCGAACCTCGGGGCAGTTTGCCTCTGAGAAAGACCTGGCCAACGTCAACCTGAAGCTCAACGACCGCTTCTACCGACTGGCCGATATCGCCGACATCAGCCGTGGCTATGTCGACCCGGCCACCCCGGAGTTTCGCTTCAATGGCCAGCCGGCCATCGGCCTGGCGATCGCCATGAAGAAGGGCGGCAACATTCAGGCGTTCGGCAAGGCACTGCACCTGCGCATGAACGAGCTGACGGCCGACCTGCCGGTGGGCGTTGGCGTGCACAACGTTTCCGACCAGGCCGAAGTGGTGGAAGAAGCCGTCGGCGGCTTCACCAGTGCGTTGTTCGAAGCGGTGGTGATCGTGCTGATCGTCAGCTTCGTCAGCCTTGGCGTGCGCGCCGGGTTGGTGGTGGCGTGTTCGATTCCGTTGGTGTTGGCGATGGTCTTTCTCTTCATGGAATACAGCGGCATCACCATGCAGCGGATTTCCCTCGGTGCGCTGATCATCGCCCTCGGCCTGCTGGTGGATGACGCGATGATTACGGTGGAGATGATGGTCACGCGCCTGGAGATGGGCGAAACCAAAGAGCAGGCAGCGACCTTCGCCTACACCTCGACCGCCTTTCCGATGCTCACCGGCACGTTGGTCACCGTCGCCGGTTTCGTGCCGATCGGCTTGAACGCGAGCTCCGCCGGTGAGTACACCTTCACGCTGTTCGCGGTGATCGCGGTGGCCATGCTGGTGTCGTGGATCGTCGCCGTACTGTTCGCCCCGGTGCTCGGTGTGCACATTCTGAGCGCCAAGGTAAAACCTCACGACGCAGAGCCGGGGCGCATTGGTCGGGCGTTCAATGGCGGTCTACTCTGGGCCATGCGCAATCGCTGGTGGGCCATCGGCATCACCGTGGCGCTGTTTGTGCTCTCGGTGTTTTCCATGCAGTTCGTGCAGAACCAGTTCTTCCCGTCTTCGGACCGCCCGGAAATCCTTGTCGACCTGAACCTGCCGCAAAACGCCTCGATTGCCGAAACCCGCAAGGTGGTGGATAAGCTTGAAGCGACGCTCAAGGACGACCCGGATATCGTGCGCTGGAGCACTTACATCGGCGAAGGGGCGATCCGTTTCTACCTGCCCCTCGACCAGCAATTGCAGAACCCCTACTACGCGCAACTGGTGATCGTCAGCAAAGGCCTGGAATCACGCACGGCGCTGACTGCACGTTTGCAAAAGCGCCTGCGTGAAGAGTTCGTCGGTGTCGGCAGTTACGTCCAGGCCCTGGAAATGGGCCCGCCAGTGGGGCGGCCGATCCAGTACCGGGTCAGCGGCAAAGACATCGATCAGGTGCGCAAACACGCCATCGCCCTGGCCACCGAACTGGATAAGAACACGCACATCGGCGAGATCATTTACGACTGGAACGAGCCGGGCAAAGTGCTGCGCATCGACATCGCGCAAGACAAGGCGCGGCAACTTGGGTTGTCGTCGGAAGACGTGGCGAACCTGATGAACAGCATCGTCGTCGGCTCGCCAGTGACGCAGGTCGATGACGATATCTACCTGATCGACGTGGTCGGCCGCGCTGAAGATGCTGAGCGCGGTAGCCCGGAAACGCTGCAAAACCTGCAGATCGTCACCCCCGGCGGCACGTCGATTCCGCTGCTGGCGTTTGCCACGGTGCGGTATGAGCTCGAGCAGCCGCTGGTGTGGCGTCGCGATCGCAAACCGACCATCACCATCAAGGCCGCGGTTCGCGATGAGATTCAGCCGACCGACCTGGTGAAACAGCTGCAACCGGACATCGATAAATTCGCCGCCGGTTTGCCGGTGGGCTACAAAGTCGCCACCGGCGGTACCGTGGAGGAAAGCGGCAAGGCTCAGGGGCCGATTGCCAAGGTCGTACCGCTGATGCTGTTTTTGATGGCGACCTTCTTGATGATCCAGTTACACAGCGTGCAGAAGCTGTTTCTGGTGGCCAGCGTCGCGCCTCTCGGGTTGATCGGCGTGGTGCTGGCGCTAATCCCGACCGGTACGCCGATGGGCTTCGTGGCGATCCTCGGGATTCTGGCGCTGATCGGGATCATCATCCGCAACTCGGTGATTCTGGTGACTCAGATCGACTCTTTCGAGAAGAATGGCTACACGCCGTGGGATGCGGTGGTGCAGGCCACGGAACATCGTCGCCGACCGATTTTGTTGACGGCGGCGGCGGCGAGCCTGGGGATGATCCCGATTGCCCGGGAAGTGTTCTGGGGGCCGATGGCCTACGCGATGATTGGCGGGATCATCATCGCGACGTTGCTGACGCTGCTGTTTTTGCCGGCGTTGTATGTGGCCTGGTACAAAATCCGCGAACCGAAGTCTGCCTAATGATCGTTCCCACGCAGAGCATGGGAACGATCAGTCGACTCGACGCCAAACACTCGCCAACCAAGGCTGCTGCTCCCGCGGCAGCCCCGCCGGCCGGTAATAATGCTCAAGCTCCACAAACCCCGCCTCGGTCAGCATTTCCTGCCACGCCTGAAGATCGTAATACGCCCCATAACGCGGTCCGTTCCAGCCTTCCTGATTCTCACCACGGGGATTGGAACTGAACAACACACCGCCCGGCTTCAACGCCTCGCGCAGCTGCTTCAACACCCGAGGCAATTCCTGACTAGGGATGTGGAACAACACCGCATTGGCAAATATTCCGTCAAACCGCTCGGCCGGCAGATCGAGCTTCAGGAAGTCCTGCTGCCAGACCTCGCAACCGCTGTCCTCCCGGGCCATCTGCGCAAGCTTTTCCGAACCGTCGAGCCCGACGGCGATGTGGCCCATGCGCGTGAACGTTTGCAAATCACGCCCCGGCCCACAGCCAAAGTCGAGAATGCTGAAGGGCGCATCACCCTGAATATGCCGTAGCAGGGTATCGATGTTCTGGCTGACATCGTGATCGCGAGTGCCTTCACGGAAGTCTTCGGCCACTGAGTTGTAATGGCCCAGGGTGGTGGAGGTGATCTGCTCCAGGTCGTCGGGAGTCTGTTTCATGGTTGGCTGCACAGGCAATTGGGATTCGCCGAATATACGCCATCAAGCCTGGGGCTGCTGCGCAGCCATTCGCGAGCAGGCTCGCTCCCACAGTTGATCTGCTGTGAACACACAACCTGTGTTCGACACGATCCATTGTGGGAGCGAGCCTGCTCGCGATGGCGGTATCACTGACAACCAATGACTAAATCCAGACTCAACCCTGCTTCATCCCCAGACATTCAATGGACCGATCCACCATCGCCTTGGCAATCTCCAGCAAATGCCAGACGGAGAACACCATGGCACGGTCAGCCCCCTTGAGTTGATCGCCACACTGATACGCCGTGACCGAGGCGCAGCGCAGCAGATCCGCTACATAGAGCTGGGCGTCCTCGAAGCTCACGTCTTTGCTGACGTTGTAGAAGCGCAGTTCGTCGGGGGCCGAAGGCTGCTTGCCAGTGAGGTGGAAATCGATCGCACGGTAAAGCGCGGACCGGTCCTTGAGCAGTTCGTCGGCTTTGTTTGAGGATGTTTCGGGGGGCGGGTCGGGAACAGATTTTTCCATGGGTATTGCTCCTATTGCTTCATGGGAGCCATCACTTATCGCCTACTAAACGATTGGGTGGCGGCTGTACGCAGGTTAGTAGGCCGGTCAATAGGAAAACCGGTGCACCCGAAGGTGCCCCACGCACAGCCACCATATTTTGCATGCGGCAAACATTGCCGGACATGATCATGGAATCGCTATGCGCCTATTGTTCCGGGCTACTAAACCCAATCACTGATGAGCAGTGACGGATCGAGACTAGCCACGGAATTTGGCAGGCGCAAGCGAGCGGAATGATCTAGGAAACGTCCTGCAAATGAAAGGGATCGGGCCTGCTGGCACTCTGATTTTCCTGTGCGAAATGTTCCCCGGAAGCTAGAGACAATACTTCTGGTGAGAGAGCTTTTCTGTGGCGAGGGAGCTTGCTCCCGCTGGGCTGCGCAGCAGACCCAAAAACCATTCAACGAGGAGTGTCAGATAAACCTCATCGAATGGTTTTGCGATTGCTGCGCAATCGAGCGGGAGCAAGCTCCCTCGCCACAAAGGCCCTTCAACCGCACCGCTCTCAGCGCTTGTTGAGGCCTCGCGCCAACCGATCGCCACCCAACTGAATCACCGCCACCAACACCACCAGCAACACAATCACCGTCAGCATGATCTGGCTATCAAACCGCTGATACCCATATCGATAAGCGATGTCCCCCAACCCACCGGCCCCAATCGCCCCGGCCATGGCCGACGAGTTGATCATCGTCACCAACGTAATCGTAAAACCACCGACAATCCCCGGCAGCGCTTCGGGCAGCAGTACATGCCAGACGATATGCCAGCGTCGGCAGCCCATCGCCTGCGCCGCTTCGATCAACCCATGGTCGACCTCGCGCAAACTGACTTCGGCAATGCGTGCAAAGAACGGCGTGGCCGCAATGGTCAACGGCACCACGGCTGCCCACACGCCATACGTGGTGCCGACGATCAGCCGGGTGAACGGAATCAGCGCCACCATCAAAATCAAAAACGGAATCGAGCGAAACAGGTTCACGAACGCGCCCAACGCGCGGTTCAGTGCCGGTGCTTCGTAGATCCCGCCCTTGGAACTGGTGACCAGAATCACCGCCAGCGGAATGCCCGCCAGCAGCGCAATCAACGACGACACACCCACCATCAAAAAGGTGTCGATAAAACCCTGAAGCAACCGGTCAAACCACATAACCCAGCACCTCCACCTGTTGCGCCCAGTTGCCAGCGCGCTGACGTAGTTCCTCGACGCCGAGGGACGAACCGGTCACCGCCAGCAGCAATTGCCCGAGCGCATGCCCCTGAATCCGTTCCACACCCCCTTGCAGCAAGCGCACGCGACCCCCGAGGGCGCTGAACAGCGCCGCTAGGTCTGGTTCGTCGTTGGCGCTGCCGTTGAATTGCAATCGCAGCACCACGGCGGCGTCCGAAGACTGCGGCTGTGGACGCAAGCGGCTTTGCAGTTCGTCCGGCAGGCCGTGTTGCAGCGGTGCGAGCAAGGTCTTGCTCACTTCATGCTGCGGGTTGCCGAAGACTTCCCAGACCGGCCCTTGCTCGACGATTCGCCCGTGTTCCAGCACCACGACCCGATCACAGATATCGCGGATCACCGCCATCTCGTGGGTGATCAGCACAATGGTCAGGCCCAGCCGTTGATTGATCTCGCGCAGCAGGCCGAGGATCGATTGGGTGGTCTCCGGGTCCAGCGCCGAAGTGGCTTCGTCACACAGCAGAATCTGCGGGTCATGTACCAGTGCGCGGGCGATGCCGACGCGCTGTTTCTGCCCGCCGGAAAGCTGCGCCGGGTAGGCTTTGTGTTTCTCTTTCAGGCCGACCAGTTCCAGCAGTTCGCGGACTTTGCGCTCGCGCTGCTCCTTGGGCACACCGGCGACTTTCAGCGGCAATTCGACGTTCTGCCAAACCGTTTTGGCCGACATCAAATTGAAGTGCTGGAAGATCATGCCGATCCGCCGCCGCAGCGCCACCAAGTGGTCTTCATCGAACTCGCCGATGTCCACCTGATCGATCAGCACCCGCCCGCTGCTCGGTTGTTCGAGGCGGTTGATGGTGCGGATCAGCGACGACTTGCCGGCACCGCTGCGACCGATGATGCCGAACACTTCGCCGCGCTGGATCGCCAGGTCGATGCCGTGCAAGGCCGCCACCGGACCTTGCTGGCCGTTGTAGGTTTTGCCCAGGCCGATGAAGCGCACATGAGCGCGGTTGAACTCCGGATGCAGTTCGGTCTGTTCAGCTTTATGAGGCTCTGGAATCTCCAGTCGCAGTCGGGTAGCGGCCGTCATGCTCAGCTTTCCCAACCGGCTTGATAGAGCTTGCCGTGGGTCTTATCCAGTGCCGCGCGAACGGCAGGCGAGTGCTGATAAATGTCGATGAATTTGATCAGCCGCGGGTCGGTTTTGCTTTTTGGCTGGATCACGAACTGGATCACGTATTCCTTGTGATCGAGACCGTCGAACAACAGGGCGGAGCCGGCATCGAAGGTCTTCGCCAGACGAATATAGGCCGGGTAACCCTGGACCAGATCGGCGTCGTCGTAGGCGCGCACCAGTTGCACGGCTTCGACCTGAAGGATTTTGATTTTCTTCGGGTTGGCGATGATGTCCTCTTCGGTGGCCTTGTAACCGACGCCCGGTTTGAGGGTGATCAGCCCGGCCTTGGCCAGCAATTGCAGGCCACGACCGCTGTTGATCGGGTCGTTGGCGATGGCCACGCTGGCGCCTTCGGGCAACTCGGCGAAGCTTTTGTATTTTTTCGAGTAGAGGCCGACGTTGTTGATGATGCCCGGGGCGAACGGCACCAGGTCAAAACCGGCGGCGGCCTTGGCGTTTTCCAGGAACGGGATGTGCTGGAAATAGTTCACATCGATGTCGCCGGCGGCGAGGCTGACGTTGGGGGCGATCCAGTCGCTGAACTCCACCAGTTCGACTTTCAGGCCCTGTTTTTTTGCCTCCTCTACGGCTGCTTCCAGGGGAATGGCGAAGGCGGCGGTGGTGCCGATTTTCAGTGGTGCGTCGGCGGCGAAGGTGATGGAGCTGAAGAGGCCGAGGGCCAGGGCCAGTGCTTTGACTGGGTGGGTTAAGCGTTTTTTGGTCATGATGAGTTTTCCAGTCAGTGCATTGAGTTTTTGGTGTCTGTTCGGGCCTCATCGCGGGCAAGCCCGCTCCCACAGTGTTCTCGGGTGTTCACACAAACCCTGTGGGAGCGAGGCTTGCCCGCGATGCTTTTAGCGGCGAAACGCCGACCCCGTATGTTGCTCAGGCAAATGCGCCCCTTCGTGAAACAGCTTTTCCCGCAGGCTGCCATCGTCGTAAGCAGTCTTGTACGACCCTCTGCGCTGCAACTCCGGAATCACCAGTTCGATGAAATCCACATAGCTTTCCGGGGTGACGATCCGTGTCAGGTTGAAGCCGTCGAGACCGGTTTCGGCGATCCAGGATTCGAGTTCGTCGGCCACCTGCTGCGGCGAGCCGAGCACGGTGATGTAGCGGCCACCGAGGGCGTGTTGTTCCAGCAATTTGCGGCGGGTCCAATCGTTGTTTTGCAGGTTCTTGGTGGCGGACTGGATGGCGTTGCTCTTCACGTACTGGATCGGTTCGTCGAGTTCGTACTCGGAAAAATCGATCCCGGTGGACGCCGAGAAATGCGCGACACCGGCCTCGGCACTGGCGTAGCTCAGGTACTCGGCGTGCTTGGCCCAGGCCAGCTCTTCTGTCTCACCGACGATCACGTTCAATCCCATGAACACCTTGATGTCCCAGGGATTGCGCCCGGCCTCGACGGCGCTGGCGCGAACCTTGTCCACCTGAACTTTGGTCGCCGGTTTGTTCTGGCCGCTGATGAACGCGCACTCGGCATGCCGACCGGCGAACAGCAAACCGCGATCGGAACTGCCGGCCTGAAACAGCACCGGCGTGCGTTGCGGCGATGGCTCGCAGAGGTGATAACCCTCGACCTGATAGAACTCGCCCTTGTGCTCGACCTTATGCACCTTGTCTGGCTGGGCGTAGATCCGCTGTTCGCGGTCATTGAGCACCGCGCCGTTTTCCCAGCTGCCTTCCCAGAGTTTGTAGAGCACTTGCAGGTATTCATCGGCCTGGTCGTAGCGGCGGTCGTGTTCCACCTGTTCGCTCAGGCCCATGGCTTTGGCGGCACTGTCCAGATAACCGGTGACGATGTTCCAGCCGACCCGCCCACGGCTCAGATGATCGAGGGTCGACAGGCGCCGGGCGAACAGATACGGCGGTTCGTAGGTCAGGTTGGCGGTCAGGCCGAAGCCGAGGTTTTTGGTGACGGCGGCCATGGCCGAGACCAGCAGCAGCGGGTCGTTGACCGGCAACTGGATCGACTCTTTGAGCGGCACCTCCACCGAGTTCTGGTAGATGTCGTACACGCCGACGATGTCGGCGATGAACAGGCCATCGAACAGCCCGCGCTCGAGCAACTGCGCCAGTTCGGTCCAGTATTCGATGGTCTTGTACTGGGTCGACGTGTCCCGTGGATGGGTCCACAGGCCATGGTTGATGTGCCCGATGCAGTTCATGTTGAACGCGTTGAGCAGGATTTTCTTTTTGGACATTTAGATCGTCCCCCGCAGCGGCGGGTTTTCATCATTGAGGTAGTAATTGCCCACCGCGTGATACTTCCAGCGCACCGGGTCGTGCAGGGTGTGCACCCGGGCGTTGCGCCAGTGGCGATCCAGGCCGTGTTCGGCCAGGGTCGCCTGGCTGCCGGCCAGTTCGAACAGTGTGCTGCCGGCGGTGAGGGAAATTTCGGTGCTGATGGCCCGGGCTTCGGCGACGGCGATCGACGCGGCGGCGACGGTCTCGGCAGTGGTGTCGGCCTGGGCCTGGTCGAGGAATTCTCCAGAGCGTTCCAGCAGGGCTTCGGTGGCGTGCAGGCGAATAGCCAGGTGGCCGAAACTCTTGATGGTCAGCGGGTCTTCGGTGGCTTTTTCATGAGTGGCGTCGATCCACGGCCGGGTTTTGGTCCGCACGAAATGCAGCGCATCCTCATAAGCGGCGCGGGCGATGCCGGTGTCGATGGCGGCGTGGAGAATCTGCGCCAAAGGGCCGACGGTGGTCGGGCGTTCGAAAGCGCTTTGAAACGGGATTACGTCCTGGGCGGCGACGTAGACATCTTCGAACACCACCGAACCGCTGCCGGTGGTGCGCTGGCCGAAGCCGCCCCAGTCGTCGATCACCGTCAGGCCTTTGCTGTTGCGCGGGACGAACGCCAGTTGCTGCACACCGTTTTCGTCCACCGCTGACGTGGGGATGCGCTGGGCGTAAATCGCGCCAGTGGCGTAGAACTTGCGGCCGTTGATGCGGTAGCCGTCTCCATCGCGGGTCAGGCTGGTGACGCGGTCATGGGCGGTTTTGGTACCCAGCTCCGCGAGTGCATTGCCAAAGCGCTGACCGGCTAACACTTCTGCGTACAGGCGTTTTTTCTGCTCGTCAGTGCCGTTAACGCGCAGCACTTCGAGGGCGTAGAAATGGTTCTGTGGAATCTGTCCGAGGGAGCCGTCGGCCTGGGCGATCAACGCGATCACCTTGGCCAGGGTGACGTTGGAAACTCCGGCGCCGCCGTATTCTTTTGGCACGCTGATGCCCCAAAGACCCGAACGGGAAAACACTTCCAGTTCCGGGTATGGCAAACGACGTTCGCGGTCGCGCAGGGCGCTGTCGCGTTTGAAATCGTCGGCCAGGTCACTGGCGACGATCAGAGCTTGCTCATCGCTGCTGATGACCGCGACGTGGTGAGAAAGAGTCATGTGTTTCTCCAGAGATCTGGTCAAAAAGGTTCTGGTCGTCAGATCCAGGAATGGCGAGCCGGCAGAGTGCCGTTGAGGTAGTAAGCGCCTACGGCGTGATACTTCCAGCGCACCGGGTCGTGCAGCGTGTGCACCCGGGCGTTGCGCCAGTGGCGGTCGAGATTGAATTCGGCGAGGGTCGCGCGGCTGCCGGCCAGTTCGAAGAGTTTTTCGCTGGCCAGCAGCGAGATTTCGGTGGTCAGCACTTTGGCTTCCGCCACGGCAATCGAGGCGCGTGCCGCGGACTCGGCGGTGAGCGGCGCGGCGTTGACCTGATCCAGCACTTGCCCGGCCTTGCGCAGCAGCGCTTCGGCGGCGTGCAGTTCGATTTTCAGCTTGCCGATGTCGGCGATCACGTAGAGGTCGTCGCTGGCCCGTTCGACCTTGGCGTCGATCCATGGCCGTGCACGGGTTTTCACGAACTCGATGGCGTCATCGATGGCGCCCCGGGCGATGCCGGCGTCGATGGCCGCTTGAATCAGTTGCGACACGGCGCCCTGGGTATTCGGGCTGTCGTTGATCTTCCAGTTGTCCACCACCAGCTCGGCGTCGACCCGCACGTTATTGAGCAAAAGGGTGCCGCTGGCGGTGGTGCGCTGGCCGAAACCCGACCAGTCATCGACGATGCGCAGCCCCGGTGTGCCGCGACGAATGAAGGCCAGCACTTGCTTGCCGTCGTCGTTCAGCGCCTTGACGGCCACCCAGTGGGCGAACAGGGCGCCGGTGGAATAGAACTTCTGCCCGTTGATGACGAAGCCATCGCCGTCGGCGGTGATCCGCGCCTTGAGCTCCAGGGTGTTTTTGGTCCCGCGTTCTGGTCCCGCGTTACCAATTCGCCAGCCTTCGAGCACACTTTTGAACAGCTGTTTTTTCTGCGACTCGGTGGCGCTGCCGAGTATCAGGTTGAGAATCCCGAACTGGTTCTGCGGGATCTGCCCCAAGGCCGGGTCGGCCGCGGAAATGATCGCGAAGACTGAGGCTAAGGTGACGAATGAAACCTGCGGGCCACCGTACTCACGCGGAATGGCAATGCTGCCCAGGCCGCTGCGGGTGAACTGTTCGATTTCCGACCAGGGCAACTTGCGCTGCTGGTCACGTTTGGCGGCTTGCAGGCGGGCGATGTGCGCCAGCTCATGGGCAGCCTTGATGGCTTGTGCGTCGTTGCGCAAGACCTGCGCGGGCAACAACAAGGGGGCGATGTCCAGGTCACTCTGGACGATTGCATCTGACAGACTGGACATCAGTGCCGCTCCTTGGCTGCACGCAATGCCCTGGCGATTTGCACTGGGGTGATTGTGTTCCGGACCATACCTACCTCACATCTCATGAAAGCGCCGCATGGGTTGCGGCGAATGAAAAACACGAATGTCCGGTGGTCCGGTGTATATACCCTAAACGCGTATAAATAATTAATGAACTAACTTTTAGGAATATGTATAGAAGGGTGATATCGCCCGGTTGGTCAGAGCCCCTGTGGCGAGGGAGCTTGCTCCCGTTCGGCTACGCAGCAGTCGCAAAACGGCCACCACGGTTCAATTACGAAAACGCGTGTACCGGGATTGGGGGCGCTTCGCACCCCAGCGGGAGCAAGCTCCCTCGCCACAAAAAGCCCTCATGTCACAACAAGAGTGTTGCTACAGGGTCTTCACTTCTTTCGGGGTTCAGCGGCTCTGAGCGCTTCTTTCGGCGGCACTTTCAGGTAGGGATTGGCACAGCCGATCTTCAGTGTGCGTGCCGGTGCCCAGCGCGAGTTGTTACCTACCCGGTCGAGGATGCAGTAGGTCACTTCCAGTCGAAGGTCCTCGCCGGCTTCGAGAATGATCGCCGGCGGCACCCAGACCTGAATCGGCTGACCCACATCGCACGCCTTGAGTTTGGGCAGGTCCATGCGTACATCGCCCCAGCGCAGGGTGATTTCGTCGTCGGTGGCCATGTTCAGGTACGGTTCGATGGTCAACGGCACGCCACGCTTGACCTGGTTTGGATTGACCCCCTGACGGCGAATGGTTTCGGGGATGAACACGGGCGCCAGGCTCTGGTTTTCCTCATCGCAACGGGGCGAGGGCAGGCCGCCCGGGCAATCCAGTTTGATCTGGACGCGCGCCGCCGGCGATACCGCAGGCCCTTGCCCGACCTGCATGACCTTGTAATGGATGCGCGCAGAACCATTGGCAATGAAGCTCTCCGGCACTCGCAGGCTCACCGCTTTGCCGTCATGGTTGGCACCCAGCACGCTGGAGGCCACGTAGCAGTCGTTCCAGAACAGCTCGATCAGGTCGCCTTCGTCCATGCCGGGGTAGGGCGGCACGTCGATCATAAGATGAGCGGCCGAGGTGATGTTGATGCCGGCCTTGTGGCTTTGCGCCAGGGTCGGGGTCGCAAGTTCGGGTTTGTTCGAAGTACTTGTCATGGGGTTTCTCTCCTTGAAGCCTTGCCGTGAAGTCCGTTTCTGAAAGTTCGAAAGGCGTGAATTACCAGGCAACAAAACAATGCACTATTTGTGCGTTTTAATAATGATCGGGCGATAGCTGACGCCTGTTGGAGACTAGATAAGAGTGCGTTCGAATGGGTGTCAAGAGAGTTGCTCGGTTAAAGGTTGGTTCTTGAGTTATTCAGAAATCTCCTACGCAGTGTAGTTAATAAACCGCATTGCTCCGTCGAATTTAGTATGGTTTTTGATGGGTTTTACGCCTGAGAGGCAGCAAACCGTTGACGATGGATAGCGAAGGGGTTTATGAATTTTAGGCGTTGTGAATCTGTTGCAGGACATATATATGTACCGCATGGGATGGCGGGAAGTTATCTATGATTGGGGCGAATCAAGTAATCGTTGGCGGCTGCTCTCAGAGTGGAGTCAATGTCACTTCCGTCCATGGAAGTTGACAACTCTAGAGTGGGATAGCACTAAGCGTTATTAAGAAACTTGCTGAGAAACTGCTGGGTCCGTTCTTCTTTCGGATGGGCAAACAGCGCCTTGGCTTCGCCCTGTTCGACAATCACACCCTTGTCGAAAAACACCACCCGGTTGGCCACGTCCCGGGCAAAGCCCATTTCGTGAGTAACGATCACCATGGTGCGTTTCTCCTCGGCCAGGCTGCGGATGGTCGCCAACACTTCACCCACCAGTTCCGGGTCCAGGGCCGAGGTCGGTTCATCGAACAGGATCACTTCCGGTTCCATCGCCAGCGCCCGGGCAATCGCCACACGCTGTTGCTGACCGCCGGACAGGCGTCGCGGGTAAGCGTCTTCCTTGCCCGCCAGGCCGACCTTGGCCAACAGCTTTTTACCCAGGGCGACGGCTTCGGCGCGCGGGATTTTTTTCACCACCAACGGACCTTCAATGACGTTTTCCAGGGCGGTGCGATGGGGGAACAGGTTGAAGTTCTGGAACACGAAACCCACGTGCTGGCGCAAGCGCCGTACCAGGCTCTGCTGCTGGTTCAGGGGGCGGCTGCCATCGATCTCGATGTCGCCGACCTTGATCCGGCCGCTGGTGGGCTCTTCCAGAAAATTCAGGCACCGCAGGAAGGTGGTCTTGCCCGAGCCGCTGGGGCCGATGATCGCCACCACCTCGCCTTCCTTCACCTGCAGATCAATGCCGTTGAGCACCACTTGACCCTTGAACTGCTTTGTCAGTTTTTCCACGACAATCATTGGGTCAGGACTCCTGGTCGTGCCGATTGACCCGCGCTTCCAACTGGTTCTGGAAGTGCGACAGCACCGTTGCCAGAATCCAGTAGATCACCGCGGCGGCAAGATACATGGTGAAAATTTCGAAGGTACGGGCGGTGATCAGCTGCGCCTGGCGGAACAGCTCCGGCACCTGAATGGTGGCCGCCAGCGCAGTGTCCTTGACCAGCGAGATGAAGCTGTTGCCCAACGGTGGCAGGGCCGTGCGCATCGCTTGCGGCAGAATGGCCCGGCGCAAGGTTTGCGCGCGGGTCATGCCGATACTGGCAGCGGCTTCCCACTGGCCGCGTTCAATCGAACTGATCGCGGAACGGAGGGTTTCACAGGCATAAGCGGCCATGTTCAGCGAGAGGCCGATCAGGGCTGCCGGTATCGGATCCAGTTCGAGACCTAATTGCGGCAAGCCGAAATAGATCATGAACAGCTGCACCAGCAACGGCGTGCCGCGAAAGAACGACACGTAGATGCGGGCCAGCCAGCTCACCAGTTTGAGGCGCGACAGGCGCATCAACGCCAGGCCGAAGCCCAGCAGCAAGCCGAAGAACATGCCGCCCAGGCTGAGGATGACCGTAAAGTACACGCCCTTCAGCAGGAAGGGCACGGACTCCAGTACGAGTTGGAAAGCTGCTTCCATTATTTAGTGACGTCAGCGTTGAAGTATTTCTGCGAGATCTTGGCCAGGGTGCCGTCGGCGCGCAGTTTCTCGAGCGCTTTGTTCACCGCTGCCAGCAGTTCAGGCTCGCCTTTGCGCAGGGCAATACCGGATTCCTGACGGGAGAACGGTTCGCCGGCAACGGCGGTGTCCTTGGCTTTGGCGGTCAGTTCCAGGGCCGCCAGACGATCCACCAGAATCGCGTCGATGCGGCCTACGCGCAGGTCCTGATACTTGGTCGGATCATCGTCGTAGGTCTTGATGATGGCTTTCGGGACGTTGTCCTTGAGCCATTGTTCGTAGTTGGTGCCCAGGCCCACACCGACTTTTTTGCCAGCCAGATCGGCGACGGTCTTGATGGTGCCTTCGTTCTTTTTCAGCGTCAGGGCCTGAATGCCGGAGATGGTGTAGGGCTCGGAGAAGTCATACTTCTTCTTGCGCTCTTCGGAGATGGTGACCTGGTTGACCACCGCGTCCAGACGCTTGGATTCCAGGGCCGCGAGGAGGCCGTCCCATTTGGTCGGCTGCAGCTTGACCTTCACGCCCAGCTCTTTGGCCAGCGCCTCGGACAGCTCCACTTCGAAACCGGTCAGTTTGCCGTCGGCATCGACGAAACTGAACGGTGGATAAGTGCCTTCCAGACCGACGTTGATCACGCCCGCGTCCTTGATTTTTTGCAGTTGCTCACCGGCAACCGCTTGCCCCAACAGGCCGGCGCCGAGTGCCAGGCCCAGCGAACCTACCAGCAGATTTCGACGTAGTGCGGAAAAATTCATGACAAGCCCCTGTGTTTTCTTATGAAAGACGCTTAAGGAAAGTTGGCAAATTCGGGATTTGAACGACTGCATTATCCTGCCCTAAAGCAGCCTATGCGTCTCGCTGCAAATTCGCCTGCGGCGTGACTATATGATGTGACCTTTAGATTGGAAAATACTGAATATTATGTTTGTTACTCTTTTTTGAGATATGTGGCGCCTTCGAAAAGATCGCAGCCTGCGGCAGCTCCAAGGATCATGCACGCCGCGAATTTCGGGTTAACGCCGATCCCTGTAGGAGCTGCCGCAGGCTGCGATCTTTCGATCTTTGATGCTTATAAAAAGCTTGTGTAGCCAAACAACGTCGGTGCCCCGCCGGTGTGCAGGAAGATGATCGGGCCGTCATCGAAGCGCTGGCGACCGATACCGTCGAGCAAACCGGCCATGGCCTTGCCGGTATACACCGGATCCAGCAACAACCCTTCCTGACTCGCCAACAGCTTCACCGCCGCCAGTGTCCCGGCATTCGGCTCGCCGTAACGCGGGCCGAAATACTCGTCCCACAGTTCAATTTTGAAACTCGCCGGCAGGCTCACGCCCAACAGCTCTGCGGTGTGCTCGGCGAGGCCCTGGACATTCGGTCGTTGAGCTTCATCGCTTCGGGAAACGGTCACGCCGATGACTGGCAAATCCGGCAGTACTTCGCTCAATGCCAGCGCCAGGCCGCTGTGGGTACCGGCACTGCCGGACGCCAGGACCACCGCGGCGAATTGCAGCCCGGTGTCCTTGATCTGTTCGGCCAGTTCCAGGCCTGCACGGACATAACCCAAAGCGCCCACTGCATTGGAGCCACCAATCGGCACCAGATACGGCTTTTTACCGTTGCTGCGCAGACGTGCGGCCAATGCTTGCAATTGCTCGTCAGCATTGTCGAGGTTTTCCACCAACTCGACCTTGGCATCGAACAGGTCCAGCAACAGCCGATTGCCGTTGCCGACATAGTTGCTGTCGTCGGTGCCGAGAGGGTTTTCCAGCAGCGCCACGCAGCCCAGGCCAAGCTTGGCTGCAATGGCGGCGGTCTGGCGCACGTGGTTGGACTGGATCGCGCCAGCAGTGATCAATGTATCGGCACCCTGGGCCAGGGCATCGGCGGCCAGGTATTCGAGTTTGCGCAGCTTGTTGCCACCCAGTGCCAATGGCGTCAGGTCATCGCGTTTGACATACACATCGCGGCCCAACCAGGTCGACAGGCGCTCGAGTTTTTCCAGGGGGGTAGGGCGGCCGAGCAGATCGAGGCGGTTAAAACGGGCAAGCTGATGTTTGATCATGGGGCCGTACTGGCGGAGGAAGATGTCCGGACTATAGGCGCGGGTATTTTAGCGGGGCAACTGCCAATCGCTTATAGCCAAAAGTGTTGACCACAGCACTATTGGTTCTTAATTCGCCTGCAAGCCGTTGCCGTAAAGTAATCGCCGTTGACGCGGCCAGACAGTCCGGCCGCCCGTGAGGAGTTTTTACCGTGAGTGAGCGTTCCAGCCATTGGCAATTGCAGACCATCGTCAGCCAACTGCGTACGGCGCGCGACCAGTGGCGTGCACAAAACGGCCGCGCCAGCGGCGAGCAGGGCGGTCGCGAGTTGCCATCCCGAGCGGCCATGGCGGACATTCTCGAAGCCTTGTGCGGTGCGCTGTTCCCGATGCGCCTGGGCCCGGTGGATTTGCGCGAGGAGAGTGAAGACTTCTACGTTGGCCACACGCTCGACGTGGCACTGAACGCGTTGCTCGCTCAGGCGCGGCTCGAACTGCGTTATGCCGCGCGCCACAGTGCCCAGGCCGACACTGAAGTCGAGGCCAAGACCATTCAGATCATTCAGGACTTCGCCCTCGCTTTGCCGGGGCTGCGCAGCCTGTTGGACACCGACGTGCTGGCGGCCTATCACGGCGACCCGGCGGCTCGCAGTGTCGATGAAGTGTTGCTCTGCTACCCGGGGATTCTGGCGGTGATTCACCATCGCCTGGCCCATCACTTGTATCGCGCCGGGCTGCCGCTGCTGGCGCGGATCAGCGCGGAAATCGCCCACTCGGCCACGGGTATCGACATCCATCCGGGGGCGCAGATCGGTCGCAGCTTCTTCATCGATCACGGGACCGGCGTGGTGATCGGCGAGACCGCGATCATTGGCGAGCGCGTGCGGATTTATCAGGCAGTGACCCTGGGTGCCAAGCGCTTCCCGTCGGACGAAGATGGCCAGCTGCAGAAGGGCCATCCGCGGCATCCGATCGTCGAGGACGACGTGGTGATCTATGCCGGCGCGACGATTCTGGGGCGCATCACCATCGGCAAGGGTTCGACGATTGGTGGCAACGTCTGGCTGACCCGTAGCGTGCCGGCCGGGTGCAACCTGACCCAGGCGAATCTGCAGCATGATGATGGGACGCAGAAGTAGGGTCAAAAATTTCCAGTGGTCTTTCTGACGCCATCGCGGGCAAGCCACGCTCCCACAGGTTTTGTGTCGAACGGTAATTCCGTGAACAACCCAAAACCTGTGGGAGCGGGCTTGCCCGCGATGATTTCAGGTCAGGCCGAAATAATGGCATTTAGCAAATTTCTCGCCGAACGAATCCCGCAAACCCCGCGTCATACCCTCCCTTGAGCTAGCGTACAAAACGCACCGCCGAACCCTGCGATTAGTCCTTAGCCCCCTATCCATGTTTAACTTGAACGCTCATTCAAGTTAAACCACCGGTTTGCTGCCCGCTCACAACAGGAGGCTTGCCTTTGCCGAGTCCGTTATTGATTGCCCTGTTTCACCCCCTTGAGGTGCACCTTTCATGAGTGCATCGTCCACCCCCGCAAGCGGCCAGGTCCGCATGAATCCGCCGGTTTTTTATTTCGCGGCGACCTTCATTCTGTTGTTCGCCGTTGTCGTCATGGCGATGCCCGAGCAGGCCGGTGCCTGGTTGTTGCAAGCGCAAAACTGGGCGGCCAACACGGTCGGCTGGTACTACATGCTCGCGATGACGCTGTATCTGGTCTTTGTGGTGGTCACCGCCTTGTCTGGCTACGGCAAGATCAAGCTCGGTGCCGACCACGACGAGCCCGAATTCAGCTACCTGTCCTGGGCCGGCATGCTGTTCGCCGCCGGGATCAGCATCACGCTGTTTTTCTTTTGCGTGTCCGAACCGCTGACGCACCTGGCGCAACCGCCGCAAGGCGAGGCCGGCACGGCGGATGCGGCGCGTCAGGCGATGCAGATTCTGTTTTTGCACTGGGGCCTGCACGGCTGGGGCGTGTTCGCCTTCGTCGGCATGGCGCTGGCCTATTTCGCCTATCGGCATAACCTGCCGCTGGCCCTGCGTTCGGCGCTGTACCCGCTGATCGGCAAGCGCATCAACGGCCCCATCGGTTACGCCGTGGATGGTTTCGGCATCATCGCCACGGTATTCGGCCTCGGCGCCGATATGGGTTTTGGCGTATTGCACCTCAACTCCGGCCTGGACTACCTGTTCGGCATCGCCCACACCCAGTGGATTCAGGTCGGCCTGATCACGCTGATGATGGGCGCGGCGATCATTGTGGCGGTGTCCGGGGTCGATAAAGGCGTGCGGGTGATGTCCGACATCAACATGCTGCTGGCCTGTGCGCTGCTGCTGTTCGTGTTGTTCGCCGGCCCCACCCAGCACTTGCTCAATACGCTGATCCAGAACGTCGGCGACTACCTCGGCGCCTTGCCGATGAAGAGTTTCGATCTCTACGCCTACGATAAACCCAGCGACTGGCTGGGCGGCTGGACGGTGTTCTACTGGGCCTGGTGGATTGCATGGTCGCCGTTCGTGGGCCTGTTCATCGCGCGGATTTCCCGTGGCCGGACCATTCGCGAATTCGTCTTCGGCGTGCTGCTGATCCCGCTCGGTTTCACCCTGGCGTGGATGTCGATCTTTGGCAACAGCGCCATCGACCAAGTCCTCAACCACGGCATGAGCGCGCTCGGCATGTCGGCCATCGATAACCCATCGATGACCCTGTACCTGCTACTGGAAACCTACCCATGGAGCAAAACCGTGATCGCGGTCACGGTGTTCATCAGCTTCGTATTCTTCGTGACCTCCGCCGACTCCGGCACTGTGGTGCTGTCGACCTTGTCTGCCAAGGGTGGCAACCTGGATGAAGACGGACCGAAATGGCTGCGGGTGTTCTGGGGCGCGATGACGGCACTGGTGACCAGCGCGCTGTTGTTCTCCGGCAGCATCGATGCCTTGAAGTCAGCGGTGGTACTGACGTCGTTGCCGTTTTCGATGATTTTGCTGCTGATGATGTGGGGGCTGCACAAGGCATTTTATCTGGAGTCGCAGAAGCAGATCGCGCAACTGCATTCCCTTGCGCCGGTGTCCGGATCACGGCGCGGCGGTTGGCGGCAACGTTTGAGTCAGGCGGTGCATTTCCCGTCTCGTGATGAGGTCTATCGCTTCCTCGATAGCACGGTGCGCCCGGCCATTGAGGACGTGACCGCAGTGTTCGTCGAGAAGGGTCTGCACGTGGTCGCTCAGCCTGATCCGGCCAATGACAACGTCAGCCTGGAAATCGGTCACGGCGAACTGCATCCGTTCATCTATCAGGTGCAGATGCGCGGTTACTTCACGCCGTCCTTCGCCCGTGGCGGCATGGGTTCCAAGCGACTCAACAATCGCCGTTACCACCGCGCCGAAGTGCATTTGAGAGAGGGCAGTCAGGATTACGATCTGGTGGGCTACACCAAGGAGCAGGTCATCAACGACATCCTCGACCAGTACGAACGGCACATGCAGTTTTTGCATCTGGTGCGTTGATGGAGGAGGGTTGGCGCTGACGTCTTGTCAGGCGTCAGGGCTCAACACCATGAACAACACCAGCGCCGCCACCGGCACGCCGAACACCGCGCTACCCACCACCAGTTCCGTGCTCAACGGCTGGCCGGCGTTGACCATGCCGACCGCGCCGTTGATCAAGGTCAACGCCAGCCATAGCACGACAAAGCTGTAGGCCAGTGTGTGGGGGGGGCGACTTCGATATCACGCCGTACTTCGGCAAGTCGGTGCGCTTCAATGCCACGCTCCCTGAGCAATTGCTTGAGCGTATCGACCAGACGGTCAGACGAGATCAGCGATACAGCTCAAGATCTGGTTTTTTGGCGGCTGCCGCGTTGCGTGAGTTGTCGGCGTAAACGTTGGGAGTAGGTATCGGTTCTATGCGGTGGGTCAGATTTAATAATCTGTGAAACGTTTCAGCATTTTCTCGAGTCCGAGGTTTATCGGCGTTTGTCCGGGCGTATGCTGGGCAACTTGCAAAGCAGTCGATACCACATTCAAGACAGACAAGAGAGGATTCGATGACCTACACCGCAGCCGAAAACCGCTACGATTCCATCCCTTACCGCCGTGTAGGCCGCAGCGGGTTGGTGCTACCGGCGCTGTCCCTGGGCTTGTGGCACAACTTCGGCGACAGCACGCCGATCGATACCCAGCGCTCGTTGCTGCGCACGGCATTCGATCTGGGCATCAACCATTTCGACCTGGCCAACAACTACGGCCCGCCGTATGGCAGCGCCGAAATCAACTTCGGTCGTTTGTTGCGTGAAGACTTCAAGCAGTACCGCGATGAGTTGATCATCTCCAGTAAGGCCGGTTGGGATATGTGGGCCGGTCCTTACGGTCAGGGCGGTGGTTCGCGCAAATACGTGCTGGCCAGCCTCGATCAGAGCCTGCAACGCCTGGGCCTCGACTACGTAGACATCTTCTATTCCCACCGCTTCGACCCGGACACGCCGCTGGAAGAAACCGCCAGCGCACTGGCCACCGCCGTGCAGCAGGGCAAGGCGCTGTATATCGGTATCTCGTCCTATTCCGGGGTGAAAACCCGTGAAATCGCCGGGTTGCTGAAAGAGTGGAAAGTCCCGCTGTTGATCCACCAACCGGCCTACAACCTGCTCAATCGCTGGGTGGAAAAAGACCTGCTGGACACCACCGATGAACTCGGCACCGGCGTGATCGCCTTCACGCCCTTGGCTCAGGGGCTGTTGACCGACAAGTACCTCAATGGCGTGCCAGCGGACGCGCGGGTCAATCGTCCGGGCGGTGGTTCGTTGCAGGCGTCGCACCTGTCCGAAGCCAACATCGCCCATGTGCGGGCGCTCAATGAAATCGCCAAGCGCCGCGGTCAGAGCCTGGCGCAACTGGCGCTGGCCTGGACCCTGCGCGACTCACGGGTGACCTCGGCGCTGATTGGCGCGAGCCGGCCGGAGCAGATTATCGAAAACGTCGGGGCGTTGAAGAACCTGAGTTTTAGCGTGGAAGAGTTGGCGGAGATTGATCGGTTTGCCCAAGAGGGTGGGATCAATCTTTGGGAGAAGCCTTCGACGGCTGAGTAACTCCGTACTGATCGTTCCCACGCTCCGCGTGGGAATGCAGCCCGGGACGCTCCGCGTCCCATCCAGAGCCGAACGCAGAGCGTCCGTTGAGGCATTCCCACGCGGAGCGTGGGAACGATCGGATCAGCGAAAAAACGGCACATCCCCCAACACCGTAGCCCGCTGCATCACCCGCCGCGCCGGGCGGTAATCATCGACCGCGTGGTGCTGGGTCACGCGGTTGTCCCAAAACGCGATGTCGTCTTTCTGCCAGCGCCAGCGAATGGTGAATTCAGGCCGAGTGGTGTGGGCGAACAAAAACTTCAGAACCGCCTCGCTTTCCGTCTCCGACAGCTCATTGATCTTCGACGTGAACCCTTCATTGACGAACAGCGACCGGCGCCCGCTTACCGGATGGGTACGAATCACCGGGTGCGACAGCGGTGGGTTCTTGCGTCGGGCTTCTTCCCACTGAACCAAGGCTTCTGGTGTATTGCCATAGCGCTCCAGCGGGAACGAGCGGGTGAAATCGTGAGTGGCGGTCAGCCCTTCGAGCAAGGTTTTCATCGGTGCGGACAGTGCTTCATACGCCGCAATACCACTGGCCCACAGCGTGTCGCCGCCAAATTCCGGCAGCAGTTTGGCGCTGAGCACCGCGCCCATGGCCGGGGTCGGCAGGAAGGTCACGTCGGTGTGCCAAATCGCGTTGTCTCGCACGTCGGTGACAGCGGTGTCGAGGATCAGCACTTCCGGCTGCTCCGGCACGTTCGGGTAGATCGGGTGAATGTGCAGGTCGCCGAAATAGGCGGCGAATCGCGCTTGCTGTTGCGGCTCGATCGGCTGGTCGCGGAAGAACAGCACTTGATGTTTGAGCAGCGCTTGTTCGATGGCGTCGCGTTGCTCAACGTTCAGCGGCTGGCTGATATCGATGCCGCTGATTTGCGCGCCGAGGGCGGAGCTTAAAGGGACAATGGTCGGGTGGCTCATGATGGTTCTCTTCAAAAAAGGCTTAGTGAGCCTGGCCGTGCCATGGCACCAGTTTGCGTTGCAGCGCGCGCAGGCCCATTTCCATGGCGAAGGCGATCAGCGCGATCACCAGAATCCCCAGCACCACCACATCGGTGACCAGGAACTGCGCGGCTGACTGCACCATAAAGCCCAAACCACTGGTGGCGGCGATCAACTCGGCGGCCACCAGCGTCGACCAACCCACCCCCAGACCAATTCGCACACCGGTCAAAATGTCCGGCAAGGCACTGGGCAGAATCACATGCCGAATCAACTGCGCCCGGGTCGCACCCAGCGACTGCGCGGCTCGCAACTTGGCCGGGTCGACGGTGCGTACGCCAGTGGCAGTGGCAATCGCGATCGGGGCGAAGATCGCCAGGTAGATCAACAAGACTTTCGACAGTTCACCGATGCCACACCAGATCACGATCAGCGGCAGATAAGCCAAGGGTGGAATCGGGCGATAGAACTCGATCAGCGGATCGAGAATGCCGCGAGCGATGCGGTTGTGGCCGATGGCAATGCCGACCGGCACGGCAGTCAGCACCGCAAAGCCAAGGCCCAGACCGATCCGGCTGAGGCTCGCGCCCAAGTGCTGCCACAAGGTCGAATCCATGTAGCCGGTGGTCACCAGCAACCAGCCTTTTTGCAGCACGGCGGACGGCGGCGGCAGGAACAGTGGTTCGATCAAACCAGTGGCCGTGACGGCCCACCAAATGATAACGAGGGCGACCAACGTCAGTACGCTGATCCAGCGCGTGTTCAAACTGCGACGCAGCGCAATTACCGCCGAGCTCTTCACCTTTGAGCCTGGTTTCACCGTGGCGGCGGGAACTTCATAAGTGCTCATGCGCGCTCCTGCCGCTGGACGGCGCTGCGTTGGGAGAACACTTTGGCGAGCACGTGTTCGCGGGTTTCGATAAAGCGCGGGTCGGATTTGATCGCCCGCGCCGATTCGCCGGTAGCGTAACGCTGACCGAAATCCAGGCTCAGACGCTCGACGATTTGCCCGGGGTTGGGCGCCAACAGAATCAGGTCGGTGGCGAGGAACACTGCTTCTTCAATGTCGTGGGTAATCAGGAACACTGGTTTGGCGGTGCGCTGCCAGACTTGCAGCAACAGCTCCTGCATCTGTTCACGGGTGAAGGCGTCAAGGGCGCCGAAGGGTTCGTCCATCAGCAACACCCGAGGGTCGGCGGCGAGGGCGCGAGCCAGGCCGACACGTTGTTTCTGCCCGCCCGAGAGTTGCCAGATCCGGCGGTTTTCGAAACCGCAAAGGTCCACCAGCGCGAGCATTTCCCGGGCGCGCTGTTCACGTTTTTCCCGCGAAGTGCCGGCCAGTTCCAGGCCGAAACCGACGTTGGCCAGCACGTCCTGCCAGGGCAGCAGAGCGTCGTCCTGGAACACCACGCCGCGCTCGGCGCTCGGGCCTTTGACCGGCACGCCGTCAAGGGTGATGCGCCCGGCGCTGGGCTCGACGAAACCGGCAATCAGGTTCAACAGCGAGGTCTTGCCACTGCCGGACGGGCCGAGGGCGACCAGCAACTGCTGGGGCCCAAGGCTCAGGGAAATATCCGCCAGCACCGGTTCCGCTGCGCCTGGGTACTGTGCGCTGATGCGTTCCAGCTGTAGCAAAGCCATCGCGGTTAACTCCCGATCAGTTGGTGATGTACTTGGCGCTGACGTACGGCGCGTAGTCCGGCAGCACGGCCTCGACCTTGCCCTGTTCCTTGAGGAACACAGCGGTGTCGGTGATGGCCTTGGTGGTCGGCGCGCCAAGGGTGATCACCTGATCAGCCGCCAGCGGGAAAACGTTGCCTTGCAGCAGCAACGGAATGTCGCTGGCCTTGGCGCCGGAGAGTTTCACCAGTTTGTCGACATTGCTTTGATTGGCCAGCCAGGCTTTCGGGTCTTTGCGGTAGTCGGCGTAGGCATCGAGGGTCACTTTGGCGAACGCGGTGACGATTTCCGGGTGCTTCTCGGCGAAATCCTTACGCACGATCCAGGCATCGAAAGTCGGTGCGCCGAACTTGGCCAACTCGCCCGAGGTGATCAGCACTTTGCCGTTTTCCTTGGCCACGCCGAGGGCCGGGTCCCACACGTAGGTGGCGTCGATATCACCGCGTTTCCATGCAGCAATGATCGCGGGTGGCGCGAGGTTGAGGACGGTGACTTTCGAGGGATCAATGTTCCAGTGTTTCAGCGCGGCCAGCAGGCTGTAGTGGCCGGTGGATACAAACGGTACGGCGACTTTTTTGCCGATCAGGTCTTGCGGGGTCTTGATCCCGGAACCGTCGCGGGCGACCAGTGCTTCAGCGGCGCCGATCTGGGTGGCGATGAGGAAGGTTTCCACCGGGACTTTGCGGGTGATTGCAGCCGTCAGGGGGCTGGAACCGAGGTAGCCGATCTGCACGTCGCCGGAAGCGATGGCGGCAATGATGTCGGCACCGTTGTCGAATTTGCGCCAGTCGATGTTGGCTTTGGTGGCTTTTTCGTAGGCGCCGTCGGCCTGGGCGACTTTCGCCGGGTCGACGGTGGTCTGGTAGGCGACGGTCACGTCTGCCGCCTGAGCCAGGAGACTCGCCGCAGCCAGAAACGCGGCGACCAGAAGGCGAAGAGGGGAAGTCAGTTTCATCGGGAAGCTCCTTGTCAGGCGACCGAGAGTCGGCGTGAAAAGGAGACTAAATGATATAAGAATCCGAAAATAAATAACTTTTTCGAATTACCTTATGAGCGGAAAATTCTAAGAGAGAATAGTTGTATATCGTTTTTGTGGCGAGGGAGCTTGCTCCCGCTGGAGGCCGAAGGACTCCCAAAAACAGCGAAGATGTGTCTGATCGAACACGGTCGCAGATTTTACGGCTGCTGCGCAGCCGAACGGGAGCAAGCTCCCTCGCCACAGAGGTTTGCGTCTAATTACTGATCGCCAGAATGCTCGCCTGATACGACCCGACAAACACATCGAAATCGCCGACTTCGTTCTGTTCAAGCGTCACTTGTTGAGCCAGCGACGAGCGCGCCAGTTCTTCAAATTTAGCCTGGTCTTCGCTTGAAAGCGGTTCGCTGCGGAAAAACTCTGCATGCACCCGGCTCTGGCGCAAAGAGAACTGGGCGAAGCTTTCCTTGTGCTCGGCCATCGCTGCCAGCACTTGAGCCGAAGGCGTCAGGGACGAGTCCTTGACCTTGGCCCGTTGTGCGTCCAGCGCCTTGCTGTGGGCATCGCCGCCATGGCTCTGATCCAGCAACGCCGCCAATGGCGCAATCTTTTCCAACAATTCGCCGGCCCATTCCTTCAGGTCTACCGGGTGCCCGTCGCGTTGCAATTGCAGGCCCGGACGACGACCTTCCTTGACCACGCTGAGGAAGTTCGAGGTCGCGTTGCCGCAACTGGTACTGGTCAACAGCGGGCTGTCGTTCAGCGCGCAGTACAGCAGGAACGCGTCGAGGAACCGCGATTCGGTGAGGTCGATGCCCATCGGCAGGAACGGGTTGATGTCCAGGCAACGTACTTCGACGTACTGGATGCCACGGGCCACCAGCGCCTGAATCGGCCGTTCGCCGGTGTAGGTCACGCGTTTCGGGCGGATGTTGGAGTAGTACTCGTTTTCGATCTGCAGGATGTTGGTGTTGAGCTGAACCCACTCGCCGTCCTGGTGTGTACCGACCTCGACGTACGGCGGGTAAGGCGTGGCCACCGCTTTGCGCAGGCTGTCGGTGTAGCTTGACAGGTCGTTGTAGCACGGCGTCAAACCGGCCTGGGCGTTGCTCTGGTAACCCAGATCGCTCATGCGCAGGCTGGTGGCGTACGGCAGGTACAAGGTGTCCGGGTCCAGTTGTTCCAACTGGTGCGAACGACCGCGCAGGAAACCGGCGTCCAGCGCAGGCGAGGCGCCGAACAGGTACATCAGCAGCCAGCTGTAGCGGCGAAAGTTGCGGATCAGCGCGATGTAGGCCGACGATTGGTAATCGCGATCGGTGCCGTCAAAGCCTTCAGCCTCTTTGAGCAGTGGCCAGAGCTTTTCCGGCAGGGAAAAGTTGTAGTGAATCCCGGCGATGCACTGCATGGTCTTGCCGTAACGCAGGGCCAGGCCCTTGCGATAGACGTACTTGAGCTGACCGATGTTGGAGGTGCCGTAATAGGCGATCGGGATGTCTTCCTCGGCCGGCAACGGGCACGGCATCGATGGACTCCACAGGTACTCGTTGCCAAGCTTGCTGTAGGCAAAACGGTGAATGCTGTCGAGGCTCGCCAGGGTGTCCGCCGGGTCGGGCAGGGCGGGCGTGATGAACTCCAGCAGCGACTCGGAATAGTCGGTGGTGATTTTTTCGTTGGTCAGCGCGGAACCCAGTTCTTCAGGGTGCGGCGTTTGTGCCAGGCGACCATCGCCGGTCACGCGCAGGCATTCACGTTCGATGCCGTGAAGGCACTGTTCGAGCAGAGAGAGGTTAGCGCGCTCGCCGAGCAGAGCCAGGCGGCGGTTGAGAAGTTCGCTCAAGTTGGATTCCTTCACGCGTCGTTCGCCCCAATATGGGGGTGGGCAAGACGGTCTACAAGGGTGAAGTTGAAACTGGCGTTTTCGCCTGGTTTTGGAACGCCACAATCCCTGTGGGAGCGAGCCTGCTCGCGAAGAGGGAGTGTCGGTCAACATTAAAGTCGCCTGGCACACCGCCTTCGCGAGCAGGCTCGCTCCCACAGAAAACTCCAGCGCTGCAGTCACAGCGCCGAAATTAACCTAAATCGATGGCAGGGAGCTACAGGACTGCGAACGTGCCTTGTGCTTTTGCGACCAGTTTGTCGCCTTGCATCACATCGGCTTCGACCACCAGCGTGCGGCGGCCCGGGTGGATTACCCGTGCCGTGCACATCACTTCACCGTCAGCGACGGCGCGGATGTAGTTGATCTTGCACTCGATGGTCGCGCTCTGCTGGTCAAAGCCATGGGTGCTGGAACAGGCCAGCCCCATGGCAATGTCCACCAGACTGAACAAGGCCCCGCCGTGCAGCTTGCCGCCGCGATTGCGCAGCTCCGGTGCCAGCGCCAGGGCGACTTGCGCCACCCCGGTTTCCAGGCTGTGCAAGCGACAGCCCAGCAGCTTGAAAAACGCGCTTTCGGTCAAGCCGGCCGGGATGTCCATCAGCGTTTCTTCAACTGCTTGGCGTTGGCGAACAGCGACGCCATGGCGTTGTTGGAAGGGGCCGCTGCGGTGGTTTCCTTGCGCGGTGCGCTGTTCTGGGATTGGCGCGGTGCCGAACCCGGACGTGCACCGCGAGCGCCATCGATCTTCTCGCCCGGGGTATCGCTCATGCGCATCGACAAGCCAACGCGTTTGCGCGGGATGTCGACTTCCATGACCTTCACCTTGACCACGTCACCGGCCTTCACCGCTTCGCGCGGATCCTTGATGAACTTCTCCGAAAGCGCGGAGATATGCACCAAACCGTCCTGATGCACGCCGATGTCGACGAACGCGCCGAAGTTGGTCACGTTGGTGACGACGCCTTCGAGGATCATGCCCGGTTGCAAGTCCTTGAGGTCTTCGACGCCCTCCTGGAACTCGGCGGTCTTGAACTCGGGACGCGGGTCGCGGCCGGGTTTTTCCAGCTCTTGCAGAATGTCGGTGACCGTCGGCAGACCGAAGGTTTCGTCGGTGTACTTCTTCGGGTCCAGGCGCTTGAGGAACGTGGCGTCGCCGATCAGCGAGCGAATGTCGCGGTCGGTTTCGGCGGCGATGCGTTGCACCAGCGGATAGGCTTCCGGGTGAACCGCGGATGAATCCAGCGGGTTGTCGCCGTTCATCACGCGCAGGAAACCGGCGGCCTGTTCGAAGGTTTTTTCACCCAGACGGGCGACTTTCTTCAACGCCGCACGGGTTTTGAACGCACCGTGCTCGTCGCGGTGGCTGACGATGTTCTGCGCCAGGGTCGCGTTGAGGCCGGAGATACGTGCCAGCAACGCCACGGAGGCGGTGTTGACGTCCACACCCACGGCGTTCACGCAGTCTTCGACTACTGCGTCCAGGCCGCGCGCCAGTTTCAGCTGCGACACGTCGTGCTGGTATTGGCCGACGCCGATGGATTTCGGATCGATCTTCACCAGTTCAGCCAGCGGATCCTGCAAGCGACGGGCAATCGACACCGCGCCACGGATCGACACGTCCAGGTCCGGGAATTCCTTGGAGGCCAGTTCCGACGCCGAGTACACCGATGCACCGGCCTCGGAGACCATGACTTTGGTCATCTTCATGGCTGGGTATTTTTTGATCAGCTCAGCGGCGAGCTTGTCGGTTTCGCGGCTGGCGGTGCCGTTGCCGATGGCGATCAGGTCTACCGAATGCTTGGCGCACAGGGCGGCGAGCACGGCGAGGGTCTGGTCCCACTTGTTGTGCGGCACGTGGGGGTAAACCGTGGCGTGGTCCAGCAGCTTGCCGGTGGAGTCGACCACGGCGACCTTGCAACCGGTGCGCAGGCCCGGGTCGAGGCCCAGCGTTGCGCGGGGGCCGGCCGGCGCGGCCAGCAGCAAGTCGTGCAGGTTGTGGGCGAACACGTTGATCGCTTCGGTTTCCGCGCCATCGCGCAACTCACCCAGCAGGTCGGTTTCCAGGTGCGTGTAGAGCTTGACCTTCCAGGTCCAGCGCACCACTTCGCCCAGCCATTTGTCGGCGGCGCGGTTCTGGTTCTGGATGCCGAATTGCTGACCGATCATGCCTTCGCACGGGTGCATGGTGCCCGGCAGCTCGTCGCCGACTTTCAGCGCGGAGCTCAAAATGCCTTCGTTGCGGCCACGGAAAATCGCCAGCGCGCGGTGCGATGGCATGCTTTTCAGCGGTTCGTCGTGCTCGAAGTAGTCGCGGAATTTGGCGCCTTCCTCTTCCTTGCCGGCGATCACGCGGGCACTGAGGGTGGCTTCCTGCTTGAGGTAGTTGCGCAACTTGTCCAGCAGGCCAGCGTCTTCGGCGAAGCGCTCCATGAGGATGTACTTGGCGCCTTCCAGGGCGGCTTTCACATCGGCCACGCCCTTTTCGGCGTCGATGAAGCGCGCGGCTTCGGTTTCCGGGCTCAGGGTCGGATCGTTGAACAAACCGTCGGCCAGCTCGCCGAGGCCGGCTTCCAGGGCGATCTGGCCCTTGGTGCGGCGCTTCTGCTTGTACGGCAGGTACAAGTCTTCGAGGCGGGTCTTGGTGTCGGCGAGTTTGATGTCGCGCTCAAGTTGCGGGGTCAGCTTGCCTTGCTCTTCGATGCTGGCAAGGATGCTGATACGCCGTTCATCGAGTTCTCGCAGGTAGCGCAGACGCTCTTCCAGATGACGCAATTGCGTGTCATCGAGGCTGCCGGTCACTTCTTTCCGGTAGCGGGCGATGAAGGGCACCGTGGAGCCTTCATCGAGTAGCGCGACGGCCGCTTCGACCTGTTGTGGGCGTACGCCGAGTTCCTCGGCGATGCGGCTGTTGATGCTGTCCATAAAACCACCTGACAAATTGTGAAAGCAGGCTCGCAGGCGCAAAAATAAAGGCTCGGCGAGTCTGGTTGAGCGGCCTGGCGTGCGCCGCTACCTGGATCAACAGGCTTCCCGTTGACCCGTGAAATCGAACAATTACTGCCAGCGCCATGAAAAAAGAGCGGCTACCAGCAGTAACGATCAGACGTTGCCTGACACAAAAGGCCGCGCATTATAACCAGCGTTCTGACATTCGGGGGCATCACTGGCTGTAGGCACAATGCCCGGCTTTCTGGCGGTGAAGGAAAAATCTGCTAACAATGCACACGGTGCGTATAACGGCAGCTAGGCCATAATGCGCACCGAGATCAAAGGAGCATCCAATGAGCAGCACTGCACAAACTGCTGAAGGCGAAAAAATTCTTATCGTTGACGACGATCCGGGGCTGAGCAGCCTGCTGGAACGTTTTTTCGTCAGCAAGGGCTACCGTGCCCGCGCCGTACCGAACACCGAACAGATGGACCGCCTGCTGGCGCGTGAAGTGTTCAACCTGGTCGTCCTCGACCTGATGCTGCCCGGCGAAGACGGCCTGACCGCCTGCCGCCGCCTGCGCACGGCGAACAATCAGATTCCGATCATCATGCTCACCGCCAAGGGCGACGAGCTGAGCCGCATCAAGGGCCTGGAACTGGGCGCCGACGATTACCTGGCCAAGCCGTTCAACCCGGACGAGCTGATGGCCCGGGTCAAAGCGGTGCTGCGGCGCCAGGCGGCACCGGTGCCGGGCGCGCCGGGCAGCGAAGACGAAAACGTGACCTTCGGTGATTACGTGCTGTCTCTGGCCACCCGCGAACTCAAGCGCGGTGACGAAGTGCACATGCTCACCACCGGTGAGTTCGCGGTGCTCAAGGCCCTGGTCATGAATGCCCGTCAGCCGCTGACCCGCGACAAACTGATGAACCTGGCCCGTGGCCGCGAGTGGGATGCCCTGGAGCGTTCCATCGACGTGCAGATCTCCCGTCTGCGCCGGATGATCGAGCCCGATCCGTCCAAACCGCGCTACATCCAGACTGTCTGGGGCGTGGGCTACGTGTTCGTTCCGGATGGCGCCGCCACCAAGTGATCGGCGATTTGTAGGAGCGGGTCTTGTGGGCAGCGGGTCAGAGGACCTTGCCCGCAGACTCGCGATCCGCAATATGCGAGCATCGCTCGCTCCTGCAAGTGTGTAGCGGTTATCCATGAAAACCCCTGTTTGGTTCCCCCAGAGCTTCTTCTCCCGCACCCTGTGGCTGGTGCTGATCGTCGTCCTGTTCTCCAAGGCGCTGACCCTGGTTTATCTGTTGATGAACGAAGACGTGCTGGTGGACCGCCAATACAGCCACGGCGTCGCCCTGACACTGCGTGCCTATTGGGCTGCCGATGAAGAAAACCGCGCCAGGATTGCCGATGCTGCGACCCTGATTCGGGTCGTCGGCGCCGGTGTGCCGGAAGGCGAACAACACTGGCCGTACAGCGAGATCTATCAGCGGCAGATGCAGGCGGAGCTGGGTGCCGACACCGAAGTCCGATTACGCATGCATTCCCCGCCGGCGCTGTGGGTCCGGGCGCCCAGCCTGGGCGATGGCTGGCTGAAAGTGCCGCTGTACCCGCATCCGTTGCGTGGCCAGAAAATCTGGAACGTGCTGGGCTGGTTCCTCGCCATTGGTCTGCTGTCCACCGCCTCGGCGTGGATTTTCGTCAGCCAGCTCAATCAACCACTGAAACGTCTGGTCTATGCCGCGAGGCAACTCGGTCAGGGCCGCAGCGTGCGCCTGCCGATCAGTGATACACCGAGCGAGATGACCGAGGTCTATCGCGCCTTCAACCAGATGGCCGAAGACGTCGAACAGGCTGGTCGCGAGCGCGAGCTGATGCTGGCCGGGGTGTCCCACGACCTGCGCACGCCTCTGACCCGTTTGCGGCTGTCCCTGGAGCTGATGGGCGACCACAGCGACCTGACGGATGACATGATCCGCGACATCGAAGACATGGACGCGATTCTCGACCAGTTCCTGGCGTTCATTCGTGATGGACGTGACGAGTCGGTGGAAGAAGTGGACCTGAGCGATCTGGTTCGCGAAGTCGCCGCGCCGTACAACCAGAACGAAGAGAAAGTGCACTTGCGCCTGGAGCCGATCCAGCCGTTCCCGCTGCGTCGGGTGTCGATGAAGCGGCTGCTGAACAACCTGATCGGGAATGCCTTGCATCACGCCGGCAGTGGAGTGGAAGTGGCGGCTTATGTGTCCGGGGATACCAGCGCACCGTATGTGGTGCTGAGTGTCATGGACCGTGGGGCGGGGATCGATCCGTCGGAACTGGAGGCGATCTTCAACCCGTTCACCCGTGGTGATCGTGCCCGGGGTGGGAAGGGGACCGGGTTGGGGTTGGCGATCGTGAAGCGGATCGCTTCGATGCATGGCGGCAATGTCGAGTTGCGCAACCGGTCCGGTGGCGGGCTGGAAGCGCGGGTGCGGTTGCCGCTTGGGTTGATGTTGCCGCGGGATGCTGTCTGAGCGCCGTACACAACCTCTGTGGCGAGGGAGCTTGCTCCCGCTCGGTTGCGCAGCAGCCGCAAAACCCGGCAACCGTATTTCAATAAAAGAATACGGTTGCCGGAATCGGGAGTCCTTCGGCCTCCAGCGGGAGCAAGCTCCCTCGCCACAGGGACCGAGTAAGCTTCAACCTTTCCCTTTGGTCCGCGTCATATTCGGCCCGCCATTCTTCTCCAGATGCTCAATGATGATCCCCGCCACGTTCTTCCCGGTGGTGGTTTCAATCCCTTCCAGCCCCGGCGACGAGTTCACTTCCATCACCAGCGGCCCGTGATTGGAGCGCAGGATATCCACCCCCGCCACAGCTAAACCCATGACCTTCGCCGCGCGCAATGCGGTCATGCGTTCCTCCGGGGTGATCTTGATCAGGCTCGCACTGCCACCGCGATGCAGGTTGGAGCGAAACTCCCCCGGCTTGGCCTGGCGCTTCATCGCCGCAATCACCTTGTCGCCAACCACGAAACAACGAATGTCCGCGCCGCCGGCTTCCTTGATGTATTCCTGAACCATGATGTTCTGCTTCAGGCCCATGAACGCCTCGATCACTGACTCTGCCGCCGTCGCCGTTTCACACAGCACCACGCCGATGCCCTGGGTGCCTTCCAGCACCTTGATCACCAGCGGCGCGCCGTTGACCATCTCGATCAAGTCGGGAATGTCGTCCGGGGAGTGGGCAAAACCGGTGACCGGTAAACCGATCCCTCGGCGCGACAGCAATTGCAGCGAACGCAGTTTGTCTCGCGAACGGGCGATGGCCACCGATTCGTTGAGCGGAAACACCCCCATCATTTCGAACTGGCGCAGCACCGCGCAGCCATAAAACGTTACCGATGCACCGATCCGCGGGATCACCGCATCGAAACCTTCCAGCGGTTTGCCGCGGTAGTGGATTTGCGGCTTGTGACTGGCAATGTTCATGTAGGCGCGCAGGGTATCGATCACCACCATTTCATGGCCACGCTCCATACCGGCTTCGACCAGACGACGGGTGGAATACAGACGCGGGTTCCGCGACAGCACAGCGATCTTCATGCAACACCTGTGGAGAGGGTAGATACCGGGAACACCGGCTTGTCTTGTACATACTTGATGCCCGGATTGACCACTAACTGGCCGTCGATCAGGGCTTTGGAGCCGAGTAACAGGCGATAACGCATGGACTTGCGGCAGGCGAGGGTGAACTCGACCCGCCAGACCCGATCACCGAGGGCCAGGGTGGTGCTGACCACGTAGCGCATCTGCGCGTGGCCGTTGGAGCTTTTAATGGTTTTCATCGTCACCAGCGGTGCTTCGCAGCGCCGGTGCCGCAATTGCACCACCGTGCCCAGGTGCGCGGTGAAGCGCACCCACTGTTCGCCGTCGCGCTCGAACGGCTCGATGTCGGTGGCATGCAGGCTGGAGGTGCTGGCGCCGGTGTCGATTTTTGCCCGAAGGCCCGCGACTCCCAAATCCGGGAGCGCCACCCACTCGCGCAGACCGACAACGGTCAAATGGTCAAATGTCTTCAAAAGTGCTCAACCGGCAAAAACCGCTCAGGCCGCGTGCGGCCGAATTCGCGGTATTCACGCAGAATAATGGGTAAAAGGCGACAGATATCTACTGCCCGGATTTTCATCCCTCACACGGGGGGGAATGCCTGCATTCTAATCCACAGCGTGGTGATTCATGGCACGACAGAAACGGTAGTACAGTTCATCGATATTTCAGAATGAGGTCATTCCATGGCACAAAAAAGCGAAGAGGACGACAAGGTCCGTCTCGATAAATGGTTGTGGGCCGCGCGTTTTTATAAAACACGTGCCTTGGCCAAGGCCGCGATTGAAAGTGGCAAGGTGCATTGCCGGGGCGAGCGCTGCAAGCCGGGCAAGGAGCCGAGGGTCGGCGACGAGTTTCAGATCCGCACGGGCTTCGAAGAGCGCACGGTGGTGGTCCAGGCGCTGTCGATCGTGCGCCGTGGCGCGCCGCAGGCTCAGGCCCTGTATGCCGAAACCGAAGCCAGCGTTGCCAAGCGCGAAGCGGCTGCGGCCATGCGCAAGGCCGGGGCGTTGGGCGTGAGCACCGACGGCAAGCCGAGCAAGAAGCAGCGCCGGGATCTGTTCAAGTTTCGTGGCAGCAGCAACGACGAGCAGTGACGGCCGTCGGGTGCAGACTTGCAATCGCCCACCTGTGCAGCCATATGGGGGTATTCGCCAGCGACGCATTGAGCAGTTGAAAATACCGCTCGTCGAAAACCGAGGTTTGGCCTTGCTTGGAACAACCCCGGATTGTCCATAAAATGCCTCCATGGCTGAACTTGGCGCACTCAAAAGCGCTGCCATTGCGCGACCTCCATTTTTGTAACCTTTTTTTTGTCACCAATTCAGATACCCAGACCTATGACCGATCTACCGGATACCGACTACACCCAACGCTTCATCTTCGATGACAGCGACACCCGCGGCGAACTGGTGGCGTTGGAGCGTAGCTATGCCGAAGTCCTCGCCAAACACGCCTATCCGGAGCCGGTCGCGCAACTGCTGGGCGAGCTGATGGCCGCGGCAGCGTTGCTGGTTGGCACCTTGAAGTTCGATGGCTTGCTGATTCTTCAGGCCCGTTCCGAAGGTCCGGTGCCGTTGCTGATGATCGAGTGCTCCAGCGAGCGCGAAATTCGCGGCCTGGCCCGTTATCACGCCGAGCAGATCGCGCCGGATGCGACCCTCGCCGACCTGATGCCCAATGGCGTGTTGGCGCTGACCGTCGACCCGACCCAGGGTCAGCGTTACCAGGGTATCGTCGACCTCGACGGTGCGACCCTGTCGGAATGCTTCACCAACTATTTCGTCATGTCGCAGCAGGTTGGTACGCGTTTCTGGCTGTACGCCGACGGCCGTCGTGCCCGTGGTCTGTTGCTGCAGCAATTGCCTGCCGATCGTCTGAAAGACGAAGAAGAGCGTGCTGCCAGCTGGCAGCACATCACCGCGCTGGGTGGCACCCTGACCGCCGATGAATTGCTGAGCCTGGACAACGAAACCGTGCTCCATCGCCTCTACCATGAAGAGCAAGTGCGCCTGTTCGATGTGCAGAAACTACGCTTCCGTTGCAGCTGCTCTCGGGAACGCTCGGGCAATGCGCTGGTCAGTCTGGGTCTGGAAGATGCTCAGAAACTGGTGGTTGAACATGGCGGCAGCATCGAGATCGATTGCCAGTTTTGCAATGAGCGCTACCTGTTCGATGCGGCCGATATCACCCAATTATTCGCCGGTGCAGGGGTTGATACGCCGTCATATACCCGGCACTAAAACGCTTCAGCGCAGGTAAATTCACTGCTTAACGCCGGAATAACGCCGTTCTGACGGGAGGGCCCTACACTTTTTGGGCTTTTCTGGCATAATCCGGCCCACTTTTTTCGCGGTAGTAGTGCACGACTTTCTACTACAAAACGTTTGGAGCACTCGGCCACTGGCCGACGGGGAACCTCATGACGCAAGCCAATAACGCCGTGTACACCGATCTAAGTGTTGATGATCTGGTTAAACAAGCCCTGAATCGCGGTGAAGGCGAGCTTGCCGATACCGGCGCGCTGGTTGTTCGCACCGGTCACCGTACCGGCCGTTCGCCAGTCGATCGTTTTATCGTTGAAGAGCCGACCACCCAGGACGCCATTGCCTGGGGCCCGATCAACCGCAAGTTCCCGGCCGACAAGTTCGATGCCCTGTGGGCTCGCGTCGAGGCGTTCAACAACGCGCAAGAGCATTTCGTTTCCCACGTGCACGTAGGTTCGGCTGAAGAGCATTACCTAGCCGTGAAAATGACCACCCAGACTGCCTGGCAGAACCTGTTCGGTCGTTGCCTGTTCATCAATCCGGCCCAGTACAACCCGGCCGGTCGTGAAGAGTGGCAAGTCCTCAACGTCGCCAACTTCGAGTGCGTGCCAGAGCGTGACGGCACCAACTCCGACGGCTGCGTGATCATCAACTTCGCCCAGAAGAAAGTGCTGCTGGCGGGCATGCGTTACGCCGGCGAAATGAAGAAAGCCATGTTCTCGGTGCAGAACTTCCTGCTGCCGGCCGCCGATGTGTTGCCAATGCACTGCGCCGCCAACATAGGCGAAGAGGGCGACGTGACCCTGTTCTTCGGTCTGTCCGGCACCGGCAAGACCACCCTGTCCGCCGACGAAAGCCGTTACCTGATCGGTGACGACGAGCACGGCTGGGGCGAGGGCGTGGTGTTCAACATCGAAGGCGGTTGCTATGCCAAGTGCATCGACCTGTCCGAGAAGAACGAGCCAGTCATCTGGAAAGCCATCAAGCACGGCGCAGTCTTGGAAAACGTCGTTATCGACGACGCCAAGCACGCCGACTACACCGATGTCAGCCTGACCCAGAACAGCCGCGCTGCTTACCCACTTGAGCACGTTGCCAAGCGTTCCGAGAAGAACCTCGGTGGCGAGCCGAACGCAGTGATCTTCCTGACCTGCGACCTGACCGGCGTGCTGCCGCCAGTGTCGATCCTCAATGAAGAACAAGCCGCTTACCACTTCCTGTCCGGCTACACCGCACTGGTGGGCTCAACCGAAATGGGTTCCGGCAGCGGCATCAAGTCGACCTTCTCCACCTGCTTCGGCGCACCGTTCTTCCCGCGTCCGGCTGGCGAATACGCCGAACTGCTGATCAAACGCATCCGCGGCTTCGGCTCCAAGGTCTACCTGGTCAACACCGGCTGGACCGGCGGCGGCTACGGCGTCGGCAAACGCTTCAACATCCCGACCACCCGCGGCGTGATCGCAGCGATCCAGAGCGGCGCGTTGATCGGTGCTGAGACTGAGCACTTGGACACCATCAACCTTGACGTGCCATTGGCTGTGCCGGGCGTTGAGACTGGCCTGTTGAACCCACGTAACACCTGGGCTGACAAGGCTGCTTATGATGAGGCTGCCAAGGCGCTGGCTGGGTTGTTTGTTGAGAACTTCAAGAAGTTTGATGTGAGCGACGCGATCAAGGCTGCTGGGCCGAAGTTGTAAGAGCTGGTTTGATGTAATGAGAAAGCCGCCCTTTGGGGCGGCTTTTTTGTGGGCGCTGATTCATTTCCCTTGAAGCAGAACTGGCAATATTCCCGCAGTAAACACGCTAAACAGCCAGAATAATTCCACTTCTGCTGTCTTGAACCACTAGGTCTCTTCCACTTCCCGCGTGTCCCACCGTTGCTTCTTGATTGCTTTATAGAGCATGCCAATGGTTAGCGGGACTTTGTCGCCACGTCCCTTGGCCCGGTGCTTGAGGTACACGGTATCGACGTGTCCAACGGGTCACCAATGCAACGCTCGAAAATAGCTTCCAGCCCACGGTAGTCGCACGTTACGGCGTCGATGTTAGCCGGGATCCACGCGGCGTCTTTTACAAGCCACCAATCGACTGCAAATCCTGCGTTGATGATGATTTGTTCAAACAAAATGCGTTGAGCTCGACCGTTTCCTTCACGAAAGGGGTGGATAACGTTTAGGTCGCCGTATGTCTCAGCAACGTTAACAACTAGCTCAGCTTTACTGCTGCCTACGAACCAGGCAGCGCATTCCATGGCACGAAAGATCTTTTCGGCTTCCGGGATGATTCGTTCTGCCGTACAAAAAAGCGTGTCGCCCTTCTGGATATTCACTGTTCTTAGCAATCCGGCCCATTCGTAGACGTCACAAAACAGGGACTTATGAATATGCTTCAGGAGGCAGAGGTCGTACGGAGGGGGAAGGAGACGAAGTTTGCTGACGGCAATTTCTGAGAGTTCTCGCTCTGCTTTTTGTAGCTGCTTCCTGGATGTTGAGCAGGTTATGCAGAACGTCGCTATCGGCGTAACAATAGGGGTCTTGGCCGACCCCGTATTTATCCACCATTAACGTGGATTCTGACGATATTTTTTGAGTACCGATTCCCGTGTCGGGAGCGGCTTTTCGGCATCGGCACACGTGGTGTCGAAGCCTTCAAGACGCAAGCTCGCCAAGTAGTTCGACCGGCGGGGGTGCAATGTTCAAGTGTGGCTCAAACGACCTGGCAAATAGGTTGGTATTTTTGATGCTTTGGAGCTTCTAGACTGCAGGTTTTTCCAGCCTTTGAGCCATGCGCGCCAGAATATGCCTCACTCGTTATGTGTTGGGGGCTGGCTTGTTTTTTCTTGTCAGTAAAGCGGACAGCGAGTGGGTATTCAGCGGGAAGTCGCGAAGATCACTCTCGCTGAGAGACCACTTACGAATAACGCTACCTGTCTGAGCGCCGGATGGTTTGCTTGCTTTGGTGGCGGTTATGCTTGGTTCGCGCCCTGGTTTTTTAGCCTTTTGGCCTGGGGCTCGACTTAACTGAGCATCTTGTAGTCGACGTCCCGTTTCATCGGATTCGCCTATCTTGTTCAAGTCTTGCTCCAGACCCAATGCGTGCATCACCGACAGATAAGCACCCATTGTCACCCCCGCACCACCAGACTCCAGAGAACGCAATGTCATGACAGACATACCGGCTCGCTCTGCCACTTGTTTCGCTGTCGGCCTTCGACGTAAACGAGCCAGTTTTAGGCGTTCGCCGAGGTCGGTAAGCAGTCGTGCAATACGCGGGAGCAGTGGCGCTGTTTTTCTAGCCATGAAGCTAATATGCCTTCACTTCTGAGGTGATAGAGCCAGAATAATTGCAGTTGTGCGTGCTGTTTCAGACGCGGCATCTGCTTTATTGGCTTTCCAGTTCCTGTGTATCCCAGCGTTGGGTCTTGATGGCTTGATAGAGCATGCCGATGGTCAGGGGGACTTTGTCACCGCGCCCCTTTGCCCTGCGCTTGAAATGCACATCAAAACCATCCGGCTGAAAGTAGCGATAGGCATCGTAGTCCACGAAATCGATCCCGAACTGTTCTTCCAACGCTTCCATCAAATGCAGCGCATCAGCACCGTTGCAGCCCAGGTCGAAGTTGATCGAGGTGGTGAGACTGATGGTTTTGCGTTCGGGCAGGCCGAGTTCTTCGTGCAGCAACTGCATGAGCAGGTGCATGGTGTGATCGTCGGGGAAGTTGGGAGCGAGGTTCATGGTGCATCGTCCGTAAGGGGTATGTTTGATCGTTCTCACGCGGAGCGTGGGAACGATCTTCACTCAGCGTCAGGCCGGCGCTTTCCAGCCCATCATGCGTTGTTGGGCGACTTGTAGCAGGTCGCAGCCATCCTGGGTTAGCAAGAAGAGTGCGTGGGTGATGTGGGGAATGTCTTCGACATCACCGTCTTTGAAGCAAGTGCAGTGCAGGGTTTTGAGGAGATCACTGGAGGCCCGGATGCGTTGGAGGGCGGCTTCGAGGATGTCTTGGGGGTTGGTCTCTGTGTCGATGATCAGGGGCGGCGAATCGGTGAGATTGGTTTGGAGCGGGAGGTAGCGATTGTTTGTGGACGGATTCCATTTATTCATTTTATGTATTCTCAAATGCATCAGATGAAGCCACCACCATCGTGACCAAGCGATGGAGGCGGACTGTGTTCGGGTTGGTCAACCGGTGGAATCCATAAAGGCCGGCACGCCTTAAGGCGTCCCAAACACAGCCACCATATAGCGTGCAGACACTTGAGTGCCGGCAGCATACAACGGACGCGTTTATGTATTCCATCGGGTGACCAAGCCCGAGCCGCTGATTTGGCAGCGACAGTCACGACTATAGGTGTGAGCCACCGGGTGGCGATAGGCGACAAGGTGTCTTCGGTTGTAGGACCGGGATGAAGCTTAGATAGGGCGTTGCTTACAGACTCATCGCTTGAGCAATTTGTCTCGTTTGATTGCCATCAGGTGTGTGACTTCTTCATCTGGAATGCTGGGGCGAGGGGCGTCGAGGCTGGTTTGTACTTGTGCTTTGAACCATGCGTCGCAGGCCGTTTTGTCGAGTTGTTGAGTGTCGGATGTTTCGCTTCTCATCTGGTGGACCGCGTTATCGTTCTTCGCGAGCAAGCCCACACAGGGGGATTGTGGTGGAGTTGGGGGTTGTTTTTTGCATCAAACCGCTGTGGTTTTCGGCAGGCGTTGTCGGGCGATTTCGAGCAGTTCGTTGCCGTCCTGGGTCAGCAGGTACAGCGCGTTGACGATGTTGGGAATGTCTTTCACGTCGGCCTGTTTAAAGCACAGGCAATAGAGCGTTTCGAGCAGGTCGCTGGCGGCGCGGATGCGTTGGCGGGCGGCGTCGAGGATTTCGTGCGGGCTGGCTTCGGTGTCGATGACCAACACCGGGGTGTCGCTGTAGCTGGTTTTGAGCGGGCGATAGCGGTCTGTTAATGAGTGGCGCGTGTTCATCGAAGTCAGTCCTGTGGAAAGTCGGGCAGTCTCGCCGGCAGGCCGACACAGTGTTTCAGCCGCGTCGAAAACTATAGAGGGACGCGCCGAGGCGCCGCAAGGTGCTGAAAATGGACAGGTTTTGTAGGGGGATTACCGGCGTTATCGCCCTTTTCCTACGCACACCCCGACTATTTTTTAAGCTTTTCCCCTAGAGGTCGATATTCCTACGGGATTGTCAGGCGCTTCTCAGCAAACCTCTGTATGGTGCGCGCCAGAATCTATAGGACGTTTCTAAGCGTCCGTTACACGCTAAAGGGAATTAGGTATGCAGTGGCTCCGTATGGCCTCGATTTTATTGCTATGGGCCGGTGTTTGTCGGATGGCGGGCGCTGCCGACGTCGGTCATTCGGTGCTCCTTGCCAACATGGCCCGCACCGGTTGGCCGGATGCGCTGACTAGCCAGGCAGACGTCGACACCGCGTCCCGTGCCGAGGTGCTGATGGTGGGCAAGGCGCTGCTGGCCAGCGAAGCGCTGGATGAACAGGGGCTGAAACAGCGACTGGGCGTGCAGGCTGTGAAGCTGAAGTCGGTCAGGCAAGTGCGTGACGGGTTGTGGGATCGGTTGCTGGTCACCTACCGCAGCGCCAGTCAGAACTGCGACGATGAACCCTTCTGCCCGCGTGTGCGCAGCGTCGCCGATTTGCGTCAGCTGGCGGCGGCGTTCACCGGCGAAATCAGCCCGGCCCATGCCGTTTGGGCGAGCAGGAGCCAGGTGTTCCATGAGCAGGCGCTGGATGAGCAACTGCGGGTGGCGGTGTTGATGCCTTGAGTTCGCTGATGGTTTGGCGCTGATTGTGCTGGCCTCTTCGCGAGCCAGCCCGCTCCCACATTAGACCGGGTCCCCAGGTAAGAGCGCGGTCAACTGTGGGAGCGGGCTTGCTCGCGAAAGCGATCTGCCAGCCGCCCCATTCTCCAAGCCTTGCAGTCTCCCCGAACTATCCGCTGTATCATCCGGTATCGTTTTTGCCCCCGACCTTTTCTCGACTCGCTGCGTTCGCCGGCTAGGCTTTGGGCTTCGCAGCGGTCAACGGAGTGACAGCTTATGCACAACACCCTGGAACAGGTTTTCGGTTATCCACAGTTTCGGCCCGGCCAGGAGGCGGCGGTCAGCGCGGTGCTGGCCGGGCGCTCGGCGGCGGCGATTTTCCCTACCGGCTCGGGCAAGTCTCTTTGCTATCAATTACCGGCCTTGTTGCTGCCGCACCTGACATTGGTTGTGTCGCCTTTGCTGGCGTTGATGCAGGATCAGTTGGCGTTCTTGCAGCGCCACGGGATTGCGGCGGGCAGTATCGATTCGGCCCAGAGCCGCGATGACGCCAGCGATGTGATGGCCCGCGCGAAGTCCGGGGAATTGAAGATTCTGATGATTTCCGTGGAGCGCTTGAAGAACGAGCGCTTCCGCCATTTTTTGCAGCAGGTGCCAATCTCGCTGCTGGTGGTGGACGAGGCCCACTGCATCTCCGAGTGGGGCCACAACTTCCGCCCCGACTACCTCAAGCTGCCGGACTATCAGCGCCAGTTCAACATTCCCCAGGCTCTGCTGTTGACCGCCACCGCGACACCCAAGGTGATCGCCGACATGGAAGCCAGATTCGCCATCGCCCCTGAAGATGTGGTGACCACCGGTTTCTACCGACCCAACCTCAATTTGTTGGTGGAGCCGGTACGCGGTCAGGACAAGCGCCGACGTCTCGTCGAATGGATGAGCCAGCGCCCCGACCAGCCGAGCATCGTCTACGTCACCCTGCAGAAAACCGCCGAGCACATTGCCGAGCATTTGAGCAGGAATGGCATTCAGGCCGAGGCCTATCACGCCGGTTTGCCCCACGAACAACGGGAAGGGATACAGAAGCGGTTCATGGGCGGGCAGTCCAATTGCATCGTCGCCACCATCGCCTTCGGCATGGGTATCGATAAAAGCGATATCCGCAATGTGGTGCATTTCGACTTGCCCAAATCCATCGAAAACTACAGCCAGGAAATCGGCCGCGCCGGCCGTGACGGGCAGCCGTCCGACTGCCTTGTATTGGCCAACCGTGACAGCCTCAACGTGCTGGAAAACTTCGTCTACGGCGACACGCCGGAGCTGGACGGCATTCGTTGCGTGCTCGATGAGCTGCAAGCCGCCGCGCCCGAGGGGCAGTGGGAGTTTCTGCTGGGGCCTTTGGCCGATCAGAGCAACATTCGCCAGTTACCGCTCAAGACCTTGCTGGTACAGCTGGAGCTGCGGGGGTTGATCGCTCCGCGCTATGCCTATTACGCCGAATACCGCTTCAAGTATTTGCAGGAGCCCGAAGCGTTGCTGGCCCGGTTCGAAGGTGAGCGCAGGGACTTCGTCTCGGCGATCATCAAGACTTCCAGCCGCGCACGGACCTGGGCCACGGTGAATTTCGATGCACTGTATGAACAGCATTCCGCCGAGCGCAGTCGGGTGGTCAAGGCGCTGGACTATTTTCAGGAAAAAGGCTGGGTCGAGCTGGAAAGCAAGCAGATGACCGAGGTCTACAGCCTGCTGAAAACGGACTTTGATTCCCAAGCCCTGAGCGCCGAACTGCACGCCTGCTTCACCCAGCACGAGCGCACCGAGATTGCACGGATTCACGCCATGCTGGATCTCTTCGCCACCGACCACTGTCTGGGCTATCGCCTGGCGGAGTACTTCGGCGACGAAAACGCACCGCAGCGGTGTGGGCATTGTTCGGTGTGTCACGGCCACGTAGCGCGGCTACCCGAGCCGCCGGAATTGCCGGCGCTTGTGGATAAAAGCTTCGAGGCGCTGTGCGGTGATTTTATCCACAGGCATGAGCTGCACACGGGGAGTGTTCCATCGGCAGAGCGCGTGACGCGGTTTCTGTGCGGGATCAGCGTGCCGCTGTTTACCAAGCTCAAGGCGCGATCGATTCCGGGGTTTGCGGCGTTGGAGGATTATCCGTATGCCGAGGTTCGGGCGTGGGCCGAAGCGCATTTGCCAAGTTGAAAGACGGTCAATGTGGGAGCGGGCTTGCTCGCGAAGAGGCCATCACATCCATCCGCTGAATGTCGCCCATCACAGGAATAAACTTCAAAAACACCCATGGGCTGACTATGGTGAGGACTGTCTTTGGATCGCCAACAAGAGAACAATCATGAGCCAGACACTGTTCGATATTCAGCGCGCCGCCGTGATCGGGGCGGGCACCATGGGCCGTGGCATTGTCATGTGCCTGGCCAACGCCGGGGTACCGGTGCAGTGGGTCGATAACAATCCGCAGATGCTTGAGTTGGCGCTCGCCAGCGTGGCTGAGACTTATGCGCACAACGTGCGTCAGGGGCGGATCGATCAGGCCGAGGCGGATGCGCGCATTGCACGGGTGACGGCGGCTGCCGATTACGCAGCGATTCGCGATGTCGATCTGGTTATCGAAGCGGTCTACGAAAATCTCGAGCTGAAGCAGAACATCTTTCGCGAACTAGACGGTCTGCTCAAACCCGAAGCGATTCTGGCCAGCAATACCTCGGCGCTGGATATCGACGCGATCGCCGCTGCCACTCGCCGTCCGCATCAGGTCCTGGGCCTGCATTTCTTCAGCCCGGCACACATCATGAAATTGCTGGAGATCGTGCGCGGTGCCCAGACGGCGCCGGCGGTGCTTGATGCGGCGCTGGCGCTGGGGCTGCGCATGGGCAAGGTCAGCGTGGTCTCGGGCAATTGCCACGGTTTCATCGGCAACCGCATGCTGCATCCGTACGTGCTCGAAGCGCGCAAGATGTTGCTGGAGGGTGCTTTGCCTTATCAGGTGGATGCAGCGCTGCAAGGTTTTGGTTTCGCCATGGGGCCGTTCCGCATGTATGACGTGGTCGGCATCGACCTGGAATGGCGCGCTCGGGAACTGGCTGGCAAAGGCCAGGATGCGCCGCAGGTTCAGGTGGACAACCGACTGTGCGAGCTGGGGCGCTTCGGGCAGAAGAGTGGCGATGGGTATTATCACTACGAACCGGGCAGTCGTCAGGCTGAGCACGATCTGGAAGTCGATGCGTTGGTGCTGGAAGTCAGCGAGGGGTTGGGGTTCCAGCGTCGCGACATTGACCCTGAAGAGGTTCTGGAGCGCTGTTTGCTGGCGCTGGTCAACGAAGGGGCGAAGATTCTTCAGGAAGGCATCGCGGCGTCGGCGCATGACATCGACCTGGTGTACCTCAATGGTTATGGTTTCCCGGCGGACAAGGGCGGGCCGATGGCTTGGGCGGATCGGCAAGGGTTGGCGGATATTCATCTGCGATTGTTGCAGCTTGAGACCAAGCAGGGTGATCACTGGGCGCCGGCGCGGTTGATTGGGGAGTTGGCGGCGCAGGGTAAAGGGTTTGCCGAGATGTGATTTTATGTGGCGTCGGTGAAGGCCCCTTCGCGAGCAGGCTCGCTCCCACAGTTGATCTTCATTGAACACAGATTTTGTGTATGACTGAGATCCAGTGTGGGAGCGAGCCTGCTCGCGAAGGGGTACGACGCGGTTTCACCTTAAACTAGCCACCCAACCCCAGGAACCAACGCTGATGTCCAACCCGATGCCCCAACGCACCGACTACCCGCACTTCCAGCCCATCACCACCCGCTGGCACGACAATGACGCCTACGGTCACGTCAACAACGTCACCTACTACAGTTTTTTCGACACGGCGGTGAACACCTACCTGATCGAAGTCGGCGGCCTGGATATCCATGACGGCGAGGTGGTGGGTTTTGTGGTGAGTTCGGCCTGCGATTACTTTGCTTCTATCGCCTTCCCGGATCGGATCGAAATCGGCCTGCGGGTGGGCAAGCTGGGTAACAGCTCGGTGCAATACGAATTGGCGGTGTTCAAGGCCGGCGAAGACGAAGCCTGCGCGGCGGGGCGTTTCGTGCATGTATTCGTGGATCGAGCGTCGAATCAGCCGGTGGCGATTCCTGCCGGGTTGCGCGGGGCGTTGGAGCGACTGGCGAGCTGAGGGCAAAAAAAATCGCAGCCCGAGGGCTGCGATTTTTTGATCTACCGGTAAACGAGGCGATTCAAGCCTCAGTCGCGATAGCGATGGTGATGCTTGCGATGGCCATAGGCATGGCCGCGACCCGGATGGCCGTCACGGTAGTAGCGACGATCATCATCGTCATAACCACGACGGTAGGAACGACGATCGTCGTCATCGCTCTTGTTGCCCATGTAGTTACCCAGCGCGCCACCGGCGCCGCCGCCTGCTGCGGAGCCGATCAGGCTACCGGTGGTGCCGCCCATGCTGCGGCCGACCACGTTACCGCCAGCTGCGCCCAAGGCACCGCCAATGGCGGCTTCGCCACGGCTGCGTCTGTCTGCGCCCACTGCGCTACCACCCGCGCCGCCCAGGGCCGCGCCAATGGTTGAACCTGTACTGCCGCCTAGCGATTGACCGACGACCGAGCCCAGAACCCCGCCCAATGCGCCGCCCACACCTGCTTCGGTGGTGCCGCCAGCAGACGCGAAGCCACTGACCAGGCCAAGGGACAACAAGAGAATCGAGGAGAACTTCATAGAGGAACCTCAAGGGGATGACGGCGCGATCCTGAGGCTGTGTCGGGGTTGTGACAATAGAAATCCGACGAATAACACGACTTGAGCACAATTCTATAAGTTGCTGTTTTTTGGGCGGAACTTAAGTATTTTTCGCCGGTCTTTAGCTACTTCGCAAAGGCCGTTTTCATATAAAAATGGCCTTTTTTGTGGGCGATTGGAAAGTGCTGGATCGGAAAAGCTGTTTGAATGATCCACCGCTTTCGCGAGCAAGCCCGCTGTCGCGTCAAGCCGACTTGGCCATGATCAACCCCGTTTCACTCGCCGCTTCCAAGCGGATCGCCACAAACTTCGACGTCGGCGTATGGCTGCCATCCCCAGTGCTTTCCAGCGGCACCAACGGGTTCACTTCCGGGTAGTAAGCGGCCGCTTGCCCGGCAGGGATATCAAACGCCAGCAGCGTAAAGCCCTTCACCCGCCGCACACGGCCATCATCCCAGAGCGAAACGATGTCAGCTTTCTGCCCCGGTTTGAACCCCAGGCGAATGATGTCGGCTTCATTGACGAACAACACATCCCGCTGACCTTTCACCCCACGATAACGATCATCAAGACCATAAATGGTGGTGTTGTACTGATCATGGGAGCGCATCGACTGCATGATCAGGTCCGGCAATACGCCGGTGGCGCGGGTGCGTTCGTGCACCAGGTCTTTGTGCAGGATGTTCGGACGGAAGTTGGCCCGGCCCGACAGGGTGTTCCAGCGGCGAGCGCCGGCGCTGTTGCCCAGGTAGAAACCGCCCGGGTTCTGGATCTTCTCGTTGAAGTCCCGAAAGCCCGGGATGGTGTCGGCGATCAGGTCGCGGATGCGGCTGTAATCCGCTATCAGCCAGTTCCAGTCCACCGGTTTGCTGCCCAGGGTCGCGGCGGCGATACCGGCGATGATCGCAGGTTCCGAGCGCATCTGGTTCGACAGCGGCTGCAACTGACCGTTGGAGGCGTGGACCATGCTGAACGAGTCTTCCACGGTCACCGCTTGGGCGCCTTCGGTCTGGATATCGATGTCGGTACGGCCCAGGCACGGCAGGATCAGCGCGTCTTTACCGTGGGTCAGATGGCTGCGGTTGAGCTTGGTGCTGATCTGCACGGTCAGGTCGCAGTTGCGCAGGGCCTGGAAGGTCCGTGGGCTGTCCGGGGTGGCTTGGGCGAAGTTGCCGCCCAGGCCGATGAAGACTTTCGAACGGCCTTCGGCCATGGCGTGAATCGCCTCGACCACGTTGTGGCCGTTTTCACGGGGTACCTTGAACTGGAAGCGCCGCTCCAGGGCGTCGAGGAACGCCACCGGCGGACGTTCGTTGATGCCCATCGTCCGGTCGCCCTGCACGTTACTGTGGCCACGCACCGGGCACAGACCGGCACCCGGCCGGCCGATGTTGCCGCGCAACAGCATCAGGTTGGCGATTTCCTGGATGGTCGCCACTGAATGGCGATGCTGGGTGATGCCCATGGCCCAGCACATGATCACGTTCTTGCCTTTGGCGTACATGCGCGCCGCTTGCTCGATCTCCACCAGGGTCAGTCCGGACTGCTCGACGATCTGCTCCCATGGGGTGTCGTCGACGGTGCCGAGGTATTCCAGAACGTTGGCGCTGTGTTCGTTGAGGAAGTCGTGGTCGAACACCGCAGGCTCACCAGCCTTCTGCGCATCGCGCTCCCATTGCAGCAGGAACTTGGCCATGCCGCGCATGATCGCCATGTCGCCGCCCAATGCCGGACGGAAGTACGCGGTGTTGGTCGGCTTGTCGCCGTTGGTGAGCATTTCGATCGGGTGTTGCGGGTGCTGGAAGCGTTCCAGGCCGCGCTCTTTCAGCGGGTTGATGCACACCACCTGCGCACCGCGTTTCACCGCTTCGCGCAGTGGCTCAAGCATCCGCGGGTGGTTGGTGCCAGGGTTCTGGCCCCAGACAAAAATCGCATCGGCGTGTTCGAAGTCGTCGAAGGTCACGGTGCCTTTGCCGACGCCGACGCTTTGGGCCAATGCCACACCGCTGGCTTCGTGACACATGTTCGAGCAGTCGGGGAAATTGTTGGTGCCGTAGGTGCGCACGAACAGTTGATAGAGGAACGCCGCTTCGTTGCTGGCGCGGCCCGAGGTGTAGAACTCGGCCTGATTCGGGCTCGACAGGCCTTGCAAATGCTTGGCGATCAAGGAGAATGCCGCTTCCCAGCTGATCGGTTTGTAACGATCGGTTTCGGCGTCGTAGCTCAGTGGCTCGGTCAGACGGCCCTGGTACTCGAGCCAATAATCACTTTGCTCCAGCAACGAGCTAACGCTGTGTTTGGCGAAAAACGCGCCATCGACACGCCGTTTGGTCGCTTCCCAGTTCACTGCTTTGGCGCCGTTCTCGCAGAACATCACCATGCCGCCTTCCTGAGAATCGCCCCAGGCGCAGCCGGGGCAGTCGAACCCGCCGTTCTTGTTGGTCTTGAGCATCATGCGCAGATTTTTCAACGCGTTGTCGCTGGTCAACCAGGCGCGGGCAACGCTGGCCAGCGCGCCCCAGCCACCGGCCGCTCCCTTATAGGGCTTGTAACGTGGAGCGGGTTTCTGGTCGGCTTGTTGGTGTTGGTTCACGCTTGATTCTCCGTCGCGGGGCTGTAGACCCGCGGCGCACTTTTCTGCGGCAGGTGGATGAGGTTGAGGTTGTGTCGACGGGCCCATTGCACGGCCAGGCCCGTGGGCGACGACAGGCTGACCAGGGTCTGGATGCCGGCGCGTAACACTTTCTGGATCAATTCGAGGCTGCAACGGCTGGTGACAATCGCCAGGCCATTGGTGGTCGGAATTTTCTGGCGGATCAACCCGCCGATCAGCTTGTCGAGGGCGTTGTGCCGGCCGATGTCTTCACGGCCCAGCAGCAATTCGCCTTTGCCATTCATGAACACCGCCGCATGCACCGCGCCGCAATACTGGCCCAAAGGCTGGAATTCAGCGATGCGATGGCGCAAACCGTCCAGCCATTCGGCCGGGGGCAGCGGGGCGCCGGGCAGTACTTTGAGATCGGGCAATGCTTGCTCCACCGCTTCCACGCCGCAGAGCCCGCAACCGCTGGTGCCGGCCAGTTGCCGACGCTGCTGCTTGAGGTTCCAGAAGGCGCGGTTGGCGATGGTCACTTGTGCGTATTGCGCCGACCCCGAGCCGCTGAGTTGCAAGTCGTAGATGTCTGAAGCGTCTTCGATGATGCCGCTGCCGAGGCTGAAGCCGACGATGAAGTCTTCAAGATCCGTCGGCGTCACCAACATGACCGCCTGGCTGATGCCGTTGTAGGCGATCGCCAATGCAACTTCCTCGGCCAGCGCGGTGCTGGACGATTCGGAGTATTCAAGGTTGCAGTAACTGTATGTCTGGCTTGCGGTGGGCGCGGGCGTTTCAAGAGCAGGCGCCGCGCAGCCGGGGCGCTTGGCGTTCATTAGGCATCACCGACGGTTTGGTCAGCTTTAAGCCTAGGCGCGTCAACATGTCGCGTCTAATCGCTATTACTGATCTACCGATAGATGGCGTCGATCAAGTGTCTGTCAGTGATTTCTGATAGATCGCAAAACAGGCTTCTGCCAAGGCCGAACGCGGAGCGCTGCGACGCATGATCAGCCCCAGCCGGGCGAGGGTCTGGGCGCTTTCGATAGGTTGCAGACGCAAGTGATCGGTGAGGTTTTCAAGGCCGCCGTTCAGCGGCATGACCGCGCAACACAGGCCGCCGTGTACCGCCTGTAACAATTGGTGGACCGCATCGGTTTGCAGCAACGGCTGTGGGGTCAGGCCACGGCTGTGGAAGTTATGGTCGATGGACTGGCGAAAATGCATGCCGCTGGTGAGCATGCCCATCGGCAGTTCGATCAGCGACTCCCAGCTCAGTGGCGCCTCGCCGAAACTGAAGAAGCGTTGATCGTAGAGCAGGCCCATGCGGGTTTCGTTGAAGGCCAGGGAATCGAAGCGCTCGCCATCCAGACGCTCCAGGTACGACACGCCGAGGTCGAGACGGTTGTTCGCCAGTTGTTCGAGGATCTGTTCGGAACTCAGGGCCGAGAGTTCGAAGCGCAGGTTCGGATGCTCGGCATGCAGGCGTTGCATCAGTGGCACCGGGTCGAAGCTCGACAGCGGCACCACGCCCAGACGCAACGTACCCACGAGGTTGCCACGACAGGCTGCCGCTTCGGCCTGCAAACCGTCGTAAGCCGCCAGCACCGTACGTGCCCACGCCAGCACGCGCTCGCCCGGCGCGGTGAAACCTTCGAAGCGTTGGCCGCGGTTGACCAGCGGCAGTTCGAGCTCTTCTTCGAGGCTGCGCAGGCGCATGGACAGGGTCGGCTGGGTGATGTGACAGCGCGCGGCGGCCTGGCCGAAGTGCCGGGTTTCGTCGAGAGCGATGAGGAATTTGAGCTGCTTGATGTCCATCTTCGCTCCAGGGCGCGGGCAAGGTTCGCGATTCTACCGCCTGCGCGGAGTTGGGTCATTGGTCGGCCGGGAACCGGGCTCCGGAAGACTGGTCTAGTCTTGGGCGTCTGGAACCTGAATCCCAAGGAGTGTGCACCATGAGTATTTTTAGCTTTGTGAAAGAAGCAGGCGAAAAACTTATCGATCTGCTGACGCCTGGCAATGCCAACGCCAGCGAGCAGTTGAAGGAACACATCAGCAAGGTCGGCCTGGGTAGCCCGAATGTTCAGGCGACCATTGATGGCGACAAAGTCACTGTCACCGGCGAAGTGGCAAGCCAGGAAGAGAAGGAAAAGATTCTGCTGGCCGTGGGCAATATTGCCGGTGTCGGTAGTGTGGATGACCAGATTACTGTGATCGGCCCGGTTGCTCAGGCGGCGCGGTTCGTCACCGTCAAAAAGGGCGACACCCTCAGCGCGATTTCCAAGGCCGAATACGGCGACGCGAACAAGTACAACAAAATCTTCGAGGCCAACAAACCAATGCTTTCACACCCGGACAAGATCTATCCGGGGCAGGTGTTGCGGATTCCTGAGTAAGGCTTGAGATCGCTTTCGCGGGCAAGCCTCGCTCCCACAGGAATTGTGTCGTTAACGAAGGATGCGAACGACACAGACCCTGTGGGAGCGTGGCTTGCCCGCGATGCAGGCGACTCGGTCTAAAGCCCTGCAATGAGCTCCCGATAATCCCCCACCGCCGCAAACTCGGCAGTGTCCTTCGGCCCTTTGCGGCTGTCTGGCTCGCTCACGGCCAACAGGTGTGCCACGCCAAAATTGCGAGCACTGCGCAGAATCGGCAACGTATCGTCGATAAACAGACTGCGCGCCGGGTCGAAGCCGATGTCGGCCTGCAAGGCATCCCAGAACTGCGGGTCTTCCTTGGCGAAACCGTAATCGTGGGAGCTGATCAACCGCTCGAAATAGGGCGCCAGTTCAATTCTTTCCAGCTTCAATGACAGCGAATCGCGGTGAGCATTGGTGATCAGCACCACGCGCTTGCCGGCCTGTTTGATCGCCGCCAGAAAAGTGTCCGCATCCGGACGCAGGGCAATCAGGTGTGCGGTTTCCAGTTTCAGCTCGCGCACCGACAGCTTCAGCTCGGCGCTCCAGAAGTCCAGGCAGTACCACTGCAACTGACCGGCATGGCGTTCGAACAGCGGCTGCAATTCCAGCTCCGCCATGGCCAGGCTCACTCCGTGCAGCTCGGCATAACGCTTTGGCAGATGCTCCATCCAGAAATGGTTGTCGTAGTGCAGGTCCAGCAGCGTGCCGTCCATATCCAGCAGAACGGTATCGATGTCGCGCCAGGGCAGCAGGGACATAAAAAACTTCTCCAGCGGTAAAAAAGATATCCGAGATAAACAATCAGGATAGGCCTGATGCCAGTCATTCAAGCCCCCTAGCCACAAGCCCGCTCCCACATGAATTGCGCTTAACTGACCAGCATTAAGGATAGGCCGGGTATAGTAACCCGCTTACGCCAAGGAGCCTCTTATGCGCCAGAAACCCACCGTACTCGCCCGCGAGATTGTCGCCACCAGCCGATTATTCTGTGTCGAAGAGCTGAAGTTGCGCTTTTCCAACGGCGTGGAACGTACTTACGAGCGCCTGGTCGGCAAAGGTGCCGGTTATGGCGCGGTGATGATCGTGGCGATGCTCGACGCGGACCACGCGGTGCTGGTGGAGGAATACTGCGGCGGCACCGATGCCTACGAACTGTCCCTGCCCAAAGGCTTGATCGAACCGGGCGAAGACGTGCTGGCGGCGGCCGAGCGGGAGCTCAAGGAAGAGGCCGGGTATGGCGCGGGGCAGCTGGAGCATCTGACCGAGTTGTCGTTGTCACCCGGCTACATGAGCCAGAAGATTCAGGTGGTGCTGGCCACCGATCTGTACGAAGAACGCTTGGAGGGCGACGAACCCGAGCCGATGGGCGTGGACAAGATCAACCTGCGTGAATTGTCGGCGTTGGCGCAGAATCCGCGATTCACTGAGGGCCGTGCCTTGGCGGCGCTGTATCTGGCCCGTGACCTGCTGACTCAGCGTGGGGTATTCCTGCCATGAAGTTGAACTTTCCCCATTCGTTGATGGCGCCGGTCGTTGAACTGGCTTTAAAGGCAGGCGAGGCGATCCTGCCGTTCTGGCGCGTCAATGTTGCCGTGACGGCAAAGTCCGATGATTCCCCGGTCACGGCCGCCGACATGGCCGCTCACCATGTGATTCTGGCCGGGTTGACGGCGCTGGATCCGAGCATCCCGGTGTTGTCCGAAGAGGACGCCAACATTCCCCAGAGCGTGCGCGCCGGCTGGCAGCGCTGGTGGCTGGTCGACCCGTTGGACGGGACCAAGGAGTTCATTTCCGGCAGCGAAGAGTTCACCGTCAACATTGCGCTGATCGAGCAGGGGCGTGTGGTGTTCGGCGTGGTGTCGATGCCCACCAACGGGCGTTTTTATGTCGGCGGTGCCGGGTTCGGGGCCTGGCGTGGCGATCAGGGTGCCGAGCCGTTGCCGATTCAGGTTCGTGAGGTTCCGGCTGTGGGTGAAGCCTTCACGGTGGTCGCCAGTCGTCGGCATTCGAGCCCTGAACAGGAGCGGTTACTCGCGGGGTTGAGCGACAGCCTGGGTGAGCTGCAATTGGCCAACATCGGCAGTTCGCTGAAGTTTTGCCTGCTGGCGGAAGGGGCGGCGGATTGTTATCCACGGTTGGCGCCGACTTCGCAGTGGGATACCGCAGCGGCGCAAGGTGTGCTGGAAGGCGCGGGCGGTGAGGTACTGGATTTGAATGGTGAGCCGTTCTGTTATCCGGCGCGGGAGTCGTTGTTGAATGAGTTCTTTTTGGCGCTGCCGGCTAAGGCGGTATGGCGGGAGAAGTTGTTGGCTTTGGCTCGCAACTAAGATCGTTCCCATGCTCCGCGTGGGAATGCCTCCAGGGACGCTCCGCGTCCAGTGACGCGGAGCGTCACGGGCTGCATTCCCACGCAGAGCGTGGGAACGATCAGTCATCGGTGAAGGACGTACTGCCCGGTAAACCTCACCGCATCCTCTTCGCTCCCGGTATTCACGATCCGCGAATGCAGTGTCAACCGCGCCCGCCCATAGCGTCGATACATCGCCACAAACTTCCTCCACACGGCCGCACTTGGCGCCAGGCAAATCGCCGTCGCGTCAGAGGTGACCGGCAGCGGATAGTTGATCTGCCCTTCCTGAATCACGATATGCCCGTCATCGATGCCTTCTTCGCGCAAACGCAAATGCAACCAGCCCCAGCCGGCCAGCACCGCGCCGCAATACAGGCTGCCACCGAACATGGTGCTCTTGTGATTGACATTGGCCGCAAGCGGTAGATGCAGGCGCAGTTGTTGATCGTGCCAGTCGAGCACCTTGAGGCCCATGTCCCGCGTGAGAGGGATGTCGTGGTGGAGGATCGATTCCAGGTGACGACAGTCGCGGTTCATTCAAAGGCCTCTTGTTTGAAGATGATGAGTTGACGGTAGCTCAATCGACATCGTCGGTGGGGTTACCGGCGCCGCCGTCGGCGAAGTTCAGGCCATGCTTGCGCAGTTTGTCATGCAAGGTTTTGCGCGGAATGCCGAGTGCTTCGGCGAGGCTGCGCACGGAGCTGTGGGAGCGCGCCAGTTCGGCGGCAATCAGGCTCTTTTCGAAGTTCTCCACTTGCTCGCTCAAACCGCCGCTGACCACTTCAATCGTGCTGCCGACGCCACCCTCCGGCGCGCTGTTGTCCAGGGCCAGTTCCAGGCCCAGGGCAAAGCGTTCAGCGGCGTTCTGCAGTTCGCGCACATTACCTGGCCAGGTATGGCGCAACAGCAGCGCCCGGTGCCCCGGTTGCAATTCATGGGGCGGCAAGCCGTGGCGGGCACTGGCTTCATCGGCGAAATGCTGGAACAGCACCAGCGCATCTTCGCCGCGCTCGCGCAGCGGCGGAATGCGTAGCGGCGCGACGTTCAGGCGGTAATACAAGTCGGCGCGGAAGCGGCCCTGATCGGCGGATTGACGCAGATCTTCCTTGGTCGCGGCGATGATGCGGATATCCAGCGGGATCTGTTGGTTGCCGCCCAGTCGCTCGACGACCCGTTCTTGCAGCAAGCGCAGCAATTTCACCTGCACGTCCAGGCTCATGCTTTCGATTTCATCGAGGAACAACGTGCCGCCATTGGCGAATTCGAACTTGCCGATACGACGTTTCTGCGCGCCGGTGAAGGCGCCTGGCTCGTGACCGAACAGCTCGCTTTCCACCACCGACTCGGCCAGGGCCCCGGCGTTGATTGCCACGAACGGGCCGTTACGCCGACTCGACAGGTCGTGCAGCGCGCGGGCCACCACTTCTTTGCCCGCACCGGTTTCGCCGAGGATCAGCACATCGGCCTTGGTCGCCGCCAGTGCACCGATCTGCTCACGCAGGCGCAGCATCGGCGCCGATTGCCCGACCAGTCGAGCGCTCAGCTCGTTGCGATCGCTCAGGGCCAGACGCAGGCTGCGGTTGTCCAGCACTAGCCGGCGCAGGGCCAGGGCACGGCGCACGCTGTCGAGCAAGGCGTCGCTGGCGAAAGGTTTTTCCAGAAAGTCATAAGCCCCGGCGCGCATGGCTTGTACCGCCAGCGGTACGTCGCCGTGGCCGGTGATCAGCAGCACGGGCAGTTCCGGGTCCTGGGCGTGGAGTTCGGTCAGCAGTTCGAGACCGTCCATGCCCGGCATGCGGATGTCGCTGACCACCACACCCGGCCAATCGCGTTCCAGTTGCCCGGCCAGGCCATTGGCTTCAGCGAGCGGCAGGATCTTCAGGCCGGCCAGGTCCAGGGTCTGGCTCAATGCTTGGCGTAGATGGGGATCGTCGTCGATCAACACGACCTGGATGCGGTTGTCGATGGTCATGCACTTCGGTCCTCGGACGGTTGCAGGCTCACGCCCGGTGCGCCTGCGCGCAACTTCAGGGTAATCAGGGCGCCACCTTCCTTGTGGTTGGAGAACGACAGTTCACCGCCGAAGGCGCGCATCAGGGTGTCGCAGATCGCCAGCCCCAGCCCAAGCCCCTGAGTGCGGGTCTTGGTGGTGTAGAAGGGCTCACCGGCACGACCCAGCGCTTCCAGGCAGAACCCGGGGCCGTTGTCGCGAATGTACAGGTTGACGCCGTCGACGGTGGACTCGGCACTCAACCAGAGTTTACGCGGCGGGCCTTTTTCCGTCAGGGCATCGAGGGCATTGGCCAGCAGATTGCCGAGTACCTGGCGCAAGCGGGTTTCCCCGGCTTCGACCCACAGGGTGGCGGCCGGCAGGTCACGGATCAGTTCGACTTCCATGCTGCGCCGACGCTTGGCCAGTAACGCCAGCGCGTCGTCCAGTGCCGGTTGCAGGGCCACGCTTTCCGGGGCGTGGCGATCACGCCGGGCAAAGGCGCGCAGGTGGGCGATGATCGAGGCCATGCGCCCGGTCAATTCGCTGATCAGCTTGAGGTTGCCGCGAGCATCCTCGGTGCGCTGATGGTCGAGCAGCACTTCGGCGTTTTCCGCGTAGCTGCGGATTGCCGCCAGCGGTTGGTTGAGTTCATGGCTGATGCTCGCCGACATCGTTCCCAGTGCCGAGAGCTTGCCGGCCTGCACCAGATCATCCTGGGCGCGTACCAGTTCTTGTTGGGCGTGTTCGCGCTCCAGCACTTCCTGTTTCAATCGACGGTTGAGGCCCTCGAGGTCGCTGGTCCGTTCGGCGACCCGGCCTTCCAGTTCCTGGCGGGCTTTACCTTCGAAGGCGATCCGGTCCAGGTAATGGCGTCGACGCTGCATCATCAGGCCGAGCAGCAGCATTAATACCAACAGCGTTGCACCGCCGATGGCCAGGACCGTGCGTACCGGGCGGTCGATCAGCGTGCGCGGCGCAAGGATACTGACGCTCCAACCGGTTTCTTCGATCTGCCGGGTTTGGGTCAGCCAGGCGTCGGAGGCGAGATCCAACGGCTTTGGATCGCGGGTCGGGTAGGGTTGAACCGCGGTGATGGCCTCACGCTCTTCGTCGTTCAATGGACGGGTCGAACGGAAACGCCACTCTGGCCGCGACGTGAGGATGACCACGCCGTTGTGGTCGGTGACCAACAGTTGTTCAGGGGTTTTGCCCCAGAGGCTTTCGGTGTGGTCGAGGTCGACCTTGACCACCAGCACGCCGATGATTTTTTCGCGGTCACGTACCGCCGCGGCGAAGAAGTAACCGCGCTTGGCCGAGGTGGTGCCCAGGCCGAAGAAGCGCCCAAGGCGCCCGGCCATGGCTTCACTGAAATAAGGGCGGAAGGCGAAATTGCGGCCAACGAAACTGTCGTGTTTGTCCCAGTTGGAGGCCGCCAGCGTCTTGCCAGTGGTGTCCATCAGGTACATGACTTCGGCGCCGGTCTGGGCACTGATATTTTTCAGCAGGCGATTGGCATTGCCTTGAACCACGCCCTCGTCGGGTGCGGCCAATGTCGCGCGCAGGGCGGGCAGTTCGCTGAGAATCTGCGGCAGCACTTCATACCGGTGCAGGGTACCCAGCAGGTTGGCGACGTAGAGGTCGAGGGTCTGACGGTTCTGCCCGGCCAGTTCGCTGCGGTAGTAACGCTCGGCCAGATGCTCCAGCGGCCACAGCAAGGGTGCCAGGCACAGCGCGAGTAGCGCCAGGCTGCGCCAGCGGGGTCTGCGGGGGAGGGTCGGAGTCATGAGCATCAAGCGCCTATGGATATAGACGCATTATGCCTAGGCTTGCGGGCGCAGTCTGCGCACCTTGGATCAAGTGCGCGCTGGCGGTGAAAATTCAGACAGGAATTCAGGAAAAGACTTCAGCGTCCTTCAAGAACGCGGCGGCCTGGTCCTTGGCGGACAACTGCGGTGCTTCGTCCAGCTGCCAGTCGATACCCAGGTCCGGGTCGTCCCAGCGAATGCTGCGCTCGGCCGACGGGGTGTAGTAGTCGGTGGTTTTGTAGAGGAACTCGGCGAAATCACTCAGTACCACGAAACCATGGGCAAAACCTTCCGGCACCCAGAGTTGGCGATGGTTGTCGGCGGACAGGCGCACCGCGACCCATTTGCCGAAATGCGGCGAGCTGCGGCGAATGTCCACGGCCACGTCCAGCACTTCACCGGCGGTGACGCGGACCAGTTTGCCCTGAGTGTTTTCCAGCTGGTAGTGCAAACCGCGCAGTACGCCTTTTTGCGAGCGGGAATGGTTGTCCTGAACGAACTGGGTGTTCAGGCCGGTTGCTTCTTCAAAAGCCTTGGCGTTGAAGCTCTCATAGAAGAAGCCGCGCTCGTCACCAAATACCTTGGGTTCGATGATCAGAACACCGGGGAGGTCGGTGGTGACTACATTCATAGTGTTTCTCCAGCAATAGGCGTTAATGGCCGACATTCTTACGCAAAGTGACGGCTGGCGCGAGTGGTGCGGTGAAGAGAGTTGCGCGGGCATTTGATTCACGCCAACCAGGAAGGGGGTTGCGTATCGCCCCAAGCAGTGGCGATATAAGTGCCTAATAAAATTTCAGGGGTCGTTGTATGCCGCTCGCCACGTTGATTCATCGCGCCAGTCTGCCAAGCCCGCAGGTGTCTGCGGCGCAAGCGCTTGAGCTGCTGGAAGAGCATTACGGGCTGAGCGGGCGGCTACAGGCCTTGGGCAGCCAGCAGGATCTCAACTATCGGGTCGACAGTGATCAGGGGCGTTTTGTCCTGAAAATCTGCCGTGGCGATTATTCGGCGCTGGAGCTGCAAGCCCAGCACGCAGGGCTCAAACATTTGGCGGAGCACCCCGGCGTGCAGGTGCCGCGAGTGATCCCTGCCAGGAACGGTGCAGATCTTCTCTCTCTGGACGTCGGTGGCCAGGCGGTGCATGTACGCCTGCTCGATTACATCGACGGCCAATCCCTGACGCATCTCGATCATCTAAGCCATTCAGTGGTCGCCGGTTTCGGTCGGCTCTGCGGCGAAATGGACCTGGCGCTGACCGGTTTCGATCATCCGGGCCTTGAGCGCACCCTTCAGTGGGACGCTCGCCACGCCAACGCGTTGATTGCGCATTTGCTGCCGGTGATCAAGGACGACCAGCAACGAAAACGGATGGCTGAGAAGGCTGAACAGGCCGAGCGCCATTTGCAGCCTTTGGTGAATAAGCTGCCGGTGCAGGCAATTCACATGGACGTCACCGACGACAACGTGGTCTGGCAGCGTGATGCGCAACGCCAATGGCAATTGCAGGGGGTGATCGATTTCGGCGATCTGGTCCGAACCTGGCGGATCACCGATCTGTCGGTGACCTGTGCCGCGCTGCTGCACCATGCCGATGGCGATCCGTTCTACATTTTGCCGGCGGTTCGGGCTTATCACGCGGTCAATCCGTTGCAGCATGAAGAGTTGCTGGCGCTCTGGCCGCTGATCGTTGCGCGCTCGGCGGTGTTGGTGCTCAGTGGCGAACAGCAGGTCAGCATCGATCCGGGCAATGAGTACAGTCGCGACAACCTGACCCATGAGTGGGAAATTTTCCGCGTTGCCACATCGGTGCCGTTGGCGTTGATGGAGGCGGCGATTCTTTCCACGGTCGGTCAAAGCCTGCCGGGCATCGACAGTGAAGGCTTCGCGCCCTTACTGCCGAGCCTGGTGGGGCGTGAATTTGCGTTGATCGATTTGGGCGTGCTCAGTCCGCATTTCGAGGCGGGTAACTGGGAGCAGCAAGGGATCGATCTGCGCCTGTTGACGGAAGCCGCCGCCGCTCACGGTCTGGCGGCCAGTCGATATGGCCAGTATCGTCTGTCCCAAACCCGACCGGACAGCGCCAGCGAACCGGACACTTTCCCGCTGCACGTTGCGTTGCAAGTGCCTGACGGCACGGCGGTCGAAGCGCCGTTTGCCGGGGTCATCCATATACAGGGGGAGAACTTGCTGCAACTGGACGGCCCAGAGCTCAGCGTTCGGTTGTGGGGTGTAACCCCCTCGGTGCGCAGTGGTGCGGCGTTGGTCAAAGGCCAGGTGCTGGGTTCGGTCAGCGGGCCGTTGAGCGTGCAGTTGTGTCGAAGCGCTCAGCTCGACGCACCGTTGTTTTGCACGCCTACGCGCGCCGCGGCCTGGCAGGCGTTGTGTCCTTCACCCGCCGCGTTACTCGGCCTGGCCTGCGATGCACAAGAGGAACTCGACCCGCAGACGTTGCTGGCCCGCCGGGATGCGAGTTTCGCTCGCTCCCAAAAACATTATTACGTCGACCCGCCGCGTATCGAGCGTGGCTGGCGCAATCACCTGATCGACATGCAGGGCCGCTCCTACCTCGACATGCTCAACAACGTCGCGGTGCTCGGTCATGGTCATCCACGCATGGCCGCCGTCGCTGGCCGGCAGTGGTCGTTGCTCAACACCAACTCGCGCTTTCACTATGCGGCGATTGCCGAGTTTTCCGAACGCTTGCTGAAGCTGGCACCGGACAACATGGACCGGGTATTTCTGGTCAACAGCGGCACCGAGGCCAATGACCTGGCGATCCGCCTGGCCTGGGCCTACAGCGGCGGTCGCGACATGCTCAGCGTGCTGGAGGCGTATCACGGCTGGTCGGTGGCAGCGGATGCGGTCTCGACCTCGATTGCCGACAACCCCCAAGCCTTGAGCAGCCGTCCCGACTGGGTGCATCCGGTGACGGCGCCGAACACCTATCGCGGCGAATTCCGCGGCCCGGACAGCGCGCCGGACTACGTGCGCAGTGTCGAACACAACCTGGCGAAAATCGCCGGGCAGAAACGCCAGCTGGCGGGCTTTATCTGTGAGCCGGTGTACGGCAATGCGGGCGGTATCTCGCTGCCGCCGGGCTATCTGAAGCACGTCTATGCATTGGTTCGCGCGCAGGGCGGGGTGTGCATCGCCGACGAGGTTCAGGTCGGTTACGGCCGCATGGGCAAATTTTTCTGGGGCTTCGAAGAGCAGGGCGTGGTACCGGACATCATCACCATGGCTAAAGGCATGGGTAATGGCCAACCGTTGGGCGCGGTGATCACTCGCCGGGAAATCGCCGAAGCGCTGGAGGCCGAGGGTTATTTCTTCTCGTCCGCTGGCGGCAGCCCGGTCAGTTGCCGGATCGGCATGGCGGTGCTGGATGTGATGGAAGAAGAAAAGCTCTGGGAAAACGCCCAGGTCGTTGGCGGGTATTTCAAGGAGCGTCTTGAAGCGTTGATCGACCGGCATCCGTTGGTGGGGGCGGTGCATGGTTCCGGCTTCTATCTGGGCGTGGAGTTGATCCGCAATCGAGAAACCCTTGAACCGGCGACTGAAGAAACCACGGCACTGTGCGATCGCCTTCGTGAGTTGGGGATCTTCATGCAGCCGACGGGCGACTACCTGAACATCCTCAAGATCAAACCGCCGATGGTTACGTCGCGTCAGAGCGTGGATTTCTTTGTCGACATGCTATCGAAGGTTCTCGAGGAAGGTCTGTAAACACATACCCCTGTGGGAGCGAGCAAGCTCGCTCCCACAGGGATTGCATTTAAATTCGATTATTATCTGTGTTAAGTGAGTTGTTTTTGACGGATTGAGTATTTATTGCTTTAAAAGCCGATTTTTATCGGCTATAAAGTCGCCACTGCCCACGGTGTGGATGAACCACGCCTGGTGCTGCCTCTTTCTGTCACCGGTCGATGCCACCCTCGACCCTCAAGCGCTCGCCCAGGAGCCGATTCATGAGCCGTACCGTTACCGTCGCCGCTACCCAGATGGCCTGTTCCTGGGACCTTGAGGCCAACATTGAAACCGCTGAGAAGCTGGTCCGTGAGGCCGCGGCGAAAGGCGCACAAATCATCCTGATTCAGGAACTGTTCGAAGCTCCGTACTTCTGCCAGAAGCCGAACCCGGATTACCTGCAACTGGCCACGTCGGTCGAAGACAACGTCGCCATCAAGCACTTCCAGAAAGTCGCCAAAGAACTGCAGGTCGTTTTGCCGATCAGCTTCTACGAACTGGCCGGCCGCGCGCGTTTCAACAGCATTGCGATCATCGATGCCGACGGCAGCAACCTCGGGATTTATCGTAAAAGCCACATCCCGGATGGCCCTGGCTACCACGAAAAGTATTACTTCAACCCGGGCGATACCGGCTTTAAAGTCTGGAACACCCGTTACGCGAAAATCGGCGTGGGCATCTGCTGGGATCAGTGGTTCCCTGAGTGCGCCCGTAGCATGGCGCTGCAAGGCGCGGAAATCCTGTTCTACCCGACCGCCATCGGCAGCGAGCCACACGACAAGACCATTTCGTCCCGCGACCACTGGCAGCGCGTGCAACAAGGCCATGCCGGCGCCAACCTGATGCCGCTGATCGCCAGCAACCGCATCGGTAACGAAGAGCAGGACGGCTACGACATTACCTTTTACGGCTCGTCGTTCATCGCCAACCAGTTTGGCGAGAAAGTCCAAGAGCTGAACGAAACCGAAGAAGGCATTCTGGTTCACAGTTTCGACCTCGATGAGCTGGAACACATCCGCAGCGCCTGGGGCTCGTTCCGTGACCGTCGTCCGAACCTGTATGGCGCGATCAAAACCCTCGACGGTTCCCTGGAGTCCTGAACCATGACCACTTTGAACAGCACCCCTCGCACCGACGGCTTTTACATGCCAGCCGAATGGGCACCACAGACCCAGACCTGGATGGTCTGGCCCGAGCGTCCGGACAACTGGCGCCTGGGCGGCAAGCCGGCGCAGGCCGCCCACGTGGCGGTGGCCAAGGCCATCGCCCGATTCGAACCGGTGACCGTGGCGGTTTCCGCTGGCCAGTACGAAAACGCCCGTGCCCGTCTCGATGTGCCGAATATTCGTGTGGTTGAGATGTCCAGCGATGACGCCTGGGTTCGGGATACCGGCCCGACGTTCGTCATCAACAACCGCGGCGAAGTCCGTGGCGTGGATTGGGACTTCAATGCCTGGGGCGGTTTCGACGGTGGTCTGTATTCGCCGTGGAACCGTGACTCGCAGGTGGCGGGCAAGATCCTCGAAATCGAGCGCAGCCCGCGCTACCGCACCGAGGGCTTCGTGCTTGAGGGCGGTTCGATCCACGTCGACGGCGAAGGCACCCTGATCACTACCGAAGAATGCCTGCTCAACCGCAATCGCAACCCGCACATGAACCGTGCGCAAATCGAAGCGGTGCTCAGCGCAAATCTGGCTGTGGATAAAATTATCTGGCTGCCGGACGGTTTGTTCAACGACGAAACCGACGGCCATGTGGATAACTTCTGCTGCTATGTGCGTCCCGCTGAAGTGCTGTTGGCCTGGACCGATGACCCGCAGGACCCGAACTACCCGCGCTGCCAGGCGGCAATGAACGTGCTGAAAAACAGCACCGATGCCAAGGGGCGCCCATTCACGGTGCACAAAATGCCGATTCCGGGGCCGCTGTACGCGACCGAAGACGAGTGCGCTGGCGTGGATCCGGTAGACGGCACTCAGGAGCGCAATCCAACCGTTCGTCTGGCCGGCTCTTATGTGAACTTCCTGATCGTCAACGGCGGCATCATCGCGCCGAGCTTCGACGACCCGCTGGACGGCCCGGCCAAAGAGATTTTGCAGAGCTTGTTCCCGCAGCACGAAGTGGTCATGGTGCCAGGTCGCGAACTGTTACTTGGGGGCGGTAACATCCATTGTCTTACCCAACAACAGCCCGCTCCGCACAAGGAGTGAGTGAGGTCGTAACAGATTGAGTTGATTGAAAAATCGATTTAGCAACGATTTTGCCTCGTCGTTTCGCGCGAAGCCCGCAGCCCATCAGGACTGCGGGCTTTTTTGTATCCACTTGTCGACACTTCGAAAACATTGGCACAGCTCTTGTATCTTCGATGGCGCAAGACGGGGAGGGAGAGAACTTCGATGTTCTGTCATAAACCTTGGATAAGTTAGCCGCTCACAAACCAGGAGAGAGCGCTGAGATGAACGCCGAAATGAATGTCGTGAGCGAGCGGGCACTGCATCCCCTGGCAGTTAACAGCGAATCGCTCCAGGTCCTGGCGCAGTGGTTGAAGTCCAATGGAACGCGTCAGATCAGAGAGCCTGATCCGCGCCGGATGATGATCGAGCGCTACCCCGCTGGTTTATTCAGCGAGGCGGAACTGGAAGCATTGTGGGATGTGATGGAAGGATAAGAAGAAAAACAACGGATTGATAAAAGCGCTGCCGGGAAGGCGGCGCTTTTTTATGGGCGAAGGATTTTTTGTAATCACTGAAAATCAACTGTGGGAGCGAGCCTGCTCGCGATGGCGATCTTACAATCAACGAATATGTTGAATGTAATGGCCTCATCGCGAGCAGGCTCGCTCCCACAAGGTTTTGCATTGTTTAGAAGATATAGGTTCCGGTCATGTCGGCCATAACCTGGAGGAAAACCAAAAGTATTCGACCGATTCATGAAACAGACTGAAAGCCATTCCAGCGTTTTTCCGAAACAGTCTGGGGATTAATCTGCCGGCATTGAGTTTTCCTACCTTTTTGCCGGAGCCTTCCTATGATCCTTCACTACATTTACGACCCGTTATGCGGCTGGTGCTACGGCGCCAAACCATTGGTGCAGGCTGCCCAAGCCGTGTTGCCGGTAATCGCCCACGGTGGCGGCATGATGACCGGTGCCAACCGCCAGAGCGTTTCGCCACAGCTGCGTAACTACGTGATGCCCCATGACCGACGGATCGCCGAGTACACCGGCCAGCCGTTTGGCGAGGCGTATTTTGAGGGGTTGCTGCGTGATTCGACGGCGGTGTTCGATTCCACGCCGCCGATTGCCGCCGTGCTGGCGGCCGAGCAGATCGCTGGACGCGGCCTGGAGTTGCTGGGGCGTTTGCAGACGGCTCATTACATGGAGGGTCGACGCATCGCTGACGAAGTCGTTCTGCTGGAACTCGCCATACAAACAGGTCTTGAACTTGAGGCCTTCCAACAGGCGTTCAATAAAGCCGACACGGATCGCCATATCAAGGACAGCCGTACACTCTTGGCCAACGTCGGCGGTCAGGGTTTCCCGACCTTTGCGCTGGAACAGGATGGCCAGTTCACCCTGATCGATATCGGTCCCTGGCTCGGCAAGCCGCAAGCCTTCGTCCAATGGTTGAGCCAGTCGCTTGCGGTAAAAGAGTCTTCATCCGCCTTTCAAGTCTGTGGCCTCGACGGCTGCGCCCATTGAACTCACCTGGAGTCACCATGGATAACCTGAGCCTGATCAAAAGCACCTACGAAGGCGCCAACTCCCAGGAGAACGCGCGCAACACTGCCGCGGCGCTGGCCGATGAGGCCCAGTGGACCGAAGCGGCGGGATTTCCGTACGCCGGGACCTACGTCGGTTTCGACGCTATCGTCGAAAACGTCTTCAAGCGTTTGGCCACCGAGTGGGAAGGTTTTCAGTTCAAGGTCGAGAATTACGTCGCACAGGGCGACAAGGTATTTGCCTACGGCAATTACAGCGGCGTCTACAAAACCACTGGCCGCGCGATGAACGCCCGAGTCGCTCATTTGTGGACTCTGGCCAACGGAAAAGTCACGCATTTTGAACAATTCGTCGACAGCCACACTGTGCAATTGGCTATCGCTGACAGGTGATTTCTTAGACGTTTCTCGCCTGTTTACCCGTTCAAGTACGTCGTGCAAAGTGGCCCGATCAACATCTTCTGAAGATCGGCTGAGTTGTTCAGACTCGATAAAAAAACCGACAGGCTCGGGTTTTTTTCGCCTCATGACCGTAGAAAAACACTGAAAAGGGCTGTTTTCGATCGTAAAAAGTCGAATTGAAGCAATTTTATACTGCGTTTCAAGCAACGCTTGATATGCCTGAAATTCTTTCTCATGGGCCGCCAATCCTGCGCCTACTAGATTAGGCCGCTAAATGCAGCGGAGGCCTAGTAATGATCGTTTTGAACAGAGAAGTTGGCGAATCGCTACGACGCGACAAGTATGTCAATGTCCAGGGAGCCGACTTCAATCTCTTCGGTCATTTTTCCGACTTCGTCAGATTGACCAAAAGTTGGGAAAGCATGGAGCTGGACAGTTATTACGGCCAGGCCGATGCGGGCATGCGTTTCCGTCGTTACAGCGATTTCGAATACAACCCGGTCACCCGCGATTTGAAGCAGTTGGAGCACCGCGCCTACGTACAATCGAAGGCCAACAACAGCTACGTCGGCGGACTGGAGCGGCACTTTCAGGACTTCTCCAATGAGGTTATTAATTCGCCGGTGATGCGCAGCCTCATCGATGCGGATTTCGAGGTGTACAAACACGTATTGCCGCCGGAGTTGCACGACGAAATCTGGCAATGCCAGATCCATCAGATCCGCATCGAGATCAAGCCGGGCAAGCAACTGGAAATCACCCCGGAAGGGATTCATTGCGACGGTTATCCGTTCAGCGGTGTGCATTTCTGGGGCCGTAACAACGTGGAGGGGGCGGAGAGCCGTTTGTATTCGGCCCAAGAGGAACAGCTGGCGGCGACGACCTATCTGGACATCCTCGACACCACCTACTTCCTCGATCGCGACATGCGTCACTACGTGACACCGGCACGCAACACCCATGCCCACGAAATGGCCTATCGGCAGATTCTGGCCATTTCCTTCTCGCGGCCCGGGACCGCTTTCGACATTGTTCGCTGAACAGCTAGACCCGATGATGAACATCGCCGAGTGTTCTGCACCAGTGATGCTGCAGCGCGCGACGGCCAAGGACGCCCAACGCCTGGAGCGCTTCTTTCGGCAATTCGAAGAAGTGTCGTTCTGTGAATGGCAGGACGCCAAATGCCTGCGCGGTGTGTTGGTGCAGCAAACCACCACCGCGTTCCTCGCGCTCGATGTCCGTGGCGAAGTGGTCGGCGCGGTGTTGGGCGGCATGCTCGGCAGCCGTGGCACCATCAATCACCTGGCGGTGAGCCCGTTGTATCGCAGCCAGGGCGTAGGTCAACGCCTGGTGGAAGCGGCATCGGCAGACATGAAACGGGTGGGTGTACTGCGGATGTTCCTGTTCGTCGACGATGCTAATCTGGCCGGCAAACGCTTTTGGAGTGCCCAGGGCTTTTGTGAGCCGCGCGGCGAAACTACCTTTGAGAGGGACCTATGAATGAGACGTCCAGCAGCCAGCCGCTGATGGTCGAGCCCCTGCCCTCGCGCACCTTTGCTGAAGCCAGCCCGGTAGTGGCGGGTTACTTCACGGTGTCGTTTGTGTTTGGTTTGATGGCCGTCAATGCCGGGTTGCCCGTGTGGCTGCCGGTCGCGATGTGCCTGTTCGTCTACGCCGGTGCCTCGCAGTTCGCCGCTCTGGCGCTGATCTCCAGTGGTGCGTCGCTGACCACCATCATCCTCACCACGTTTCTGATCAATGCGCGGCATATGCTGATGTCGGTCTACATGGCCAAGGCCCTGCAAGCGCTGGGGCTCAGTCGCCTTGAGCGCTGGTGTTATGCCGGCGGGCTGACCGATGAATCGTTCGCTTTCCACAGCGTCAAACTGGGCAAGGGTGCACCGGTCAATGTGCGTTACCTGATCGGCTTCAATCTGTATTGCCATACGTCGTGGGTGATCGGCGGTTTGCTGGGGGCGATTTGCGCCCAGTACGCGGCGCACCTGATCAAGTACCAGCTCGACTATGCGCTGACGGCGATGATGCTCTACGTGTTGGTATCACTCTGCAACACCCGTAAAAAATTGATCGCCGCACTGGCAGCGGTCGCCTGCATGGGTGTTCTGAGCCTGATCGGCAACTCACCCTTCAACGTCTTCATCGCCACATTCGTGGGCTGCGGGGTGGGTGTATGCCTGACCAAACGTTCCTGATCCTGGTCGTCGCACTGATGATGGCCGTGACCTTCCTGCCGCGTGCGTTGCCACTGCAGGTGAACACTGATCATTGGCCACCCCTGGTCGCCCGGGCGCTGGAGTTTCTGCCGGTGGCGATCGTCGCTGCAATCAGCCTTACGCCCCTGTTGATCAAGGATCAGCATGTGCAGCTCGATCGCCCGGAATTCTATGCAGCCATTCCGACGTTGTTATGTGCGTATTTCAGCAAAAACCTCTTTCTCAGCGTAGCGGTGGGAACGGTTGCGTACATCGCGCTCGGATCGTTCATGTAGCGGCAGAGCAACCACGTCATTCAAGGCCTGGCCCGACAACTCTGGGTTATTGATCGCGAGCCGCACTTCGAGGGAGTCCTCGAAACCCGGGAAAATGGTCAAGCCGTTACGCAGGGCCGCCTCACGGGAAACCATGCCCAGGCCGTCCATTTGCGTGATCAATGACAGGGTCAGGGTCTCGCTGCAGGAATAGATCATCCGTTTGCCTGACTCGTAGTTGCCAAGGCCCGCGTCGAGAAAGCGCAAGAAACTGTGGGAATACGGACAATCGTCGGCCGGCCGAACCTGAAACTTGTTGCCGAGCAGCACCAGCGGGTCGTTTTCCTGACCGCAATGAGCGCCGACCACCTGCACCTGCACATAGGGCAGGGCGATGCTGGGTAACCCCGGTTGTTGCGGCCCGATCAGCACGGCTAGGTCGAAGTCCTCATTCTTCAACTTGCTGAGGTTTTCCATCGACTCGGCGTAGCTGAATTCCAGTTGATAGTCGGGAAACACCTCAATGAGGCGTCCGATCATGCGCCGGTTGAAGTCGGCCGAGAGCGTGGTGTTAAGTGCAACTTTGAGCGTGCGCTGCCCAGGCACTTTGAGCGTGGCGACTTTCTCTTCCAGTTGCCGCGTGGCGACCAATACCTTGTCCATGTAGGGCGTGAGCTCCGTGCCCTGCGTTGTTAGAGTCAGCCCCTTGTTGGAGCGACGAAACAACCGAAAACCGAACTGCTCTTCGACCTTGTTCAACTGCGCGGCCAATGCCTGCACGCTCAAACAGGAATGCTCTGCCGCCGCCGACAATGAGCCGGTCTGCACGATGCGCATGAGGTTGCGTAAGGTTCTGCTATCCATTTGGGTAATGCCCTCTAAAGTGGGCTGGCTATTGTTGTGTACCTTGCCGCCCGGTGGGCGTCGGTCGCGTGCTGGCTATGATCCTGCAGCTGAGCATGCTTGTCCCGAGTTTAGTAGCGAAATGATTCCGCGTCCGATGGCTGGAGGCTTACACAGGATCGGGTTTTTTGGCGGGGGGGGCGGCTGATCGGGGTCAAAAAAACGGCCCGGATGGGGGAGGTGTGGGCGTTTTTTGAGTGTTGGTTGATCAAGAAACCTTTTCCCAAGGCAAAAAAAAGCAGCCTGGATCAGGCTGCTTTCATGAAAAGGTGCTTGATATTGTGCTCCCTCAAGCAGGGGAGAAGAGGTCTCACCAGGCGCCGATTTCCAAGTCATCAACGAGGTTCCTACGCCGACTATTGCCACTTGGAGGCAGTCGGTTTCGCGCTCTCGATTTAATTCTCTGCCCCTATTGTGGGGGTGTCAACGTGCGTGTTGGACCGTGTGTCGGCATCTTTTCAGGCTGCGGAAAATCCGGCGTGAAAGCTCTTTTCGAAGAGGGGACAGATAAATACGTATGCGAATTAAAATTTCATTATTGTTCGTATCTGTACTAGTCTGAAATCACGACATCGTAAACCCAAGGAGGCCATCCCCATGCCTGCCTCATCCACTGCCTTAAGCCCACAGCAACAACTCGATACCCCCGAAGCCGGTCGAGTCGCGCTGAAGTTTTTCTTCAACCTCATGGAGCGTTGGGGCTGCACTGCCGAGCAGCAACGCACGCTCCTGGGCAAAGTCGGCAATACCACCTTCTACAAGTACAAACACCTGCCGCCCAACGTGCGCCTGCCCCACGACACCCTGGAGCGCATCTCGTATTTGATGGGCATCCACAAAGCCCTGAGCATCATCTTCAGCAACAGCCGCGAGCGAGCCTACACCTGGGTCAGCAGCCCCAACACCGCCGCGCCGTTCAATGGCCAGTCGGCGCTGTCCTACATGCTGGCCGGCCGCGTGGTCGACATCGCTGACGTGCGCCGCTACCTCGACGGAGTACGCGGTTGATGGCGCCGGAGGTGGCCGACCCGCAATGGCCGCGGGCTTACCGGATCGTCAACAGCTGCTTCCCGCCGATCTCGTTGTTCGAAGACGTGCTCGACCCCGAAGACCTGCCCACCGCCTATGCGCTGGAAGCCCTGACCAACGATCGACTGATGGAAGAAGCCGGCGTGCTCGCCCGCGTGCGCCCCGAAGACCGCGTCTCCGGCCCCGGCTCCACACCGGTGATGGCCGCGTTCACCCACATCGGCAAAACCAGCCGCTTCACCGACGGCACCTTCGGCGTCTACTACGCCGCCAGCAGCCAGGCCGCGGCCATCGCCGAGACGAGCTATCACCAGGAACGCTTCCTCGCCGCGACCAACGAACCGGATCTTGAGTTGACCATGCGTACCTACGTCAACCAGGTGGTCAAACCCTTGCACGACATCCGAGGCGACTACCCGCACCTGCACGACCCGGATCCCAACGCCTACGGTCCGGCCCAGGCCTTTGCCCGACAACTGCGCGAAATGTTGTCTTGGGGATTGCTCTACAACAGCGTTCGTCTGCCTGGCCATGAATGTGTTGCCGCGTTTCGACCGCCGGCCGTGTCCATTCCGAAGCAAGGGAAGCACATTCGCTATGTGTGGAGTGCGAGCAGTCGGAAGATCTCGTTTGTGTTTGAAGTCAGCGAGATGTGAGCTCAACGAAGTACAAGAAGCCCCGATTGACTCGTAATGCTGTTCATTTAGGCGAGACTCTTCAGTCATGCTTACCTTTGTGGCGAGCGAGCTTGCTCGCGCTGGGCTGCGTAGCGGCCCCAAAAATCTGACAACCATTGCCGATATTTGTGAGTGCTACGCACTCAAGCGGGAGCAAGCTCCCTCGCCACAAGTTCCTCGAAAATACGATGAGGTTTGTCAGCACGGATTGAAGCCGTTTTGATCGCTGGTGATGAACCTTACGGTTAGGCCATATTTTCCGGTGGCGTCTCCAATCAATATCGACGTAGTCATTACACCAAGTAACTAATGATGTTCCCGCCCCCACCTTTATCCCCCTGACCCAACCTCATACATTCCTCTCCAACGCCTCCCCATCATTCCGATGAGAAGGTCACTGGAGACTCATCATGCCTTTTGTCAGCGTACGCATTACCCGCGATGGCGTTACCTCAGAGCAGAAAGCTCAGGTGATCGCTGAAATCACTGAAACCCTGGAACGCGTCCTCAACAAACGCCCGGACCTGACACACATCGTGATCGAAGAAGTCGACACCGATAACTGGGGCTATGCCGGGATCACCACTACCCAGTACCGAAAACAACTGGCTGAGGAGCAGGGGCAGTCATGACTGCGTCCGTCACCATCGATTTCATCTCCGACGTGGTGTGCCCATGGTGCGCCTTGGGCGCGACGGCGCAGGAGCAAGCGATCGAGAACGTGGCGGGTGAAGTCTCGGTCGAGCTGACCTTCAAGCCTTTCGAGCTGAACCCGGATATGCCGGTGGAAGGCGAGAACGCGATCGAGCACTTGATGCGCAAATACGGGCGCAGCGCCGAGGAAGTTGCCGCCGGCAAAGCGATGCAAATCGCTCGAGGCGAGGCCATCGGGTTCAAATTTGATCTGGAGAAGCGCAGCCACTTCCATAACACCTTCGATGCTCACCGGTTGCTGTTGTGGGCATTGCAGGAAGGGCGGCAGGTCGCACTCTAGAAAGCCTTGCTGCGTGCTTATTTCACCGACGGCCAGAACCCGAACGATCGCGAGACGCTGGTTCGACTGTCGGCGGAAGTGGGGTTGGATGCAGCGAGCGCGCGTGAGGTGTTGGTGTCCGGAGCATTTGCCAGGGAAGTGCGTGAGCTTGAGGCGTTTTATCGCGAGCGCGGTATCAATTCGGTTCCGGCCATGGTGCTCAACGGTCGTCACCTGGTGTCCGGTTCGCAATCGGTCGAGTACTACGAACAGATGTTGAGACAAATGGCGCAGGCGCCTGTTGAAGCCTGATTAATCACCTTTTCAAACCATCATTTATCAGTTGAGGTTCATCATGAGCAATTCGAAAAAAGTCATCGTTATTACTGGCGCCTCCCAAGGTCTCGGCGCAGGCATGGTCAAGGCTTTCCGTGATCTCGATTACCGGGTAGTCGCCACTTCGCGTTCGATCCAGCCATCCACCGATCCGGACATCCTCACCGTTGCCGGCGACATCGGCGACCCGGCGATCGCCCAGCGAGTCGTCCGTGAAGCGATCGCACGTTTCGGCCGCATCGACACCCTGGTCAACAACGCCGGAATCTTCGTCGCCAAACCGTTCGCCGCCTACACCCAAGAAGACTACGCCGCTGTGCTGTCGGTGAACCTGAATGGCTTCTTCTACATCACCCAACTCGCGATCACCGAGATGGAAAAACAAGGCAGCGGCCACGTCGTCAACATCACCACCAGCCTGGTGGACCACGCCATCGACGGCGTGCCGTCGGTACTGGCGTCGTTGACCAAGGGTGGCTTGAATGCGGCGACCAAATCCTTGGCCATTGAGTACGCCAAGCGTGGGATTCGGGTGAACGCGGTTTCCCCTGGTATCATCAAGACTCCGATGCACAGCGAAGAAACTCACGAAGCACTGGGTAATTTGCACCCGGTTGGGCATATGGGGGAGGTCAGCGATATTGCGCAGGCTGTTGTTTATCTGGATAGCGCCAACTTTGTCACTGGCGAGATCTTGCATGTCGATGGTGGGCAGAGTGCGGGGCACTAAGACCTGGTTTTCCAACGCCCAGAAACACCAAAGCCCTCGCATTTCTGCGAGGGCTTCGTTTTTGTATGGTGCGGGCACCAGGAGTCGATGGCTCCCGATGGAATCGGGAACACAACATTCGGGATCAGATAGGTGCTTTGAATGTGGGGTTCATGAAGCAGTTACAATGTATATAAAAGCCATAAATCACTACATGGATGTTTACCAATGCTCAAGTTCAATGCTCATCTCGGTTTCCAATTCAATGAGTTGCCCTTTCTGCAACGCATCGAAGCTGCCGCGGCAGCTGGTTTTCGGGCGGTGGAGTTCCCGTCGCCCTATGAATTCGACGCAAGTCTCCTGGCCGACCACCTGGCTCAATACAGTCTGCCGCTGATTCAGTTCGCTGCACCGGCTGGCGTTACCAAAGGCATCGCTGCCTTGCAGGGCAAGGAAGAGGAATTTCGCAGCGGGTTGCTCCAGGCCGCCAGCTATGCAAAGGCGCTGGCGTGTTCGGATGTCCACATCATGTCTGGCGTTACGACGCAGGATGATGCTGGGCGCATCTTCGGGGGCAACCTGGAATATGCAGTCAAGTATTTCGAAGATCAGGGTTTGCGGCCGCTTATCGAAGTGATCAGTTCGCAGGCGATGCCGGGCTACTACATGTCTGACTTCAGCAAGGCGCAACAGGTGCTGGAGACTTTCCCGAGTGTTGGGCTGATTCTCGATATTTACCATGCCCAGATTCTGACCGGAGACGCAGCAGATGTTCTGGCTCGGTTTTATGACAGAACCGTCCATGTGCAAATTGCCGACTGCCCGGGTCGTCACGAGCCGGGAACGGGGAACATCGACTTTGCTGCCTTGTTCGCAGCGCTGGAGCAGCGTGGCTATCCCGGATGGATCGGTTGTGAATACCGTCCTTCCGGTTCTACCGTTGCGAGTCTTGACTGGATAAAACAGCTAAATGCTTAGTGCTTGCGACGCGTGAACGGGATTCGGATTTCACGTACACCAGAAACAACAAAGCCCTCGCATTTCTGCGAGGGCTTTGTTTTGTATGGTGCCGGCACCAGACGAACGGTATGTTTCTGCGGGGCTAGGTTTTTCGGGCGTCTGGAGTTCACTGGAAAATTCGGCGTACCCCAACTAGTAACTATAAATAAATCAGCTAGTTATGGCGTTTGGTGGAATCGAATTCGGGATTTTTTAGATGTGAGCACATTGTCGGTCTGTAAGTAATTCAGAGCCGCATACGAATGGTAAACCCCCCCTGAATTTGAACGTTGTCAATCATCTCTTTCGTAGAGAATAGGCAGAAATCCGCCAAAAGCTGTCGTGGCGACAGGCAGCAGACGGCCGATTCTGTTGAAAAAGTCGGTCTGCCCAAACGGCCTGATCATTGACTGGTGAAAACGCCTTGTTTGCACGCTGCTACGTGAAATCCGAGTCCGGAAGCCTCTGCCAAAAGTAAAGATTTCAATCTCGGGCACGTACTTTTTTGATGCGCAAACCATGGCCGACTTTTTCAACAGAATCGGCCAAAAGCAGACTCTGGACAATCCGCTCCACACGGCGATAGAGTCAGTAGTTCAGACCAACTACCCCGAACGATAAGGACATGGAATGTTGCGCATATTGGGTAAGGCATCGTCGATCAATGTACGAAAGGTGCTCTGGGCCTGCGCCGAGATTGAAATTCCCTTTGAGCGGGTGGATTGGGGTTCTGGCTTCAGATCGACGCACACACCTGAATTCCTGGCGCTGAATCCCAATGCCATGGTGCCGGTCATCCAGGACGACGACTTCATTCTTTGGGAGTCAAACTCGATCATTCGCTACCTGGCGTCGCGCTACAACGGCGTTCACCTTTACCCGACTGAAGCGAGAGCCAAAGCGCGGGTGGATCAATGGATCGATTGGCAAGCGTCAGATCTCAACAAGTCGTGGAGTTATGCCTTCATGTCGCTGGTCAGGCATTCGCCTGAGCATCAGGACAGCCGTGCGTTGGCGGCCGCGTGCAACAACTGGTCGAGGTACATGGAGATCCTCAATCGACAGCTCGATTCAACCGGGGCCTACGTCAGCGGCGATGAGTTTTCTCTCGCAGATATACCGATCGGCCTGTCAGTTAATCGGTGGTTTGAAACACCGCTTGCTCATCCGGACTTTCCTGCCGTGAGCGACTATTACGAACGCTTGAGTCGTCGACCAGGCTACCGCCTGTACGGAAGAAACGGGACGCCATGACACGGTCTCAGAGGAGTTTTGTGTCCGCTTCACGGGTGGATAGCATCCTGTCGCTACCGCCAGCTTTCGGCCCAGGCTGTGTGAAAACGCCAGTGATTGTCTAACCTTCTGATCGTCTAGATCGTATCGGGGGCGATCATGAAGCGATTTATTGAGGGTGAGGCTCGGACGCAAGTTACGTTGCTGCCTGAGTGCTTGGACGATTACGTAGCCGAAGAAAATCCAGTGCGAGTGGTCGACGTTTTCGTCGATGAACTCGACCTCGGGGTACTTGGGTTTGAGGGTGTCGATCCTGCTGCAACGGGTCGTCCGGCCTACCACCCAGCGGTCTTGCTGAAGATCTATATCTATGGCTATCTCAATCGGATTCAGTCCAGTCGCCGGCTTGAACGTGAAGCCGAGCGCAACGTCGAGCTGATGTGGCTCACGGGACGTTTGGCCCCGGACTTTAGAACCATTGCCGACTTTCGCAAGGACAACGGTAAAGCCATTCGTAGTGTCTGCCGCCAGTTCGTAGTGCTTTGCCGCAACCTCAATCTCTTCTCCCAATCGATCATCGCCATCGACGGCAGCAAATTCAAAGCCGTCAACAACCGCGACCGTAACTTCACCCAGGGCAAAGTGAAGGCGCGCATGCAACAGATCGAGCAGAGCATTGACCGTTATCTTGCGGCGATGGATTCGGCGGATCGGGCAACGCCAGAAGTGGCCGAGGCCAAGGCCGAGCGACTGAAAGAAAAAATCGAAACACTGAAACAGCAGATGCAGAAACTCAAGGACATTGAGGCGCAGCTCCACGACAGTCCAGATCAGCAGATCTCTCTTACCGATCCAGATGCACGCTCAATGGCCACGAGCGGCCGAGGCACCGGAACGGTTGGCTACAACGTACAAACAGCGGTCGACGACAAACACCATCTGATCATCGCCCATGAGGTGACCAACGTTGGTAATGATCGTGGGCAACTGAGCAATATGGCGAACCAAGCGCGTGAAGAAATCGAGGCTGAATCGCTAACGGTGGTGGCCGACCGAGGCTATTACAAAGGTCTGGAAATCCACGGCCCAGACTGTGTAAAAACGCAAAAACTATTTTGAAGTCTGCGTCGCTACGTAAAATCTGCCAATGATTGGTGAATCAGCCGGACCTGAAATTTGCATAGGAACGCGATTTTCGTTCTGATTCTGACTGTCAAACCTGCTCTAAACCGGTTTTACACAGCCTCGACCAGAAGCGGACGTTTGCTCCCGATCGGCATCCGGCAGAGCGAGCGCTCGATCGGGCTTGCATAGTTGGCGACCGGTCTTTTATGTCACACTTCATCCAGATGTTACTTTTACAAGGATGTTCCACATGTCAGGCAAACCTGCCGCTCGAGTTACCGATCCTACTTCCTGCCCACTACCTGGCCATGGTGTCAATCCTATTGCTTCGGGTTCTCCCGATGTCTTTTTCGATGGCTTGGCTGCCGCGCGTCAAAACGACAAGAGTGCCTGTGGCAGCCCTATTGTGGGGGACGTAGCCTCTACCGTTCTTATCAATGGTATGTCTGCGGCAATTGTTGGGAGCACCGGCGCTCACGGAAACAATGTCATCAGTGGCTCCAGCACTGTAATCATAGGGAATTCACATACTCCCGCAGAATTCATACCGCCGTCCGCTATGCCACTATGGGCGTTGGTATTCGACGAACAGTTTCGTATCGTTGGCAGTGACGGTCAGCCATTAGCTAATGTTCCATACCACATCAAAGATGAGTCGGGCATGGTATATACCGGCTTTTCAGATGAGTCGGGACGCACACCAAGAATTGCAACGAGCAAGCAAGAAACGTTGGAAATTACTACGGGTGTTGCTGCGCTCGAAAAGTGGGGTGATGCGTGACAGAGTTTTCTTGCAAAGTACCCACAAACAAGGAAAGCGGTTCGGTAAGTAATGTGCCGGGCTATGCAATGCCGGCAAATATTCACATGTTCGTTGCTGTGGACGAAATAGGCAAGGATGGTTTTTTAGTACGGAAAATTTATTCGTCTCCGGACAACCCTCATCTGGTCGCCAAAAACTTACCAGAATTCCAAATGAAACACGAAGTCTGGCCCGAAAAATATGGCATGCGTCCTGTCGCTCCGAGCTCTAGCGCCACAGTGGCCGAACACGTTTTTAGTAGTAGAAAACACCCATCAAGTTATCTTTCTACTAGCTCAGAATTTCCAAATGGCTCTCCTAGGTTCGATGGAAAAGTAGTATATATTGATATAGAAAAAGCGAAAGCTGCCGGTGCAAAACTAGTGACGACAGAAGAAATCCTTAAGTCGCTAGAGGATTACAAAAAAATAGCCCCAAAGAACGCAACCAGGATTGACCAGATCGCAAGCTGGGTGAAGGATATCGACAAGGAAGTATTGGTTCAGGCTGAGAAAGTCCCTGCCCGGGCAATATTTACCCCGAAGTCTTATCAAACAACCAACACATTGATTAAGGGCGCTAGAGTCGTAAGGGTTTTTGCGATTGGTTTTACCGCATACGATTTGAAATTGGCCGCAGAAGAATCAATTAAGCAGAACAGCGTGAAACCTATTTCCGTCGAGGTTGTCAAGCAGGCCGGCGGTTGGGGGGGCGCGATGGCTGGGGCAAGGATAGGTTTTGTCGCCGGAGCCGCGGTTGGAATAGAGACGGGGCCAGGTGCTTTTGTGAGTGGTGCAGTCGGCGGAATCATATTTGGCACTGCAGGTTACTTAGGAGCCACTTGGCTTACTGAGTATCTCCAAGAGTGAGAACGATATGAGTTTATTTAGCCGCATGAAAGACTTCCTTAAACCTGCTCCACAGGAACAGATTGTCGGGTATTCCGTTTCAGAACTAAAATCAATTTTTGTAAAGGCTTTAAATAACGCTACCCACGAGATACCCAGCTTCCCCACTGCAACATCATTAGCTTCTGTTGGGATATCGGCTTATTACTCTATGTTCGTTATAGACAAGGCTGATGTTGATGCGTTTCAAAAAATCATCGATGAAAGATTTTCGGCTATTAACGAAAAAATTTTCAATGAGCTCGTCGCAACGCGTTATCAGGCCAAGCCTAAGGATGAAGCGCTCATAGCTTCAATATCATACAAGGAATTTAATGTCACAACGATTCGGCTGATCACGAACAGCATCGAGTTTTTAAGTCTGGTGCAGAAACAAAAACTCGCAGTACCTCCACCATGGATTGCCTTCGAAGGCTACCAGCCATCTTGGTGGGGAGGTGACATGCAGGGCGCCCAAGGTTACTACAATGACAATTATTTCTTTTCGTTTTTTGTAAATTTAACTTCGGCTGAAAGAAGCGATTATTACGCTAGATACTCTGCATCCGATGAATGGATTAGAAGCTTGGAATTGATGCTGGAGGTGTGACTCCAATGTTGCGATATAGTTTTGTGATTTTGTTAAGAGTGACAGGTGGGCCGCTCTGCTTCTGACCTGTAGCGAGCGTCCACTTCTGGTCCTGAGTGTGTAAAAGCGCTTCGCCAAAATTGAAGTGTGCACGTCTACGTTAAGTCGCGATTTCCAGTCCGTTTTTGAGTACCTGCCGCGCTCAAAAACGTTTTTACACAGCCTCGGTCGGAAGCAGACCGTTGGCCGATCATCTAGCCGGTAAAAGGCGGACTGATCGCGGACAATCCGACCAGCCCTGCGGGGCTGAATCGGAAAGCGTTCATTGCCCAGTCAAACTGGCCGGGGCACTCACTGAAGGCTTTACCAATGCAGCTTTGAAACTAAGGAAAACGCAAATGAATGAGACGAAGATTGGTAAGGCTGCTCTGTTACCAGAAGTGATCTTCCCGCGCAAAATGTCCACCGCTTGGTGTGCAGTTGCTTTTGAGGAGCTAGCCACGGCAATCGACTTCATTGAGGCCGGAATCGAGCAGACTACACCACTGCAGCAGAAGCTATGGGAGCGATATAAGGCTCAAACCGCTCAGTTTGCCCATGACATGTTACTGGCCGAAGGCAACTTGGACGAGATCACTAGGCGTCTTGGGCTCAACGATGTGAATCGACCCTCGTAGATCCCATTTGAGAGGCTGCTGTTGGCCGATTCTGTTGAAAAAGTCGGTCTGCCCAAACGGCCTGATCATTGACTGGTGAAAACGCCTTGTTTGCACGCAGCTACGTGAAATCCGAGTCCGGAAGCCTCTGCCAAAAGTAAAGATTTCAATCTCGGGCACGTACTTTTTTGATGCGCAAACCATGGCCGATTTTTTCAACAGAATCGGCCGTTTTCTGCCTGTCACGATCGGCCGAATGCCGCCAATCACACGGAGACGTTTAGGGCAAAATTAGGGCATATTCCAGGCCGCCGTTGTCCGCTAGACGCCATCGACACAGAACTAAAATGCCGATTTTTCTGGCATAAAGCGGGCTAGACGTACGTAGGAAGGGGTTCGAATCCCTATCTTCGCTTTACTCGAAGGTCATGCCAATGACCGCATTCGACCCAAAGCGCAAGTAGCTGTATCCCGATAGCAGACGTTGAGAAAGCCTGTAGACTCGGCGGTGGCTAACGTGTCCGTGTTGGTGCTGGATCCTCTGTTTTCGCTAGACATTGAAGTCGGTGATTCCGCCTCTTTCAGGCGAGCCGCCTAGAAGGGCCAGTGTGTTCGTAGCCTGGCTAGCTCTCGCTCTAATGCACACAACTCTTTGTTGAACGCGGCCAACTCCGCAAGGCTGTATTCAAAGCATTGCTGCGCACCGGAGGGAAGTCCAATGACATTGACGATCTTGTGACGGTGCGCCTCGACGCCCCATCGACCGTGGACCATCTGATTGCGCTGTACCCGAGCGGCATGCACACGCTCAATCCAGCGTTCATAGGCCGCACGGCGTTTGGAGTCGGCCGGTAAGCTCTCTGCGACTCGCGTCGAAAGCATTTCGAGTTTCGTATGGATGCTCTGCCCTTCGATCGAATTCGATAAGGTTTCCAATTTTGTGCCCTTGTCCAACCACGCCAAACAGAGCCCTAAATTCACATCGACGCACGAGAACGCGAAGAGCATCTGTCCGAGCAACGATGCAGCCTCAGCTTGCATCGCCTCTCGACGTGCCCTTAGTTGTCCAGCCGTTTCGACCGGGTCAGGCGTTGAATTAGGTTCCAAGGCTTTCTCGCATTTGTAGTCTGGGTGGTGCAGAGTTCAGCACATTATTCCGTAGGTCTGCTCCTGGGCCGATTGCTGCCTGTTGATATGGGCTGAAATCGACCCAAAACTGCCATCGACGACTCAGTTTATGGCATATGTAGAATAGCGGTTTCCTCATTTTCAAAGGAATGATCCAGTGATCACTTGCCACGTCAGGTATGTAATCGATCCCTACCAGATCCCTGCTTTCGAAAGCTATTCTCGTCATTGGATTCGTGTGGTGAACCGTATGGGAGGAAACCACCACGGCTACTTTCTACCAGCCGAAGGCGCCAACAACATCGCTTACTGTCTATTCAGCTTTTCCAGCCTGGCAGATTATGAGCAGTACCGTAGGGAGGCCGGAGTAGATCTTGAGTGCGTTCAATTGGTGACGCAGGCTACCGAGCAAAAATTCATCCTGAGCTACGAGCGCAGTTTCCTTCGTCCCATTCTTGATTGAACTGACGTGTTTTCGGCTGCGCGTGGGCGCGCCAAAGAGGCTGCTTTTGGCTGTTTTCTGACCTTCGTCTAGCGGTTGAACTGCCAGGGTTTTCCTAAGCGATGAGTGAGTAATTGCATGGTCAGCAAATAGTAATAGCGCGTCGATTCAGTGTGCTGGTTTAGGTGGTGATTCAAAAACCACGCAAGGTGTTTTCTCTGCCAAGTCCATGGATTGTCGCGTTGCCAGCGCTCAGCGATTGCTGTTTGGATAGCCTTCGCCTGACGCAGGTGGCGTTGACGCGTGGTATACGACCCGGTCAGGACGCTCACCAGGAACAGATCCATATCGAATGCCGTGCTCACGCTCGACCACCAATGTAAGCGGCCACCACGACGATACGGCCGTGCCCCAGCTCATAGCTGATTTGTACTCGGGCATCCTGATCTAGGCGCCGGTCGAGTTGATAGCAATTGCCTCCGTTGATGGGGGCGAGATGATGGGTGATTTGCTCATAGCGTTCGCAAGCATAGGCTGCCCGCAATTCGTGGAAGCCTTTGAGGTCGTGCTTATGGATGATGTTCCGTGCGGGGCTGACGATTCCCTGCAAGAAATCGAGGTAGCGTTCGTTCGGTGCAAGTAGGTTGCGGCTACCGTCGGGCGAGACCTGTTCGGCAAACCTCAGTGCGTCACGAATATGATCATTTACCGTAATCCAACGAGGTGCTGATACGCCTGAACGGCCACCTTTGGTGCCGTCCTGGATGTTGATCTTTCCGAATTGCTTGGCTTCACGTTTTAGACGGGGAAGGTCGGCCAAAATCGCCTCGCGCAAGCGCATACCGGTGGCTCGCGCTAACTGAGCGATGGCCGCGGCGCGTGGCTGCTGGTCTTCGCAAAGCACCTCTACGATCCGCTTCACCTGTTCGTGGTCCTGGACTTGCGGCACTGAACGACGAACACTGGTGCGCCGCATTCCCAGTGCCTTGCTCGGGCTCGGCACTTTCACATACTGATCACCGCGAAGCGCGGCCATGGTCCGATTCACACTGGACAACCGGTTTTGCGCAGTCGCGATGGCCAGCTCACCACGTTCAACTTGCTGACGCAGATGTCCGGCGTAGTCCAGCAAGGTCTGCCGATCAATTTGTCGTGCATCGTTAAACCCTGGTCCATCCTGCGACCGACACCAGCGTACAAACGCCTGCCAACGATCACTGTGCGCCTTGACCGTGCCGTAATGCCCGCCGCCAAACAGGTCGCGCAGCGCTTGCGGTCCGGCATAACTCAGTTGCCGGCCATAGCCAAAATTCCGCCCATCCCGTCTACCGACCAATGCCATGATCAAACTCCTCTCGAAGCCAAAACTTTTAAAACCTTCCCCACGTCATCCCGCCAAGAATGTTGAGTGTTATCAGGGATCAAGGCCCCTGCGACCTGTGAGGGCTGTCCACTAACGCGGGACTGGCGGCTCTTTACGACCGGGAGCTTGGGCATCTCATGATCTGGCCTCCTGAACACTTCCGAAGAAGTGGGCGGGTGGAGGCTGCGCTGGCTGACGAGACCGGCGCCGCGAGATCCTGAGTCAGGTGAAGGCAGTGAAGCGATGACCGGGGCGTGCCTGACTGTCAGTCAGGTGCAGTCCATTCCGTGGGCTGCGGCACCATCATCTGCATCGCTGTTGATGGTGACTTCGGTGTTTGTCACGCCGATTGTCACGAGGGGGAATGCCGCAAAGCCTTGTACGAGCTGGGCTGCAGCAGCGGTAGGAGCGCCCGTCTCTTTCCGGAAGAAAGAGACGGGCGCAGGTTGGCGCAAGGAAATGGCCAAGCGGATAGGTTGCTGCAGGGCAGCTAAAAAGGGGTATGAGTTGCCGCAGTGGCACTCTGGTAGAAGTAGGCATCCATCACATCGCTGTGACCGTGCGAGCCGCCGGACGCTAATCGCACTTTGGGAGAACCACCACGGTGTGGCGTAGCCTTAAAGGTTCTGGCTACCTGGGTTGCTGTCAACGACAGCGCTTTGCCCGATCTTTTCTACGCCTGTGGATAATTCGGGTCAAGGCTCGAATTTTCGGGAGTTCTGCGGCTGTGGATGAAATTATCCACCGGTGGAAATCAGTGGTTTTCCACAGACAGTTGCGTGGGCTTTAGATTTTTTAAGTGAGGTCCGTCCAAGCAGGGCGGCTTTGCAGCCCCGCTTGGATGGACCCGCGTTGAAGGGCGGACTGCGGTGATCTCATTGGCTTACCCACGTTTGGATGCGCCATGGCTATTTTGTAGGGCGGTAATGTTGTCGCCGACCGGGTGAGCGAATTCGTGGGGAGTCACATGCCCATGGCGGTTGGCGTCGATGTAGTTGCTCCGCCACGCCATGATCAGCCTGCGCTGTTCGAGGAATTCGGCCTTGTGGATATACGCGGCGCGCACGCGGTTGCGTTCCTTGTGGCTCATTTGTCTTTCGATGGCAGCGTCGGTCCATAACCCGGACTCCAGCAGAGCGCTACAGGCCATGGTCCTGAAGCCGTGGCCGCACACGTCCTTGCTGGTGTCATAGCCGACGTTGCGGAGCATGGTGTTCACCGTGTTCTCGGACATGGGTTTCCAGTACTTGTGGTCGCCCGGTAGCACCAACTCTGAAAAGCGGCTGAGGCTGCGCAGGCGCTCCAGTATTTCGATGACCTGCGGCGAGAGCGGAACCATTTGAATGTCGCCGTTCATCTTGGTCCCTCGTGTGGAGTTGCGTACCCCTTCAATCGGTGCGCGTGTATCGGGGATTTCCCACATGGCGCGTTGGAGGTCGAACTCACTCCATCGCGCGAAGCGCAGTTCGCTGGAGCGGACGAATACATGCAACGTCAGCAGGACGGCGAGGCGCGTCAGCTCGCGGCCGTTGTAGTTGTCGATACGGTGTAGCAGTTCGGGTAGGCGGTTTGGGGAGAGGGCTGGGCGATGGACTGTGCGCGGCGCGTGAATCGAGCCTGCCAGATCCAGTGCAGGATTCATGGTGATCTGCCGAGCCCTTTTGGCCCCGCGCATGATGGTGGATAAGTAGTTCTGTACCCGTAACGCCACATCCATGGTGCCGCGTTCCTTGATGCGCTGGGTGATCTCTAGCAGGTCATGGGTATCGAGTTCAGCGATGGGTCGTTGGCCGATTAGCGGGAAGACGTGGGTGCGCAGTCGGCTCATTACGGTTTTGGCATGGCCTTCGGTCCAGCGACGGGACATGTCGGCGTGCCACTCCAGGGCAACGGTTTCGAAAAGGAGTGCCGCCCGCTGGGCTACGATCTTGGCCTTCTTTTTTTCTTCCATTGGGTCGAGGTTGTCGAGCAGCAACGCCTTGGCTTCGTCTCGCTTACGTCGTGCGACGGAAAGGGTAACGATGGGGTAATTGCCGATGATGAGCGTACCTTCCTTGCCGCTGGGCTTGGTGTACTTCAAGCGCCAGGTCTTCACGCCATTGGGTTTGACGAAAAGGTACATGCCTCCGCCGTCGAACAGTTTGTAGGCGCGTTCGCGGGTTTTGGCGGTGCGGCATTGCAGGTCGCTGAGAGGGATCGCAAGACGTGGCATAGGGGTACGCGCTCCTGACCGGGAAATCGCAGTACCCCTAACATACCCTCGGGGAAGGGGGATTTTGTTGGATCCCGACAGAGGGTCCTGGAACGAAAAAAACCCGCCAAAGGGCGGGTTTTCGGGGCTTCCAGAGCATTCAGTAGAATGCAATGGAGCCTAATGTGGTGCCGGCACCAGGAGTCGAACCCGGGACCTACTGATTACAAGTCAGTTGCTCTACCAACTGAGCTATACCGGCGTGTTGGGCGACGATTATAGCGATTGGGTTGGTTCTGTAAACCCCTGAATTCAGACTATTTTTGCGCAGGCGTTTGGTCTGGCGCGAACCAGCACTTTCTTGAGTTTCTGAGCGGTGCGTCAGGCTCGGCTGTTTTGCATGGCTCGCAGTTGCGTTTCTGCTTGTTCGGCGCGTTGCAGGGCGGTGGCGAGGTGTTTTTCGGGTGTTGGTAATGGGGTGGCTGAAGTTGTGGCCTTTGCAGAGCTGGAAGTCGTCCAGGTTGCACGGATCCTGTTGGTCAGATTTTTCTTTTTCATAGCCGCACTACAAGGCGCAATTTTCCGCTATGGGTGTCCGCTATTCGGCGGTTATGTCGTTTTGATGAAATGCTTATGCACAATGGACTAGGGGCGACTACCTGTTCATTACGATTTTGTAGACTCGTTCTCATTTGTCCGCAAATGCCTGTTTTGCGGGTTTTTTATTTGTGTGAACAAAAAATGACCAGCAGTGTTTAGGGCATAAAACAGTGTGGATATTGGATCCATGATAATTCCATCAACAGAGTTATCCACAGGCTGTGGCTGTTTAAGGACGTTCTGCAAGGAGTAGGAAATTGCGCGGCGTGAGTGGAGTTTCACAGAAGGTGCCGAGACGAACGGTGTAACCCTGCTGAATGAGGAAAAGTGCTCGATCAAGTACCAGCCACAGCTCCAGCGGCCGTCGGAAAAGGCCTCGCAGCAGCTCCAGATTGCGTACTTCGGCCAATCGCTGCCACCCGGCGGCTTCCAGCGAGGCCCAATCTGGCGTGCCGACTGTGGATAAGTCTTTGAGTGCGGCCAGATCGCGGCAGTAATCGGCGAAAGGTTTGTCCAGCCAGGCGCTGGGCAGGGAAGGGGTCGGCAGGTATTCGTCGACGCCACGCAGTTGCCGTTGCAGCAGGTCGAACGCCAGGCGCCGGGCCATGGAGGTGTCGCGCTGGCGTCGGACACGAGCGCCGGCGGTGACGGTTTCGCTCATTGGCAGCGCAAGATCATCGAGGGAAAGGTGTAGGTCGGAGCGCTCAGCCGCACCGGAAAGCGGCTGATAGGTGTTCAGACTGATCCGGTTGTAGCAGCACGGTGCGATGGCCAGTTGTTTGCAACCGACGGCGCTGGCGAGCTGGATCAGCCGCACATGCAGATCACCGCAGGCGTGCAGCGCGACCGGCGTGTGATTGGCGTTCAATAAAGAGGCTGCGCCAGGCGCGAGTACATCCTGCTCGACATGCAGTGCATGCAACTGATGACGCTGGCTGAGTGTCTGGCCGCTGGCGAGCAGCGCCGGGTCGTATTCCAGGCAGGTCAGTTGTTGCCCGGCTTGCAGCAGGCGTCGCCCCAAATGGCCTTTGCCCGAACACCAATCCAGCCAATGTGTCGGCGCGTGAGCAAACTGCAAACAAGCGGAAAACGCTTCAATTTGCTGCCATTTGCGCCCTGGTACATCGACATTCAACCGATGGCCCGCCGCTTCGAGTGCATGAGCCGGCAATTCAGCCACTGCGCTCAGCTCAAGAGACATCGCCGCCAATGAAGCAAACGGCGCCGGCGCATCGAGCAAACACGGTTGGTTATGACTGTTTTCCGCATCCTCCAGCGACCGCCCGCGTAGCCATTGAGCCAATTCCGGGTAGGACGCTTCCCAGGGCAATTGCAGATGAGTAAACGGTCGGGGTTTCCACAGCGCCTGATGCTCGGTCAGAAAAGCATCCAGCGCAGTGAAACGGGCGAGCAGGGCCTCGCCCGTCAGCACGTAAGAGGCATCAACGCCCTTGGCAGGCATCGACGCGCAGCCAGCGTTCCAGCAGCTTGAAGCCGCGTACCAGCACGTAAGCCATCAACAGATAGAACATGCCCGCGGCGAAGAAAATCTCCACCGGCAGGTAGGTGCGGGCAATGATGGTGCGGGCCATGCCGGTCAGTTCCAGCAGGGTCACGGTGCTGGCCAGGGCGCTGGCCTTGAGCATCAGGATCACTTCGTTGCTGTACGCCGGCAGGCCGATGCGCGCAGCACGGGGCAGCATGATGTAGAACAGCGCTTTAGCCCTGGACATGCCCAGCGCTCGGGCCGCTTCGATCTCGCCCGGTGGAATCGCCTGGATCGCGCCGCGCAGGATCTCGGCGATGTAGGCCGCGGTGTGCAGGGTCATGGTCGCGGTAGCGCACCAGAACGGATCGCGCAGGTACGGCCACATCGAGCTGTTTCGCACCGCGTCGAACTGCGCCAGGCCGTAATAGACCAGGAACAGCTGAACCAGCAACGGCGTGCCACGGAAAAAGAAGATGTAGCCGTAGGGGAATGCCCGCACGTACCAGAGTCGCGACGAGCGAGCGATGCCCAGCGGAATTGCCAGCAGCAACCCGGCGATCACGGCGATGGCCACCAGTTCCAGGGTCAGCGTCGCGCCCTGAGCCAGTTTCGGCAGCCACTTGATGATGACTTCCCAGTTCATTGGGTGCTCCTTGCGAAGCCGCGAGCGGCGCGTCGCTCCATAAAGTGCATGCCGGTCATGGCCAGAATGGTCAGGCCCAGGTACATGAAGGCGGCCACCATATAGAAGGTGAACGGTTGCTTGGACACGGTCACGCCGATTTGCGCGTGACGCATGATTTCTTCCAGGCCGATGACCGACACCAGCGCGGTGTCTTTCATCAGAATCATGAACAGGTTGCCCAAGCCGGGCAGGGCGATGCGCCACATCTGCGGCATGATCAACCGGGTGAAGATGCGAAATTTCGACAGGCCCAAGGCCACGCCGGCTTCACGATGACCTTTGGGGATCGCCAGAATCGCACCGCGAAACACTTCCGTGGCGTAGGCGCCGAAGCACAGCCCCAGCGCAATCACGCCGGCGGCGAAGGCGTTGAGTTCGAGGTCGGGGTTGCCGAAGAACTCACCCAGGGCGCGCATCAGGTTGACTGTGCCGAAGTAGATCAACAGCACCCAGAGCAATTCCGGGATACCGCGAACCAGCGTTGAATAAGTGCCGCCAAGCCATTGCAACGGCTTGTACGGGGAAGTCTTGGCCAAGGCGCCGAGCAGACCGAGCACCAGCCCCAGGCACAAGGCCGAGAGTGCCAGTTTCACAGTCATCAGCGCACCAGCGGCGAGCGCCGGGCCGAATCCGTAGAGATCGATAATCATGGATTTCTTTTCAAATCGCGGCAGGCAATGCCAAGGACTGGCGCCGTCAGCGAACGGCGCCGGTCAGGCAGGTCAGAATCAATAGATGCTGAACGGGAAGTACTTGTCGTTGATCTTTTTGTAGGTGCCGTCAGCGACGATTTCTTTTAGCGCAGCGTCCAGCTTCTCGCGGATAGGGTCGTTCTTGCGAACGGCGATACCGATCTTGTCGCTTTCTTCCACCGGGTCGCCCTTGAATTCGTAAGCCCGGCCGGCGTCGCTTTTCAGCCACTCATAGTTGACGTACTTGTCGGCCAGGATGCCGTCCAGACGACCTGAAGTCAGGTCCAGGTAGGCGTTTTCCTGGGTGTCGTAGAGTTTGACTTCAACGCCTTCCATGTTGTCTTCCAGCCAGGTGCCGGCCAGGGTCGCGCGTTGGGCGCCGATCACCTTGCCTTGCAACGAAGCCTTGTCGGTTTTGAAGTCGACGTTTTTCGGCGCGATGAACTGCAGCTTGTTGGAGTAGTACGGTGCGGTGAAGTCCACCGCTTGCTTGCGCTCGTCGGTGATCGACATCGAGGAGATCAGGAAGTCGAACTTCTTGGCGTTCAGCGCCGGGATGATGCCGTCCCAGTCGGACGTAACCACGCTGCACTCGACTTTCATCTTGGCGCACAGGGCATCGCCGATATCTTTGTCGAAGCCGACGACATTGCCACTGGCATCTTTGTTGTTGAACGGCGGGTAGGCCGCTTCGATGCCCATCTTCAAGGTCTCGGCGGCGGCACCGGCGCTGAAGGCCAGGGTGACGGCAGCGGCCAGGAAGATTTTTCTGTAGTTCTGCATGCGGGTAGCTCCGTTAGCGGTTGCTGGACATGAATTGTTTGCAGCGCGCCGAAAGCGGGTTTTCGAACACCTGCTGTGGCGATCCTTGTTCTTCTACCAAGCCCTGGTGGAGGAACACCACTTCGCTGGAAACCTGACGGGCGAAGCCCATTTCATGGGTCACGAGCAGCATGGTGCGGCCTTCTTCGGCCAATGCGCGGATGACATTAAGTACTTCCTGAACCATTTCCGGGTCAAGGGCGGAGGTGGGCTCGTCGAACAGGATCACCTTGGGCTGCATCGCCAGGGTGCGGGCGATGGCCGCGCGTTGCTGTTGGCCGCCGGAGAGTTGCGCGGGGTAGGCGTGGCGCTTGTCAGCGATGCCGACCTTGGCCAGCAGGGCTTCGGCAACTTCAATGGCTTCGGCCTTGCTCTGGCCGAGCACGCGGCGCGGAGCTTCGATGATGTTGTCGAGCACGCTCATGTGCGGCCAGAGATTAAAGTTTTGAAATACAAAACCGATCTCGCTGCGCAGACGATTGATCTGCTTGCCGTCGGCAGCGACCAGTTCGCCATTCTTGGCGGCTTTGAGCTTGAGTTCTTCGCCGGCCACCAGGATCTGACCCTGATGCGGGTTTTCCAACAGGTTGATGCAACGCAGGAACGTGGACTTGCCGGAACCGGAGGAACCCAGGATCGAGATCACGTCGCCGTCGCGGGCGGTCAACGAGATGCCTTTGAGCACCTCAAGCTGTCCGTAGCGTTTGTGCAAGTTGCGGATTTCAAGCGCGGGCGTGGCCTCGGCCATGTGCGTTCCTCATAGTGTGTTGCGCTCCTGCTGTTGGCGGCCTTCCTGGCGAGGCGGCCAAGCTAGCATAGCGTTCGGATGGCAGCCAACAGCGCTACGGACAGTAAACGGATGGCCTGTGGCAGGTTGTCGCATCGGTACAGCAGACTGTCGCCCCATCAACAACCGAACAGCCGTTTGAACAAGCTTTGGCGCGACTGTCGCGTAAAAAAAGGCGCGATGTTGCCAGCTTTGGCAGGGTGTTGGAAGCGCTAACCGGCCAAACGTTCCAGATCTGCACTTTTATTGTGCGTGTCTGCATTTTTTGGTGTGTTTCCGGTGTGCTGATTCGTTCTTAAGGTGGGTGGCAGGGTAACGCTCTGGCGAAATGCCATTAATCTCAATGACTTGCGAAGGCTGCTCGATCAATGCGCAGGCCCCGTTTTCCGGGCGCATGAAACATTTTGGCGCAATTATTGCGTGCAGAATAAGAAACGCCCTGTTGGATTCTTTTTACGAGAAGGAATGTCAGACCGGGCCGACGTCGTCGCTTTCCTTGCAAAGGTAGTCTTAATGAGTAGTAGCCAAAGCTCCTCCAATGGCCTCGAACAGGGGCTCAAACCGCGTCATGTGACCATGCTGTCGATCGCCGGGGTTATCGGCGCCGGGCTGTTCGTTGGCTCCGGTCATGCCATCGCTGCTGCAGGCCCGGCTGTGCTGTTGGCCTACGCCGCCGCCGGTGCTTTGGTAGTTCTGGTCATGCGAATGCTCGGCGAGATGGCTGTTGCATCGCCAGACACCGGCTCCTTCTCGACGTACGCCGATCGCGCGATCGGTCACTGGGCCGGTTTCACCATCGGCTGGCTTTACTGGTGGTTCTGGGTTTTGGTCATTCCGCTGGAGGCTAACGCCGCCGCGACCATTCTGCATGCCTGGTTCCCGAATGTGGCGATCTGGGCTTTCACCTTGGTCATCACGTTGCTGCTAACGGTGACCAACCTGTTCAGCGTGAAGAACTATGGAGAGTTCGAATTCTGGTTCGCCCTGGTCAAAGTCGTGGCGATCATCGGCTTTATCGGCCTTGGCATTCTGGCGATCTTTGGCTTGCTGCCAACCAGCCAGGTCAGCGGCGTGTCGCACCTGTTTGACACTCAAGGCTTCCTGCCAAACGGCATGGGCGCGGTGTTGGGTGCCATCCTGACCACCATGTTTTCCTTCATGGGCACCGAGATCGTGACCATCGCGGCCGCGGAGTCGAAGAACCCTGGCCAGCAGATTTCCAAGGCGACCAACTCGGTCATCTGGCGGATTGGCTTGTTCTACCTCGTGTCCATCTTCATCGTTGTGGCCTTGGTGCCATGGAATGACCCGATTCTTGCCAGCGTCGGTTCCTACCAGACTGTGCTGGAGCGCATGGGCATCCCGAATGCCAAGCTGATCGTCGATATCGTGGTTCTGGTTGCGGTAACCAGCTGCTTGAACTCGGCGCTCTACACCGCTTCGCGCATGATGTTCTCGTTGGGCAAACGCGGCGATGCGCCGGCTGTTTCCCAGCGCACCAACAGCAGCGGCACACCTTACTGGGCCGTGATGCTGTCGACCGCAGCTGCGTTCCTTGCAGTGTTCGCCAACTACGTGGCCCCGGCCGCTGTATTCGAATTCCTGCTGGCCAGCTCCGGCGCCATCGCGTTGCTGGTGTACCTGGTGATCGCGATTTCGCAGCTGCGTATGCGCAAACAGCGTATGGCTCGCGGTGAAAAAATCGCCTTCAGCATGTGGCTGTTCCCGGGCCTGACCTATGCGGTGATCGTATTCATCGTCGCGGCCCTGACCATCATGCTGTTCCAGGACGCCCATCGCGTGGAAATTCTCGCAACTGGCTTGCTGAGTGTGTTGGTAGTGGCTGCCGGGTTGTTTGTGGCTCGCCGTCGCAAGCTGCAGAAAGTGGGCGCGGTGGTGCTGAACTGATTCATACCGCGTGACGCAAAACGGCCGCTGTCAGTGATGACAAGCGGCCGTTTTTGTTTCTGAAGGGGGTGTTTACTCGCCCTTTTCTTCCTGCGCATCCAGCGACTGACGATAGCTGTCCAGCGCATCGCCAAAGTCGGTGATGAATTGCGGATCGGTCAGCCAGGCCTGGGCGGCGTCGCGGTCCATGCCATCGGCCCACATGCGGTAGTCGATCAGCATGTCGGCGGCCAGGTGCGTGGCGGCCATGGCTTCGTTGTCGGCGTTTTCCATGTCCAGCAGTTCTGGATGGTCGCTGATGATCCCGGCGAGGTTCGACAGCAGGGTCAACAGCATATCGTTGCGGCTGGTGGCCTCGGCGTCCCGCATTTTGCTGAACATCGCCAGGGTGTATTCCGGGATCGGCTCGCCGGGTTCGCCCAGATCATCGTCCAGTGCGGCGGGTTTTCTGCCGTGGATATTGATTTGCTTGGCTTTGGCCTTTGCGCGTTTGGCGCGTTTCTGTTGCTTGTTCAGGGATGCCATGGGAGCTCAGTTGGTTTTCTGTTGGGTTTGGGCCGCGATGGCGTCGGACGCCGCCACGTAATCAGCCTGGAAGGCCGGGGATTCGATCCACGCCAGGGCGCCGGCTTCGTCGGTCTCGGTGGACCATTGGCGGTATTCGATCAGTGCCGCGAGGATGAAGTCCATCGCGCCTTCTTCGCCTTCCTGCTCGTACACCAGTTCCAGCAGCGGGTCTTCGAGGAAGGTTGCGCACATCGCTTGCTGGCTGGTTTTTTCGGCGTCGATCATTTTTTTGAACAGCTCGGTCAGGTCCACCGATTCGAAGTCGATGCGATCGTCGTTCGGGTCCAGCTCGACCGGCGCGGCGGCCCGCTGAGTGCGGTTCTGCTTGGCCTTGGCTTTGGCGCGGGAGGCGCGTTTGTTCTGCTTGTTGGCGGAGGCCATGGGCGTCGTTCCGTAATTCGTTGGGAGGGCGCATCAATCAACTGCGTGGCACTCGCCGCCCGGGAGTATCGGGGGCCAGATCGCCGGTTTGCAGCCAGGACAATGCAATGGGCCATAGTGTGGCTTGGTATGCGCTGCGAAAAAAGGCGAAATGTCCGACTTCTTCTTCGCCGATGTCTGCGGGGGCGATTCGCAGGTGGGTGTTTGTACTGCCGGTGAAGTAGTCGAGCAGGCGTTCGATGGCCGCAATCGTGCCGTAGGGATCGTCGCTGAGGCTGATGGCCAGGGTTTGTGCAGTGACATTCCCGAACGGCAGCTGGCCGCTTTTGGCGTGGATGACGCGACCGCTGGGGCGTTTCTCATATCGGGCGGCGGGCATGCTCCAGTCGCGGACGACACCCGCTGGCGTGTCTTCGAGCCAGCCCAGACGTTTGCCGGGGAAGTAGCCGTAAATCATGGTCATCAACGGCATCGCCACGTGCCACTTGGCGAACATCCGCCAACGATGGGCGGGGGCATAGTCTCGCCAGTAAGCGAACTGCGCGCCCACCGTCACCAGGCGTCGGATCACATGCCCAGAGGCTCCCAGCCCGGCCGCGCAACCGCCGAAGCTGTGGCCGACAACATTGATGGGTTGTTCCGCAAACTCGCGTTGCGCCCTTTGCAGCATCGCCTCGAAATCCAGCGCACCCCAGTCGGACCATGAGGCTTCAAGCCCTTTCAGCGATGCGGGGCGCGACTCGCCGATGCCGCGGTAGTCATAAGTGATCACGTCGAAGCCGTTGGCGAACAGGTAATCGGCGAAGCGCGAGTAATGCCGGCAGCGGACTGAGGTAGCGGCGTTGATGATCACCACCGCACGGGTTGGGTCTTGATGGACATGCCGCCAGGTGAAGCCGCCGAGGAGGAAGCCGTCGGCGGCGGGCTCCTTGAAAGATTCACCGGGTGTGCGGGTGGGTAACGGCAACTCGAGTTGAGTCGGGGCCAGTGAGGGCATGTCCTGCAAATTCATCGGCTTTGAACCTTTGCGACTAGCCAACCACCATAGTCTTCACGCCGTTCATGAACAATCCACCCGTGCTTATCGAGGCCTCTGCTTGAGTAACCGCTCCTCAAGCACCGCCCATTCCCGATCCAGCTCTGTGCGAAGTTCCTCCTCGCTCGGCAGCACCAGTCTGTAGGTACTGGCGAACAGTTGTTCGTTGCCTTGCAGCACTGAATAGCGCACCACCGATTCATCTTTTTGCGCGCAGAGAATGAGGCCGACGGTGGGGCCATCCTCCGGTCCGCGCTTGAGGTCGTCGTACATGCGCACGTACATGTCCATCTGGCCGACATCCTGGTGGGTCAGTACGCCGCGCTTGAGGTCGAAGATGACGAAGCATTTGAGCAGGTAGTTGTAGAACACCAGATCGATGTAGAAGTCTTTGCTCTCGGTACTGATGCGTTGCTGGCGAGCGATGAAGGCGAAGCCTTTGCCCAGTTCGAGCAGGAAGCCCTGAAGCTGATCAATCAGCGCTTGTTCGAGTTCGCTTTCCTGAACCAGGCCTGCATTGGGCAGGCCGAGAAACTCCAGTAGCACGGGGTCCCGGATGAAATCCCGAGGGTTGGCGTTCATTTGCTGGATGTTGGTGGCGGCTTCCTGCTTGACGGCAGCCCGGTCGCGGCTCGCCAGCAGGCGTTCGTAGTAGAGGGTGTTGATCTGACGCTCAAGGGCGCGGCTTGACCAGTTCTGAATAGCTGATTCGTTCATGTACCAGTGACGAGCGTTTTCGTTGTCGACTCGCAGCAGTCTGCGGTAGTGGGTCCAGCTCAATTCGGAACGCACTGCGTTCCAAATTGGAAAGGTCTGATAAAAGTCCCGCATGTATCGCAGGTTGCGTTCATCAAAACCTTTTCCAAACTCGGAAGTAAGGACTTTGGCCGGCGTCGATAGCAGCTGCTTGCCATAAGCTGCCCGACGAGCACCTTCCTGCTCGAACTCCACAATATGCCGTCCGATCTGCCAGCAGGTTTGCACCTGAACGGTATCGACCGCCCGCAGCACCTTCTGACGTGCCTCACGGATCAATTCGCCAAGATTGCCGAGCAGTGAAGTTATTTGTGGATCTTGGGTGTTATCGGGTTTGAGAGGGTTCATGACATCTTCCGCGGCTGAAGGAAACAGGTGCAAGAGGATGGCAAGAGAGCATTAGTCGGCGATGCCGGGCGCAGCTGGTAAACCGGAAGGAAATATCGGATTCATCTTGCAGGACCGGGCCGACCGCTGCCCATGCTTGAGGAGTACATCGTGTAGTCCGATTCGCAGTGAGCCCAAGTTCGAATCGATCTAAAACTTGAGCATTCAGCAACAAATCTAAAAGGAGTAACGATTGGGTTCTGTGCAACCCGGGAGTCGCCACCATGAAGTACGTCCATTCATTCATGCTGCCCATCGCCGCTGTCGGCGTACTGATGTTTCCAGCCGTGCTTAACGCCGCCAGTCTTGAACCGATCGACAGCTCAGCCGTGCAAGTCCAGCAGCAACAGCAAAACGGGATTGCCTACGTATCCGGTGGGATCGGAGAGGACGAGGCTAAAGCCATTCAGCAAACCAAGGGTTACAACCTGCACATGACCTTCTCCACCGGGCCTCAGGATGAATACATCCCGGATGTGGAAGTGGTCATCCAGAAAGCCGCAGGGCAAACAGTGCTGACACTGAGTGGGGCTGGGCCGTTGTTATACGTTCAGCTGCCTGCCGGCAAGTACACTGTCGTCGCCACGCACAAGGGTGAGGTGCGGCGTGATACAACGGATGTAGGCAGTGGTGCTGCTCGCAACCTGGTTTTCCACTGGGGCGGCGAAAACTAGTCAGGAGAGGTGGCTTGCGCGATGTCTGATCAAATCGCAGGCATAAAAAAACCCTGAATCTTACGATTCAGGGTTTCGGTATTTGGTGCCCAGAGACGGAATCGAACCGCCGACACGGGGATTTTCAATCCCCTGCTCTACCGACTGAGCTATCTGGGCAACGGGGCGCATTAAACGGGTTTTTCAGGGGGTCGTCAAGCAAGTTTTCAAAAAATATTTAATTATTACCGTCGCTTACGCGCCGACCCCGGTTTTTGATCAATTATTGAGCAGGTGGAACGTAGCCTTCGGCCTTGGCGTATTCCTCGCCGGAAAAGAACTTGTCCATCTCGCCCTGAAGATATTTGCGGTCTTCGGCGTTCATCATGTTCAGGCGTTTTTCGTTGATCAGCAGGGTCTGGTGTTTTTGCCAGTCGGCCCAGGCCTTGGCCGAAACGTGGTCAAAAATGTCCTGACCTTTTGCTCCCGGAAATGGAGCGCGCTCCAGGGCGGGCAATTCTTCTTTGTACTTGCGACACATGATGGTGCGGGTCATGACGACTCTCCTGCGTTCAATACGGCGGCCGCGCGTTCGAGCAAGGTTTTGACCGGGGCGGCAAGGCCCAGGCGCGGCGGGGTGGCGAGGTTATACCAGAGCCAGTCGGCCTCGGCCACGTGATGGCCGGCCTCCTGGACCTGGACCAGCCAGGGTTCGATGGATAACTGAAAGTGGCTGAAGGTATGCACCAGGCTCGGCAACGCCTGTTGGCTGCCCAGTTCCAGCGAGTGCTGCGAAGCCAGGTGTTGCAGGTCGTCGAGGTCATCGAGTTCCGGCAGGCTCCAGAGACCGCCCCACAGGCCCGTGGAAGGGCGACGGTAAAGCAGAATCGCGCCTTCGCCATTGGCGAGCATCGGCATCAGCGTGCGCTTCTGTGGCACGGCTTTGCGCGGCTTGGGGATCGGGTAGCGGGTTTCCAGGCCAAGCATGTGCGCCTCGCATCCCTTTTCCAGCGGACAAAGCAGGCAGCTAGGTTTGCTGCGGGTGCAGAGCGTGGCGCCCAGGTCCATCATCGCCTGGGTGTAGGCGTTGACCCGATCGTACGGCGTAAAGCGCTCAGCGTTGGCCCACAGCTGTTTGGCAACCTTGGGCTCACCCGGATAACCCTCTTGTGCGGTAAAGCGCGCCAGCACCCGTTTGACGTTGCCGTCGAGGATCGGTGCGCGGATGCCCATGCTCAGGCTGGCAATCGCGCCGGCCGTGGACAGGCCAATACCCGGCAGGTCAGTGAGCTTTTCCACATCACGGGGAAACTCGCCGCCATATTCAGCGACGACAATCTTCGCGGTCTTCTGCAAATTGCGCGCGCGGGTGTAGTAACCGAGGCCGGTCCACAAGTGCAGCACTTCGTCTTCCGGCGCGGCGGCCAAGGCTTCGACGGTTGGCAGCGAGGCCATGAAGCGGTCGAAGTAGTTCAGCACAGTGCTGACCTGGGTCTGCTGCAACATGATTTCCGAGACCCACACCCGGTAGGGAGTGATGCCCTGTTGCCACGGTAAGTCATGGCGACCGTGGCGGTCGTACCAATCCAGCACCGCCGTTGAAAACTGCTCGGCTCTCATCGCTTGAACAGCCCCTTGAGCGCGTTTTTCAGTTCCGGGCTGACTTTATCGCCAAGCTTCTCGTCGATTTTTTCGCTGATCCGCTCGCCGGCCAGTTTGCTGGCGACTTGTCCCATGCGTTCGTTGTCGAGGCGGCAAGCCTTGGCGCCCAGTTCCAGCGGGCCACGGCAGCGCAGCGGCCACTCGATGCCGACGTAGCGCTCGCCGACCTGGCAGGCCGGGTCCGGCATATCGCTCTTGTCGCCTTCGACGATGATGCCGACGCGGTAATCCATGCCCAGCACCCGCAGGTCGATGTCGCCGTTGCCGTTGACGGTCATGCCCGGGATGCGCACTTTCAGGTCCGGGTTGCTGGCCACGCCGTTGCGGAACGTCAGGTTGCCCTTGAGCTCCTCGAACGGTGTGTCCTTGCCCCGCGGTTCGCCGCTGAGGGTTTTGCGATTCAGGGTGGCGATACCCTTGCACAGTTGCTGTTCGAGGTTGGCATTGAGCAACACGCCGTTACTGATGACGAAACTGGCGTTGCCGTTGAGGCTGTCGACCAGCGCGCTCTGGCTATTGCCGCTGCCTGTCAGGGCGCTGTCGAGCGTAACCAGGCCTTTGACCGGTGGATTTTTCCCCTGACTTTCGAGGATTTTTTCCAAGGGTACTTTGCTGATGCGTGTCTGCATGTTCAGTGCCGGCACTGGCTGGCGCACGTCCAGGGTGCCCTTGGCTTCGAAGTTGCCGTCGTACAGATCGCCGCGCAGGTTCTTCAGGGTCAGCAGGCCGTCCTGGCCAGTAGCCTTCAGCACTGCGTTCTGAATCGGCAATTTGTCGAGGGTCAGTTGGCCGAAGGTCAGGTCGACGTCCACGTCGAGTTTGCTCAGGCGCTCAACCGGCAACAGGCGTTCGGTGCTCCACGGGCCTTTGGTCGGTGATGGCGGCAGCGGTGTGCTGCCGGCGCCGGCCAGGGCATCGGCCTCGGTGCTGGCCACTTCGGCCTTGCGCACCTGCGTCGCGCTGTTGGCTTCGGCGGATTTTGGCGGCAGGTAACGGTCGACATTGAAGGTGTCAGCCTTGAGGTTTGCCCGCAGCGATTGCTTGGAAAAGTCTTCAACCGCGATACGGCCGCTGAAGTTGCTGTCGTCGAGTTTCAGGTTGATGTTATCGAGCGACAAACTGGTCGGCGTGGCAGCGATATGGCTGGACAGCTCGACTTTGCTCAGGCTGCCCTCGGCCATCGCCGGGAGTTTCTGGCCGATGCTGTCGACGAATTTCGCCAGATCGAATTGGGCAATCGACAGGCCACCGCTGATTTGTGGAATCTTGTCGAGGTCGTTGGCCTTCAGTTCACCCAAGGCGCGCAGCTGGTTGGCGGAGATCTTGATGCCGGTCCATTCGGCGACGTTGGCAGCCTTGTCCAGCAGCAGCTGACCTTGAGCGGCGAAGGTCATGGTTTTGCCCTGCAGCGGATCGCCGGAGACTTCACCGGAGAGTTTCATGTCTTCGAATTTGTAGCGCTGCAGCGCACGCTCGAAACGCAACTCGCCGGCCAGTTCGGTCCGCACCCGCAGAACCGGTTGGTTGGTGCCCAGAAACGCGGTGAGTTTGATCGGGATGTTGGTCGAGTCATGTACCGGGCCAGTACTCAGCTGGATACTTTCGGCGCTGAACTGCTTGCCGGTTTTCTCGTCACTGTATTCAACGCGGGCGTTGTTGACGGTCAGGCTGTCGATGTCCAGGCGGATCGGCTGAGCCGGCTTTTCTGCCTGTGCGGTAGTCGTTGGCGCAGGTTCGCCGGTAGTGGCGCCTGGCGTGGCTGAGGTCGTCGCAGTGGCAGGTGCCGGAACCTTGCCGATGTCTTCCCAGTTACCGTGGCCGTCCTTGTCACGGTTCAGGCGCAGGTTAAGGCCTTCGACGCGTACATCGCTCATCTGCACTTCACGGCGCAGCAGCGGAATCACGCGAACCGACAGGCCGAGCATCTGCAAGTCTGCGAACGGTTCGGTGGGCTTGGCGAGGGTCGCCACACTGGCTTCGTGCAATTCCAGGCCCAGCCACGGAAACAGGCTCCAGCCGATATCGCCATTGAGCGTCAGCTCGATGTGGGCCTTGTCGCGGGCAATCTGGCGAATCTCGTCTTTATAGTCGTTGGGATCGAAGAGGTGGGTCAGGGCAAAGCCCAGCGCCACAATGATCAGCAACAGCCCGAGAAGTACCAGACCCAGGATTTTGCCGAACGCTTTCATGGGCGAGTCCTTGTATTAGTCGAATTCGAAATTTAGCCGGGGAGTATAGCGCTCCGAAGTGGCTGACCGGTCAGCGATCACGTTGGGAGCACATCCAGCGGCACGTTCAGCTTAGCCGCCAGCGCTTGGGCTTCCAGGTGCCCGGCGGGCGCCAGCAGGTGCAACGTCGCGCCCGATTGCGACGCCATTTTTTGCGCTTCGTTCACCAGGCGCTCGGCAACACCACGACGACGGGTGATTTTTCGTACGCATAATTGGGACAAATGCCAGACGTCGTGGTGCCGTTGCAAACGTGCCGCGCCCAGCAACCGATCGTTGAAGCGTCCGGCGATCAGCGAACCGTCCCGCAGGCAGCTTTCGATCAGCTCGGTATCCCCTGTGAAGGGCGCGAACAGCCAGTCCGGGGCGTCGCGGTAGATCTTCTGAAGATCTTGCTGATCCTGATAAGTGGCCTGGTTCAGCAGCTCGACAATGATCGGCATGGTGCCTCCCTTGAAAGTAATCGCGTGAAAACAAATTGTTGCAGTTGTACGAGAACAGACGACTTACAAAAAGGTGATATCACTTTGGTTTTTCTGTCACGTGCAAATGGTAACCTCTGCCCGTTCGTCCGTCCTTACTGCGACGTGATGTCGCACCAAAATGGAGCTTCACCTAAAAAACAGTCATGCCTGCGTGCATAAAGGCTGGGGGCGAAGAGCGGCTGGCGAACCATACTAAAAATTGGGGGATACACCATGACTACGAGCATCACGGCGGACGGCTTTGCCGGCCAGCCCGCGTTCCTGTCCAAGGAACGCATCATCGCCAAGCCCGGTTTTAACCGTTGGCTGGTTCCACCGGCCGCTCTGGCCATCCACCTGTGCATCGGCATGGCCTACGGATTTTCGGTGTTCTGGCTGCCGTTGTCCAAAGCCCTGGGCGTCACCAAAGCCGTGACTTGCGCGCCGGACATGAGCTTTATCGCTCAGGTCTTTTCGTCTCAATGCGACTGGCCGATCTCGATGCTCGGCTGGATCTACACTCTGTTCTTCATCTTCCTCGGCTGTTCGGCAGCGATCTGGGGCGGCTGGCTGGAGCACGCAGGTCCTCGCAAGGCCGGTGTTGTATCGGCTCTGTGCTGGTGTGGCGGTCTGTTGATTTCAGCGCTGGGGGTTTATACCCACCAGATCTGGCTGATGTGGATCGGCTCCGGGGTCATTGGCGGTATCGGCCTGGGCCTGGGTTACATCTCGCCGGTCTCGACCCTGATCAAGTGGTTCCCGGACAAGCGCGGCATGGCAACCGGCATGGCAATCATGGGTTTCGGTGGCGGCGCGATGGTCGGTGCTCCGCTGGCTGCAGCCCTGATGGGCCACTTCGCTTCGCCAACCAGCGTGGGCGTATGGCAGAGCTTCCTGGTGATGGCCGCGATCTACTTCGTGTTCATGATCGGTGGCGCGCTGTCCTACCGCGTCCCGCCAACCGGCTGGAAGCCTGAAGGCTGGACGGCGCCGGCGAAAAAAGCCTCGAACGCGATGATCACTCACCGTCACGTCCATGTGAATGTGGCGTGGAAGACCCCGCAATTCCGTCTGGTGTGGCTGGTGCTGTGCCTGAACGTTTCGGCAGGTATCGGCATCCTCGGCATGGCTTCGCCGCTGTTGCAGGAAGTGTTCGCCGGTAAACTGCTCGGCAACGACCTGAAGTTCGGTCAGTTGGACGCTTCGCAACTGGCTTCGATCGCTGCAATCGCTGCCGGCTTCACCGGTTTGCTGAGCCTGTTCAACATCGGTGGCCGGTTCTTCTGGGCTTCGTTCTCGGACTACCTGGGCCGCAAAAACACCTACTTTGTGTTCTTCGCCCTGGGTTTCGCCTTGTACGCGCTGATTCCGAACCTCGGTCACTTGGGCAGCGTTGCGCTGTTCGTGGCGGCGTTCTGCATCATCCTGTCGATGTACGGCGGTGGTTTTGCGACGGTGCCGGCTTATCTGGCGGACCTGTTCGGTACGCAAATGGTCGGCGCGATCCACGGTCGTCTGCTGACCGCTTGGGCGGCGGCGGGTGTGTTGGGGCCGGTGTTGGTGAACTACCTGCGTGAATATCAGCTGAGCATCGGCGTTGAACGCGCAGCGGCTTACGACATCACCTTGTACATCCTCGCGGGCCTGCTGGTGCTGGGTTTCATCTGCAACCTGCTGGTGCGTCCGGTGGCCGACAAGTACTTCATGACCGACGCTGAACTGGCTGCCGAACAGGCGCTGGGCCACGACAAAGGTGCTGACGCCAGCACCGTGCTGGAGTGGAAAGCGGATGCAGGCACCAAGCCTTTGGCAGTGGCGGCATGGCTGGTGGTGGGTATTCCGTTGGCGTGGGGTGTTTGGGTGACCCTGCAGAAAACAGCGGTCCTGTTTCATTAAGTAAACGCATCATCCCTGTGGGAGCGAGCCTGCTCGCGATAGCGGTCTGACAGTCAACATAGATGTTGAATGTGATGGCCCTATCGCGAGCAGGCTCGCTCCCACATTTGTTTTCCGCGACCGCAGAATTTGATTCGCACGCTTGTACTGACATGTATATCCCCAACAGCAGGGGTTCACTCCGTCAGTGATATCACCTCTCATGTTTCTGTTTAGCGCCCGCGCCCCTATAATGGCTGCCTTTTTCGCCCCAATGATTTTGCGGAGCTGGTGATGGCCGAACGTATGGCGTCTGTCGAGCGCGACACTCTGGAAACCCAGATCAAAGCCTCGATCAACCTGGATGGCACCGGAAAGGCCCGATTTGATATCGGCGTACCTTTTCTTGAGCACATGCTGGACCAGATCGCCCGTCACGGGCTGATCGACCTGGATATTGTCAGCAAGGGCGACCTGCATATCGACGACCACCACACGGTGGAAGACGTCGGTATCACCCTGGGTCAAGCCTTCACCAAAGCGATCGGCGACAAGAAAGGCATCCGTCGCTACGGCCACGCCTACGTGCCGCTCGATGAAGCGCTGTCGCGTGTGGTGATTGACTTCTCCGGCCGTCCTGGCCTGCAGATGCATGTTCCGTATACCCGCGCCACCGTCGGCGGTTTCGACGTTGACCTGTTCCAGGAATTCTTCCAGGGCTTCGTCAACCACGCGCTCGTCAGCCTGCATATCGACAACCTGCGCGGCACCAACACTCACCACCAGATCGAAACCGTGTTCAAGGCTTTCGGCCGCGCACTGCGCATGGCGGTAGAGCTGGATGACCGCATGGCCGGTCAGATGCCGTCGACCAAAGGCGTTCTGTAATGCAGACGGTCGCGGTTATCGATTACGGCATGGGCAACCTGCACTCGGTGGCCAAGGCCCTCGAGCACGTCGGTGCCGGCAAGGTGCTGATCACCAGCGATGCCGATGTGATTCGCGAAGCCGACCGGGTGGTATTCCCCGGCGTCGGCGCGATTCGCGATTGCATGGCGGAGATCCGTCGCCTGGGCTTCGACTCGCTGGTGCGTGAAGTCAGCCAGGACCGTCCGTTCCTCGGCATTTGCGTGGGCATGCAAGCCTTGCTCGACAGCAGCGAAGAAAACGACGGCGTCGATTGCATCGGCCTGTTTCCAGGCCAGGTGAAGTTCTTTGGCAAGGATCTGCACGAAGACGGCGAGCACCTGAAAGTGCCGCACATGGGCTGGAACGAAGTGAAGCAGACGGTGGCTCACCCGCTGTGGCACAACATTCCGGACCTGGCGCGTTTCTACTTCGTGCACAGCTACTACATCGCTGCCGGCAATGCGCGGCAGGTGGTGGGTAGTGGTCACTACGGGGTCGATTTCGCCGCCGCGCTGGCCGACGGTTCGCGTTTCGCCGTGCAGTTCCACCCGGAGAAGAGCCACACCCATGGCCTGCAATTGCTGCAGAACTTCGCCGCGTGGGATGGTCGCTGGTAAATGGCCGTCAAGAAGGGCAAGCCGCCGATCCTGACCCTCACTCCCGAACAGGAGAGCGAGGCCAATCACAAGATCAAACGCTTCATGGAAGACCGCTTCGAACTGGACCTGGGTTCGTTCGAAGCGGCTGAAATCCTTGAGCTGTTTACCCGCGAAATTGCTCCGCATTATTACAACAGGGCGATTTTCGATGTGCAGACGCACCTCAAAGAGAGGTTCGAAAGCATCGAAAGCGACTTGTGGGCGCTCGAGAAAAACTGATTTCCGAGCGAAGCTGAACACTCGAATTTGAAGGTTTGCCAGATGCTGATTATTCCCGCTATCGATCTCAAAGACGGTGCCTGTGTTCGTCTGCGCCAGGGCCGCATGGAAGATTCCACGGTGTTCTCCGATGACCCGGTGAGCATGGCTGCCAAGTGGGTGGAGGGCGGTTGCCGCCGTCTGCATCTGGTCGACCTGAACGGTGCCTTCGAAGGCCAGCCGGTCAACGGCGAAGTGGTCACCGCCATCGCCAAACGCTACCCGAACCTGCCGATTCAGATCGGCGGCGGTATCCGCTCGCTGGAAACCATTGAACACTACGTAAAAGCGGGCGTGAGCTACGTGATCATCGGCACCAAAGCCGTGAAAGATCCGGCCTTCGTGGCTGAAGCCTGCCGTGCGTTTCCGGGCAAGGTTATTGTCGGTCTGGACGCCAAAGACGGTTTTGTCGCCACCGACGGCTGGGCTGAAATCAGCACCGTTCAGGTGATCGACCTGGCCAGGCAATTCGAAGCTGACGGCGTGTCCGCGATCGTTTATACCGACATCGCCAAAGACGGCATGATGCAGGGCTGCAACGTTTCGTACACCGCCGCCCTGGCCGCTGCGACGAAGATCCCGGTGATCGCTTCCGGCGGTATCCACAATCTGGGTGACATCAAGTCGCTGCTCGACGCCAAGGCGCCAGGCATCATCGGCGCGATCACCGGGCGGGCGATTTACGAAGGCACCCTCGATGTTGCGCAAGCGCAAGCTTTCTGCGATTCGTACAAAGGCTGAGGACTGACAATGGCGCTGGCCAAACGCATCATCCCTTGCCTGGACGTGGATAACGGCCGGGTGGTCAAGGGCGTCAAGTTCGAGAACATTCGCGACGCCGGCGACCCGGTGGAAATCGCCCGTCGTTACGACGAGCAGGGTGCCGACGAAATTACCTTTCTCGACATCACCGCCAGCGTCGACGGCCGCGACACCACGCTGCATACCGTCGAACGCATGGCCAGCCAGGTGTTCATTCCGCTGACCGTGGGCGGTGGCGTGCGTACCGTGCAGGATATTCGCAACTTGCTCAATGCCGGTGCGGACAAGGTCTCGATCAACACCGCTGCGGTGTTCAATCCGGAATTCGTCGGCGAAGCGGCTCAGCATTTTGGCTCGCAGTGCATCGTCGTCGCCATCGACGCGAAGAAGGTCTCTGGTCCGGGCGAACCACCGCGCTGGGAAATCTTCACCCATGGCGGTCGCAAGCCTACCGGTCTCGACGCTGTTGAATGGGCAAAGAAGATGGAAGGCCTCGGTGCCGGTGAAATCCTGCTGACCAGCATGGACCAGGACGGCATGAAAAACGGCTTCGACCTGGGCGTCACCCGCGCCATCAGTGATGCGCTGGGGATTCCGGTGATTGCTTCCGGCGGTGTCGGCAACTTGCAGCACTTGGCCGACGGCATTCTCGAAGGCCACGCCAGCGCGGTGCTGGCGGCGAGTATTTTCCACTTCGGCGAATACACCGTGCAGGAAGCCAAGGCTTACATGGCTCATCGCGGCATCGTGATGCGTTAAACAGTACGGGCCAGTGGACAGTATGGCGTGCTCAAGGCACTCTTGAGCACGCCACGGATTCCGGTAGCCCGACATGCTTAAACGTCTTCTTCTTGTCCTCGCCAGCGCTTCTCTGTTGCTCATCAATGGAGCCCGCGCCGAAGAAAGTCCCGCCACCGACCTGGTGTTGCTGACGGAAAATTTTCCGCCGTACAACATGGCGAAAAACGGCAAGAACTTCGCTCAGGACGAGAACATCAACGGCATTGCCGCGGACATCGTCCGCGAGATGTTCAAGCGCGCCGACATCACTTACAGCCTGACGCTGCGCTTCCCTTGGGAGCGAATCTACAAACTCGCCCTGGAAAACCCCGGTTATGGCGTGTTCGTGATGGCGCGGTTGCCGGACCGCGAGAAACTCTTCAAGTGGGTCGGTCCGATCGGTCCAGACGACTGGATCATGCTGGCCAGGGCCGATAGCAAGATCACCCTCGAGTCGCTGTCGCAGGCGCGCAAATACAAGATTGGTGCCTACAAGGGCGACGCAATTGCCGAGACACTGGCCAAGCAAGGGCTGAAACCGATTGTAGTGCTGCGAGATCAGGACAACGCAAAAAAACTGGTTAACGGCCAGATCGACCTGTGGGCCACCGGTGACCCGGCAGGTCGCTATCTGGCGCGTCAGGAAGGCGTGAACGGGCTCAAGACCGTGTTGCGCTTTAATAGCGCCGAGTTGTACCTGGCGTTGAATAAAGACGTTTCGGATGAAACCGTCGCCAAGTTGCAAGCCGCGCTGGATCAACTGCGCAAGGAAGGCGTCGTTGACGACATCATGGGGCGCTATTTGTAGCAATTACCTCAATGTTGTCTGACGCGTAGCGTCCGGCGTCGCGCTCAAGTACACGGCACTTGTAAATACGTTATTCAATGCCGCCCTTGTCAGGGGCTGTTCCCCTGAGGCGACACCGATAATACAGAGCGCATGTGCGCCGCTTTGTGGTCCGATTTCAGTATTGATGTAAGCACCTTCAGTGCTGATGGCGGTACTGTAATTGTTTGGAACCTTGCAGTCCCTGGTGTTATGGACCGTTTTGTAGCGATAGAAGGGCGCCTCGAGGGAGAACCTGAAGTCCCACGTAGGCAATACGATTTGTCCATCCGCGTTTTGCGTTCTATGAACGTATGACTTGAGCTTCCAGGGCTCTGTGACAGTCAGCTCGACTGGCTCCAACGAACAGTCCGATCCATTGCTGGTGAATACACCGTCTATAAAGCACTTGTGCAGAAAGTTGGCTGAGTAGCTGTAGTTGAAACGGGCGGCCTTGCAAGACGTCGAGTGCTCACAGTCGGGCGGCGCTGGTGTATTGCGCGAGACCGCGATTTTACTGACGATGCCGGTGATTTCATTGGTGCGGCGGTTCAGCATCGGGCTACCGGAGCTGCCAGCGTGAAGGTCGCAGCTGTTTTTCATGGCCAAAGGGAACACCCCGGGATGATCGATGAACGTTCCGGCGGTTTGTTCAGCGCAGGCGCTCAATCGAAGCCCTTGTTCGGTAAAGCCGTTCGGCGCGCTAATGTTAAGCGCATCATGACTTTCGTTGGTTTGATGGGACGCCAGCTTGAGCGGGTTGACCCCGGCCTGTATCAGCGACGCCAATGTTGCGTCGACCTCCAGTACTGCAAGATCGGTTCCGACCAGGCTGCTCCATCGGGCAGTGCGGATGGCGTATCGGCGCTTACGCTGTGGCATGTCATGAAAGTAGTGGAAGGTGACGCTGGCGTTCAAAGGCAGATTGGTCCGCGCCGAACCGTACTGAAAGAACACGCAATGCCCGCTGGTGAGCAGGTAAGCAGGGCCAGTGGCTCGGCCTTGCCTGTTTCGCGTATTCAGTAGAACGGCGCTGCAGGTCTCGCCCGATTGGAGACTGAGTCGTCCCACACCGCTCCAGATTTCATAAAGATGCTCACTGTTTTGCAGGGCTCTTGAAGGGGAGTCGTTGACGGCGCCTTCGCCCAGGTCGCGGGCCTGCACTGTGGAAATAGCCAGCAGGCCAATCAGGCCTGCGAAGCAAAAGAAGCTGAGGTATTTCATATCCATTCCTTGGTGATGAAATTCAGGGTGAGCGCTATCGTGGCACGGGTCGGCGTACCGGCAGGTATAAATAGTTATCGCGAAAGGGAGTGGGCTACGAGGAATTACCGGGCGAGCGGGAGGCGGTACTGGCCATCCTTGCCGTGCGCTGCCGTTGCACGATTGCCGCGCACGCTGATCATTTGTTTGATATCGATCCAGTCAATGCCTTGAGCCTTGAGCCTGGGCAATTCACGCTCAAGCACCGCCAGGGTTTGTGGATAAGGGTGGCCGATCATCACCGCCGAGCCCTGCTTGCGCGCCAGGCTGATAGCCGTTTGTAGCTGAGCGAAGATCGCGGCTTCAGTGGGCTCGTCATCCAGGAACACATCCCGCGAAACGCTCGCCAGACCAATTTTCTGCGCCTCGGCAGCTGCCACGGTTTGCGCGCTGGTACGACTGTCGACAAAGAACTTGTGCCGCCGCTGCAAGTCCGCCATCAGCCAGGCCATGGCCGGTTGCTGAACGGTCATGCGGCTGCCCATGTGGTTGTTGATGCCCGCGGTATACGGCACAGCCTGGAACGCCGCGTTCAGGCGCTTTTCGAGTTCTTCGATGGGCAACTCGGGATGCCAGGCGAACGGCCCGGTGGCCGGGTCCATGGGCATGTGCAGGATGACGGTCTTGCCGGCACGATGGGCTTCGCGGGCGAATTCGGTGGCGTGGGGCGTATCCGGCATGATGGCCGTGGTGACCGGGCCGGGCAGGGCCAGTACGCGTCGATCCCGGGGCAGGTTCTGCCCCAGGTCATCGATGATCAGGCTCAGGTAAGCCTTGTGAGGTGTGGTCGCTGTCGTGAAGGGTGCCGCGTGAGCAACACCCGCCAGGCTGCACAACAGACCGAGGAGCAACCGCAGGCGCATCTCAGTGGCCGCGGGTAATGCTCAGTCCTTTGAGTAGGCTCAGGGCCTGGGCCAACTGGTAATCGTCATCCTGCGGCATGGCCTTGGCTTTGCCAGCAGAACCAGTCGGTTTGTCGGCGCCGCCGTTGCCATTGCCCAGGTGACCTTGCAGGTCGGCTTCCTTGAAGTACTCGCCGTCCTGCTCGTTGGTGATCTTGGCCTTGCGCACTTCGATGTCCGGGACGATGCCTTGAGCCTGAATCGAGCGGCCATTCGGCGTGTAGTACAGCGCCGTGGTGATTTTCAGTGCGCGCTCGTTGTTCAGTGGCAACACGGTCTGGACCGAGCCTTTGCCGAAACTGGTGGTGCCCATGACGACCGCGCGTTTCTGATCCTGCAGGGCGCCGGCGACAATTTCCGAGGCCGAGGCGCTGCCACCGTTGATCAGCACGACCATTGGCACGGCTTCGCTTTCGTCCTTGCCGGTGGCGGAGAAGCGCAGTTCGGAGTTGGCGATGCGGCCCTTGGTGTAGACGATCAGGCCCTTGGTGATGAAGTGGTCGACCACTTCCACTGCCGATTGCAGCACGCCGCCCGGGTTGTTACGCAGGTCGAGAACGATGCCGCTGAGCTTCTTGCCGTTGTCCTTGCGCAACTTGGCCAGGGCCTTGGAGACTTCTTCGCCGGTCTTGACCTGGAACTGGGTGATGCGGATGTAGCCGTAGCCGGACTCCAGCAGTTGGCTCTTCACGCTCTTCACCTGAATGATGGCGCGGACCAGGGTCACGTCGAACGGCGCGCCGCCGTCGCGCACCAGGGTCAGGGTAATCTTTTGGCCGATCTTGCCGCGCATCTTGTCCACGGCTTCGGTCATGCTCTGGCCGCGAGTCGGCTGGCCGTTGATCTTGACGATGAAGTCGCCGGCCTGAATGCCAGCCTTGGAGGCCGGGGTGTCATCGATGGGCGAAACCACTTTGATGAAACCGTCTTCGGCGCCGACTTCGATGCCCAGGCCGCCGAATTCGCCGCTGGTGCTTTCCTGCAATTCAGCGAAGTCTTCCGGGCCCAGGTAGGCGGAGTGCGGGTCGAGGTTGCTGAGCATGCCTTTGATAGCGTTTTCCAGCAGGATCTTGTCGTCCACCGGCTCTACATAGGCTGCCTTGATCCGGTCCATGACCTCGGCAAAGGTGCGCAACTCGTCCAGCGGCAATGGCGCCTTGGTGGTCGCGGCGGTGCCGGCAGGTGCGACCGCCGGGGTCGGTTGAGCAGCAAACGCCAGCGGCGCGCCGATCACCAGGGCAATCGTCAGGGCCAGCGAGGTAAGGCGGGACAAATACAGCATGTCGAACGAACTCCTGAAGTAGATGGCGTACTTATCCTTGCGCACGACACCATTGCGCTGGATCACTCGGGTGACCCTGCTGACGAATAGCGAAATACAGCGCTGGTGTGTCCTGCCCGCCACTGTTACCGACAGTGGAGATGGACTCACCGGCTTTTACCACGTCACCCGCAGACTTGAGCAGCGTCTGGTTGTGACCGTAAAGGCTCAAAAAACCGTTGCCGTGGTCGAGAATCACCAGCAACCCGGCGCCACGCAGCCAGTCGGCAAACACTACCCGGCCGCCGTGCACGGCATGCACCTGGCTGCCGGCGGAGGCGCTGATCATCACGCCATCCCACTTGGTTCGGGCATCGTCGCCACGGGTTTCACCGAAGCGCGCCAGCAGTCGACCATCAACCGGCCACGGAAGTCTGCCGCGGGTGGAAGCGAAGGGGCCGCCAAAGGTCTCGCCTGAACTTGAAACCAGTACGCCGGGTGTCGATTTGGCGGGTTTGCGTGGGGCGTCGGTGGCATCTGCTTCAGCCTGAGCCTCACGTAACCGCTTTTTTTCGGCTTCCTGCTGGGCGATCAGCGCTTTTTGCCGCGCTTCTTCTGCCTCTCGGGCCTGACGGGCCAGGGTTTCTTCAATGGTTTTAAGGACTTTAGACAGGTCTGCCTGATCCTGCTCGCGGGTCGCCAGTTTCTGATCGCGAGCCTTTACGTCGTCGTTGAGCTTGGCCAGGACTTGCTGACGCTCTTTGCGGACCTTGTCGAGTTCGTCGCGCTGGCTGTCGAGGCTGCTTTTCTGCACCAGCAATTGCGCTTGCTGCAGGCCGATGTCTTTTTCGACATTGGCCAGTTGGCGCAGGGTTTCGTTGAAATTCTTCAGCTGCTCCAGGCGGGCCTGGCTCAGGTAGTCGTAATAGGTAAGGGTGCGGGCGAATTTTTCCGGGTTCTGCTGGTTGAGCAGCAGTTTCAGGTACTCCTGGCGGCCATTCTGATAGGCCGCGCGGGCCTGGATGGCGATCAGTCGTTGCTGTTCAATGCGCGCGCTCTGGAGTTTTTTTTTCTCACCATCGAGTCGCTGCAGCTCGGATTCGCTTTTCTTCAGCTCTTTTTGCAGCGCCTCGACCTGCTTCTCGAGCTTGCCCATCTCGGTTTCGGTGCCTTTGAGGTCTTTCTGCACCCCGGACTTTTCTTCCTGGAGCTTGCCCAGCAGTTTTTTCAGCTCGGCAATGTCCTGACGCGTGGCGTCCAACTGTTGCTGGGTTTGCGTGCGCTCGTCGGCAAAGGCCGGTTGGAGCAGGCAAGTCAGGGCAAGGGCTATCAGGACGCGAAGCATAGAGGCGGGCGACACCAGGGAAAGGGACGGCCTAGTATGCCCGCCATGCGCAGCAAAAAAAATGCCCAATTGGGGCTGTGTGATAACTGGAGTGGGGTTCAGGGGCAATTAGTCTTCGAAACCACCACAAACCACTGTGGGAGCGGCGGTGCGACGATTCGACTTGCCCGCGATGGCGTCCTGACATTCAACATGGATGTTGGCTGTCAGATTGCTATCGCGAGCAAGCTCGCTCCCACAGGGTTTTTCGGTGTTCAGGGTAACCGAGTTACACCAAAATCGAAGTGCCCGTCATCTCGGCCGGCTTCTCAAGCCCCAACAACATCAGCATGGTCGGCGCCACGTCGGCCAGCACGCCGCCTTCGCGAACCTTCAAGTCACGCTTGCCGACATAGATAAACGGCACCGGCTCGGTGGTATGGGCGGTGTGGGCCTGGCCGGTCGATGCGTCGGACATCTGCTCTACATTGCCGTGGTCGGCGGTAATCAACGCTTCGCCGCCGACTTTTTCCAGCGCATCGACGATGCGGCCTACGCACAGGTCCAGGCACTCGACCGCTTTGACTGCCGCCTCGAACACACCGCTGTGGCCGACCATGTCGCCGTTGGCGTAGTTGACCACAATCACGTCGTAACGCTGGTTTGCAATGGCGTCGACGATGCGGTCGGTGACTTCAGGGGCACTCATCTCGGGCTGCAAGTCATAGGTGGCGACTTTCGGCGACGGGATCAGGATGCGTTCTTCGCCCGGGAACGGTTCTTCGCGACCGCCGGAGAAGAAGAAAGTCACGTGGGCGTATTTCTCGGTTTCGGCGATGCGCAGCTGCGTCTTGCCGTTTTTCGCCAGGTAATCGCCCAGCACGTTGTCCAGGCTGCTCGCGGCGAAGGCCGACGGCGCGGGGATGCTGGCGGCGTATTGGGTCAGCATGACGAAGCCGGCCAGTTTTGGCTGGCGAGCGCGTTCGAATTCCTTGAAATCGTCTTCGACGAACACTCGGGTCAGTTCGCGGGCACGGTCGGCGCGGAAGTTCATGAAGACCACGGCGTCGCCGTCTTCGACCTTGACTGGCTCACCGATGCTGGTGGCTTTGACGAATTCGTCGCTTTCGCCACGCTCGTACGCGGCTTGCAGGCCTTCCTGAGCAGTGGCGGCGTTGAATTCGCTGGCGCCATCGACAATCAGGTTGTAGGCCTGGGACACACGATCCCAACGGTTGTCGCGGTCCATGGCGTAGTAACGGCCAATGATGCTGGCGATCCGGCCTTTGCCGAGGGCCTCGAAGGTCGCGTCCAGCAGTTCGATCGACGACTGGGCGCTTTTCGGCGGCGTATCGCGGCCGTCGAGGAAGGCGTGCAGGTAGATTTTTTCGGCGCCGCGCTTGAAGGCCAGTTCAGCCATGGCGATCAGGTGGTCTTGGTGGCTGTGAACGCCGCCATCGGACAGCAAGCCCATGAAGTGCACGGCTTTGCCGGCAGCGACAGCTTTATCCACCGCGGCGCAGATGGTCGGGTTCTCGAAGAACTCGCCGTCGCGGATCGCTTTGGTCACGCGGGTGAAGTCCTGATACACCACCCGGCCGGCGCCGAGGTTCATGTGGCCGACTTCGGAGTTGCCCATCTGGCCGTCCGGCAAGCCGACGTCCATGCCGCTGCCCGAGATCAGGCCGTTCGGCACGTTGGCCCACAGGCGGTCCAGTACGGGCTTCTTCGCCGCATAGATGGCGTTGGATTCCTGGCTGTCACTGTGACCGAAGCCGTCGAGAATCATCAGGACCAAAGGTTTAGGCGTGGTAGTCATAGATTCCACTCGTGGCTGAGTTAAAAAGAGGGCGATGGAAAAGGGAGTTGCAGTTTAAAGCGAAGTTCCGACCGCGTCACCGCCGGACGGGGTTTGGCCCACCATAGTGGCTGTGTATACTGGCCGACATTTTAACGCCCTGGAACCTCCTTCGATGGTTGATCACCTGATTCAATTCGCCACCAACCACTACATTCTCGTGGGTATCTTCGTTGTACTGGCGGCCCTGCTATTGGCCTATCAGATGCAAGGCGGCGGCCGCAGCCTGAGCACCGGTGAACTGACCGGGCTGGTCAACAAGGACGCAGGCGTGGTGGTCGACATTCGTCCGACCAAGGATTTTGCCGCCGGTCACATCGTTGGCGCGTTGAACATTCCTCAGGACAAACTGACCGCTCGCGTCGGCGAACTGGAAAAGCACAAGGCCAAGACCATTATCCTGGTCGACGCCATGGGCCAGACTGCCGGCACTCATGCCCGCGAACTGATGAAATCCGGTTTCACCGCCGCCAAGCTGTCCGGCGGTATTTCCAGCTGGAAGGCCGACAATCTGCCGCTGGTGAAGTGACATGAACAACGTCGTCGTCTATTCCAGCGATTACTGCCCTTATTGCTCGCGAGCCAAGTACCTGCTCGAGAACAAAGGCGTAGCCTTCGAAGAGATCAAGGTCGATGGCAAGCCGCAGGTGCGTGCCGCGATGGCTCAGAAGGCCGGGCGTACGTCCGTGCCGCAGATCTGGATCGGCAGCACCCACGTTGGCGGCTGTGATGATTTGTTTGCCCTGGAGCGCGCCGGCAAGCTCGACGCCATGCTCAAGGCCTGACTGCCTTACTTGAAAATAGCCATACCCTACAAGACCCGAGATCAGAAAGGATCTGAGATGACTGACCAACAGAACACTGCAGCTAGCGAAGAAGAAACCGCACCGCAATTCTCCTTGCAGCGCATCTACGTACGTGACTTGTCCTTCGAGGCCCCGAAAAGCCCGGCGATCTTCCGCCAGCAGTGGGAGCCGAGCGTCGGTCTGGATCTGAACACCCGCCAGAAGGCTCTGGAAGGCGACTTCCACGAAGTCGTGCTGACCCTGTCGGTTACCGTGAAAAACGGTGAAGAAGTGGCGTTCATCGCTGAAGTGCAACAGGCCGGGATCTTCCTGATCAAGAACCTGGATGACGCTTCGATGAGCCACACCCTGGGCGCGTTCTGCCCGAACATCCTGTTCCCGTACGCTCGCGAAACCCTGGACAGCCTGGTCACCCGCGGTTCGTTCCCGGCTCTGATGCTGGCCCCGGTGAACTTCGACGCGCTGTACGCACAAGAGCTGCAACGCATGCAGGCTGCGGGCGAGACTCCAACTGTTCAGTAAGTGTTCGATGCAGTAACGAAAAAAGCGCCGTAACAGGCGCTTTTTTCTTGGGTGATCGTTCCCACGCTCTGCGTGGGAATGCCTCAAGGGACGCTCCGCGTCCAGTGACGCGGAGCGTCACGGGCTGCATTCCCACGCAGAGCGTGGGAACGATCAGGTCTCGAGATTACTTGAACCCGAGCTGACGCCAGGCTTCGTACACGGCGATGGCCACGGTGTTGGACAGGTTCAGGCTGCGGCAACCTTCGCGCATCGGCAAGCGCAGACGCTGTTCGCCGGGCAGGGCCTCGAGCACTTCGGCCGGCAAGCCACGGCTTTCCGGGCCGAACAGGAACGCATCGCCTTCGGCGAAGCTGGCCTCGTGAAATGGCCGCGAGCCCTTGGTGGTAAAGGCGAACAGCCGAGGATGGCCGAGGCTTTCCAGGCAGCTGGCAAGGTCTGCGTGGCGTTGCAGGGTGGCATACTCATGGTAATCGAGGCCGGCCCGGCGCAGGCGCTTGTCGTCCATCTCGAAGCCCAGCGGTTCGATCAAATGCAGGTGGCAGCCACTGTTGGCGCACAGCCTGATAACGTTGCCGGTATTCGGCGGAATTTCTGGTTGGAAAAGGATGACGTGAAACATGCACGGCTCCGAAGGTAAAGATGACGGGCATTCTACGCCGCAAGCGGACCCCCGTTCGAAACTATTCCCGCGGGTGATGGCTTCATTGGCGATCGTCGGGGTGATGGTGGGCCTGATGATCGGTCGCCTGACCACCCCCGACCCCAGCGTCTTGCAGCAGGTCGAGGTGACGAGCGATGGACTGGTGGTGTGGTTCAACAACGAACCCAAAACCCACGGCGAGCTGGTCGACGGCAGTGTTGCATTGTTGTTCGAGGCTGAAGGTCGTGCGCAGAAAGGTCAGCTCAAGCTCAACGGCAAGGACGTGAACTGGCGAACGCGGCTGAGTGATGGGGGGTTGTTACTGACGGTGGTGGCGGCCCGGCCACTGCAGGGCGAGTGGGCCGGTAGCGAGGTCGATGACCGCTGGCGGCTGGAGATCCATCTCCGAGAGCAATAAAAGAGGGAATCCCCGGCCTGCCTGTACCAAGGTTCCCGAAACGGGAGGGCTCGCGCATTGCGTCGTGAGCCCGGTGTAAAGAGGGAATCCCCGGCCTGCCTGTACCAAGGACCCCAAAACGGGATGGGCTCGTCGCTGTTGCGGTATGAGCCCGGTGTAAAGAGGGGAATCCCCGGCCTGCCTGTACCAAGGTCCCCGAAACTGGGTAGTGAATCGAATCACTGATTGGACTAATGCAGGGGGCGTGCCAGTTTTTAACAAGTTGCAACAGAAAGCCGTCGAGCAGCGCTGAAAGCCCCGTGATCCGGGGCTTTGGTGTTTGTGCGATATGTTTTTTTTGCAGGTGAAGGCCGAATTTTGGATCGGTTGTCGTGCGCGATTGCGGGTCATGGTGCATTGCGGCGGTGCATTCAGCCCTTAAAAGCATCGCGGGCAAGCCCGCTTGTATGGTAGGACTTGAAGGGAGGAGGAGGGACAAAGCCCGATTCTGACTGTTGACGCAGTACAGATCCGTGGGAGATTTCGCCCCTCCTCCTTTCACCCAAGCGCCGATAAAGAATGCA
>NZ_CAXAQH010000011.1:0-161909 GCF_963970905.1 Pseudomonas sp. EL_65y_Pfl2_R96 | reverse complement strand
GCCGACTGACCAGTGTCGACGACGGCCACGACCATCCGCTGGAATTCGAGTACGACCAGCAGGACCGCCTGATCACCGAGCATCAGGGCTGGGGCACCTTGCGTTATGCCTACGACGCCTGCGGCCAGCTCAACCGCCTGCGTCTGCCGGACGGCAGCAAACTCGATTACCACCACGCCAAGGGTGGCGCACTTACGGCCATCGACCTCAACGGCGCGCGGCTCACCACCCACCAATTCGCCTTCGGCCGCGAGCAGCAGCGTCAACAAGGTCAGCTCACCAGCCAATACCACTACGACGAACAAGGCCGGTTACAAGCCCACGCCATCAACCAGCAATCCAGTCCGCTGTACATGCGTCACTACGGGTACGCAGTCAACGGCAACCTGGCAACCATCGCCGACAGCCGTCATGGCCAGCGCAGCTATTACTACGACGCACTCAACCGCCTGACCCGCGTGCGCCACACCCGCGATGACCCACCGGAAACCTTCGCCCACGACCCGGTCGGCAACCTGCTGATGCAGGACCGCCCCGGCCCGACCACCATCAAAGGCAACCGCCTGCTGATGCAGGGCGACCGCCACTACGACTACGACGCCTTCGGCAACCTGATCCGCGAACGCCGAGGCACCGCGCAAAAACTCGTCACCGAATACCGTTACGACTGCCAGCACCGGCTTATCGGCGTCACCACCCCGGACGGCCGATGCTCCAGCTACCGCTACGACGCCTTCGGCCGCCGCATCGCCAAAACCGTCGACGGCAAAACCACCGAGTTCTTCTGGCAAGGCGACAACCTCATCGCCGAAAGCAGCCGCGAACACTACCGCAGCTACGTCTACGAACCCGGCAGCTTCCGCCCCCTCGCCATGCTCGATGGCAAAGGCCCGCGCAAGGCCTGCCCGTTTTACTACCAACTCGATCATCTCGGTACGCCGCAGGAACTGACCGATTTTGGTGGTGAGATTGTTTGGTCGGCGAAGTACAACGCCTACGGCAAGGTCACGCATCTGGCGTTCGGCGGGGGCGAGCAGCTCGACCAGCCATTGCGTTTCCAAGGTCAATACTTCGACGCCGAGAGTGGTCTGCACTACAACCGGCATCGGTACTATGATCCGGAGGTTGGTCGGTATTTGACGCCGGACCCAATCAAGTTGGCGGGTGGGCTGAACCAGTATCAGTACACCCCGAATCCGACGGGGTGGGTTGATCCGCTGGGGTTGAGTACCTGCCCAGGGGGAGATGGATGTGAGAAACCATCGTTTGGAGAGCAGGATCCGACCGGCAAGGCGGTAATTGACGAAGGTGAGCCTCGTCTGCCTTCTGTGATCCGTGATGTTGATCCAAACAGTCTAAAAAGGACTCATGCGATAGAAGGTAAAGCTTCGACGAAACAAGTAGAAGCAATCGCCAGCAAAATGCAAAAAAATGGGTACGACGATGATTGGCCGATTGATGTTGTGGAGCATAATGGAAGTCACTATATAGTTGATGGGCATCATAGAGCTTCTGCGGCCAGACGAACTCACACAAAAGTTACCATCGTGTTGATAAAGGATCTCGCTGGTCATCACGGTGCTTTTAATGCCTTGGATGAAGTAATGGAGTCCGCTGATAGCGTGGGGCATGACAGATTGATGAGGCCAAGAAGATGAAGAATAAGGATCTGGACTGTTTAATTGACGATTTTTTGATTCAAGTCGATAGAGCTACCGACTTGCTTGAGGAAAAATTTGGTAGAAAATGTATTCTTCGGCTTTGGCGGATAAATGAAATCTCACAGCGAGGTATGGTTACAGATAGTATTGGTTATGAGTTGCATGGAGTCGGTTGTAGGGTGAGTTTTCCGGATATGTGCGTCGACTTCGATTATGGACCCGACGAAAGGGTTGATGGGTTTGATGCATGGAGACTTTATGTGTATGCATGCGAGGTTCCCAGCCTGCATCCGAAGTATATAGATCAGAGTGTATTAGAGCGCGACTTCAAAGAGTATATAGAGCTTGGTAAAGTTGAGAGGGTTTCTGGCTCTATGTCGAGTCTATATTTCAAAAATAAAATGCGATGGTAAAAATGCTTTCAAGAGCGGATTTAGGTGGAATGTATGCAGGGCAAATAAATCTGCCCCCTTTGCCCATACAAACAATCACCCAAGGACGAATCTCCCGGATTCTGACAGATTGGTTTCAGCGGACGGTAAGAGAAGCATTCGATACGGAGCACATGAAATGGGTGGCAAGCCGAGTAAGCATCATTACCACGATGAGAAGTGGACACTCCAGTTAAAGGAGGATGTTATGAACGTTGAAAATACCGTTGTTCGCGTCCCATTACTGAAGAAATAAGTATGAAAATAACCATAGATCTCGTGACTCTCGTTGCTAAAGAAGTTCTAGTTGGGTATTTCAACCAATGTTGGGTCCGCAACCGCAGTATGGCGTGCTGCTCCACCGAAAGTTGGTGAACAGTATGATGTCGAATTAGAAGTCGATGATGAGTTTGTTCGGGGGGAGAATGCTTGTTCTTCGCTCAATAGTGCTCACTCTATTGGAGGGATGGATGGCGTCGTAACTATGACGGGGACTTTAATCTCAAATGATATGGAGGGCGGCGCAGTTGTTGGTGTGGGTGGGTCAATAGTATTTATTGAGTTGATTGGATGTGCGGAAGCTGACTCGGTGTTCGTGGATTTAAAGGTTAAGAGTGTGAATGTTTTTCCGACAGGTGTCTGAAGAGATTCAGCAGTTTTCAATTGTTGTCGCGAAAAATAGTTGGGAGGGTGAGAAGCTACAAATAAATCCATCCCCTCTTTGAATAATCTTTGGTGTGAAAGGGGGCGGCATGCCGAGTACCAAATAAATCTGTCCCATTTCGGTCTGTCCTAAGGGTGAAATTCGGGCAGGGTATTTGCAGTTAATGGGTAATAGTCGAAGAGGTGAAGCCAAATTTGCATTCGTCGGTACGAACAATAGCCAGGAGATTACGACGTTGCATACAAAAAGCGGAAAAGACTTCTGGAGGGCAATAAGCGGTGATGCGCGAGATAAAATTGTGAGACCTGCTAATGACTAAAAAATACGAGGCACTAGTGGTCGAAATCGACGAGGTCATCGAGGAGTCGGTTGTATTGTTTGTCAATGGTGTGATTATTAAATGCTTCTCGAGCTACTGTCCTTTTAAGATTGAGCTGGGGAAACAATATGAAGTGGAATTCGATCTGGTCTTGCCTGATTGTGATTTTGTTGTCGTGGCACAAGAAACGAGTACGCTAGTTGAGATGATTGGAGACGGTTTTTCATGCGCTCTTTATGGATATTTGGATGGAAGTGTTTTCCGATCTTTTGTTGACTTCGCGGATCAAGAGATCCACTACGAATACCCTCACCTCAATGAGCAGTATGTAAAAATCACGGTCGATCGAATTGACGTATCCTTCTGATGGATGCGGGGGAATTTCCGGGCGACGTCGTCGGAAGTTTCCTTCAACTCGTAGCGGTTTCCATGAACTGGTGTGAAATGTTTTCCATCGATAGTCTCTGGTGGTCACTGAAGATTCAGTGGCAGGGTGTAGGAACCCTTCAATACCGTTAGAGCTACATTGACGTCGATGCTTGGTTTGCGGCCGTTAACGTGCGTCCGTAATATCTGTTGCGGCGGCTATGCGCGGGCACGCTTCGGCGTGGTCGAGTTTTGCTCTAAGGGTCTCGATATTCCTACCCCGTGCATAGCTGCCACCCTAGCCTGTAGGAAGGCCTAAGGCAGCTCCATTTCTTCCTTGGAGCATCTCAAATGAAAAATCTTCACCCCGATCCACCCTACGAAAAACCAATTCCCCACCCCAAAAGCCGCTTCATGGCGCTCACCAGCAACTGCACCGACATGCCCACCCTGTTCGTTGATACCCACGCGCCGCTCGATATCCTGACCGACGCCGCCAGCTATCGAATTCGTGCTGTCACCCAAGTGCTCGAAAACATGTCCATGCGCGGCTCGGTCGAGTGCGACTCGATCATCCTCAGCGACTTCGCTTTGCTCTGCGCCATTCCGTTACGGGACGGGTGCGATGTGCTGGATGTGATAGGGCGACGGTTGAGGGCACGGCCTTCGGAGTAGCGGCGGGACGGTGCGGCGTTCCGACAAGCTCCCTCGCCACAGGATTTTGAATGGCCGGGATGTTTTGGGGCCGCTTCGCGACCCAACGGGGGCAAGCCTCAATGAGCATCTGCACTCGGCGCGGCCGGTGGTTGTACCTTGTGCATCAAGGGCACCATCGCCGTGGCGAGGATGAGACAGACCATGATCATCAGGAACGCGTCACCGTAGGTTTGCGTCTGCGCTTCGCGGTAGGTCAGCAGCCACAGCTGATGCAGGCTGGCGGTGACGCCGATGTCACCGCTTTGGCCGAGGGCGGCAAAGTTATGGCCGACCTGGGACAGCCACTGATTGAGTGCTTCGTTGGTGCTGTTGAGGTTCTCCGCCAACCGGGTGAAGTGCAGGTTGGTGCGGTCATTGAGGATCGTGGCGCACGCAGCGATACCCATCGCGCCGCCGAGGTTGCGCATCAGGTTGAACAACCCCGACGCATGTTTGAGCCGTGACGGTGCCAACCCGCCGAGGGTCAGGGTCACTGCGGGTGGCACTGCCAGTTGTTGCGCGATCCCGCGCAGGGCTTGCGGCAACATCAATTCTTTGGCCCCCCAGTCGTGGGTGATCGGGCTGAAATCCCACATCGACAGGGCGAACAGCCCAAGGCCGGTCATCATGATCCAGCGCAGGTCGACGCGGTTGGCCAAAAAGGCGTACAGCGGAATCGCCAGAATCTGGAACACCCCGGTGGAAAAAACCGCCAGGCCAATGTCCAGCGCGCTGTAACCGCGCACGCGGCCGAGAAACAATGGCGTGAGGTAAATCGTCGCGAACAGGCCGATCCCCGTGACGAACGAAAAGAAACAGCCGAGGGCGAAGTTGCGGTCCTTCAAGGCACGCAAATCGACGATCGGGTTGGCCACGTGTAGGGTGCGACCAATGAAGGCTAATCCAGCCAGGCCGCTGATCCAGGCGGTGGTCAGAATCGTGCTGTCGCTGAACCAGTTCCAGCGTGGGCCTTCTTCGAGGGTGTATTCCAGGCAACCGAGAAACACCGCCAGGAACAGCATGCTCAGGTAGTCGGCACCTTTGAGCAGCGACAATTCCGGCTGGTCGATTTTCACCAGCATCGGCACCGCCACGGCAACGAAAATCCCCGGCACCAGGTTGATGTAGAACAGCCAGTGCCAGGGCGAAATGTCCGTGATCCAGCCACCGATTACCGGCCCCAGCGTCGGTGCCAGCGAGGCCACGGCACCAATGGTCGCGGCGGCGATTACCCGTTGTTTGCCGGTGAAGAAAAAGAACGCCGTGGTAAACACCAACGGAATCATCGAACCACCGAGAAACCCTTGCAGGGCGCGGAAGGCGATCATGCTCTGGATGTTCCAGGCCGCGCCGCAGAGCAGGCTGGCTAAAGTGAAGCCCACCGCCGAAGCGCAAAACAACCAACGGGTCGAGAACACCCGGGACAACCAGCCCGACAGCGGAATCACGATGATTTCGGCGATCAGGTAACTGGTCTGCACCCAGGCGGTTTCGTCGGTGCCGGCCGAGAGCCCGCCGCCGATGTCACGCAGCGACGCCGAGACGATCTGGATATCCAGCAGCGCAATGAACATGCCGATGCACATCGTGGCGAAGGCGAACACCTTGGTCGCCGTCGCCATGTTGGCGGCGTTGAACGGCTGCGCGGGGGCGGCGAGGGCGCGGCTCATGGCGCGCTGGCCACGGTTGGGGATTCAGGCTCGGCGCGGGTGTCCACTTCGGCAGTCACCGACAGACCGGGACGCAGATGACCGAGCACGCCATCGGCCGGGTCGAGAAGGATCCGCACTGGCACTCGCTGGACGATTTTGGTGAAATTACCCGTGGCGTTTTCCGGTGGCAGTACGCTGAACTGCGAACCACTGGCCGGCGCGAGGCTGTCCAGATGACCGTGGAATTCACGCCCTTTGAGCACGTCTGCATGAACGATCACACGCTGGCCCGGCGTCATTCGGGCCAGCTGATCTTCCTTGAAATTGGCATCGACCCACAGCCCGCTGGCCGGTACCACCGACAACAGTTGCGAACCGGCCTGGGCGTAAGCACCAACCCGTGCCCGGCGATTGCCGATCACGCCATCGACGGGGGCTTTCAACTCGGTGTAACCGACGTTCAACTGCGCCAGATCACGCTCGGCCCGCGCTTGTATCAACGCCGCGCGGGCTTGCTGTTTCTGGGTATCGATCACGTTCAACTGACGTTGCGCGGCCAGCAGTTCGGCCTGGGCCCGGGCACTCTGCGCCTGGGCAGTCTTGAAGGTGGCGTTGGCTCGTTGGGCGCTCTCCACCGAGACGGCGTTGCTGCCAACCAGTTTTTTGTAGCGAGCATCATCGTCCCGCGAGCGGGCGGTTTCAGCGCCTGTGGCATCAATGCCGGCACGGGCCTGGCCGATCACCGCGTGTTGCAGTTGTTCGGTGGCGTCGAGGTTGGCGAGCAGCGCTTCTTCGGCGGCCACCGCACCTTCGGCCTTGGCCAGGTTGGCGCGGTAATCGCGGGCGTCGAGACGAATCAGCACATCGCCGGCCTTGACCCTCTGGTTGTCGGTGACCAGCACCTCTTCGATGTAACCCGCCACCTTCGGCCCGATCACCGTCACATCGCCGCCGATGTAGGCGTCGTCGGTTTCTTCGATGAAGCGGCCGGCGGTCCACCAGTGAGTTGCGTACAGCCCGGCGAACACCAGGGTCGCGATGGCCGCCGTTAGCAGGATCAGCCGTTTGAGCAGGGGAGGCTTGGGTGGGCTCACCGGGACAGCAAGGTCGGGTTCAAGGCTGGGCATGCTGGTCATGGAGATTACCTGTGAGAAACGCTTCTTTATTACGAGCGTAATATGTCGCAGGTAATATTTACTGGCAATGGGTATCTGCTGCCGGTCGTCGTTTATTTAATCCACGCGCCAGGGGGGATGCCGGTCATGTCCTTGAAGAACGCCATGAATCAGTTTGCGACGTCTCAAACCTTCAACACCTTCCCGCCAATCGCCACGGCCACCAGCAATACCGCCATCAACCCAAAGGCAAAACTCAAACTGCTGCCATGGGCGATAAAGCCGATCACTGCGGGCCCGGCGAGAATTCCTGCATAGCCCAACGTGGTAATGGCCGGCACGGCGATGCTTTCCGGCATGACGGTCTGTTTGCCCACGGCGGTATAGAGCACCGGCACAATGTTCGAACAGCCAGCCCCCAGCAGCGCATAACCCACCAGCGCCGCTTCCCAGCTTGGTGCAAGTGTCGCCAATGTCAGGCCCGCCGCGGCCGTCAGGCCACCAAACACGATCACTCGTGTGGCACCGAGGCGCCGGACAATGGTATCGCCGGTCAAGCGCCCGACGGTCATGGTCAGCGCAAACGCCGCATAACCCAGCCCCGCATACGCCGTGTCGATCCCACGCTCCTGCGCCAGGAACACCGCGCTCCAGTCGAGCGCCGCGCCTTCGGCCAGGAACACGATGAAGCACATCCCGCCAATAAACAGCACGATGCCATGGGGCACGGCAAACGCCGGGCCGGAGCTTTCACTGCCGTAAGGCAACAGGTGCGGCGCGGCTTTAAGCAATGCCAGCACTAGAACCACGATCACCACCAACATCGCCCCCAGCGGCGAAAAACCCAAACCGAGCAGGGCGCTGACACCCGCCGCGCCGACGATCCCGCCGAGGCTGAACAGCCCATGAAAACCCGACATCATGGTCTTGCCGCTGGCTCGCTCGACGATCACCGCCTGCAGGTTCACCGTCGAATCCACCGTGCCCAGCCCGGCGCCAAACATGAAGAGCGCGGCGATCAACGCCGGAATCGTAGACACCGTAGCCAACAGTGGCAGTGCCGCGCAGATCAACAAGGTCCCGCCGCTCAACACCCGACGGCAGCCAAAACGCGAAGACAAAATCCCGGCCATCGGCATCGCCAGAATCGAGCCCACCCCCAGACACAACAGCAACAGCCCGAGGGTGCCTTCATCCAGCCCCACCCGCGCCTTGGCGTAAGGCACCAGCGGAGCCCAGGCCGCGATGCCGAACCCGGCGATGAAGAAGGCGATGCGCGTGGACATCTGCTCCAGACGTCCGGGAACGAAGGTGGCTTGGGTGTTGAGGTTGGTCATATCGATCCTTGGCAAAAAACGTCGCGTCCCCAAAGGACAGTGAGCAACCGCATAGGGTTCGATCGTCACGTCCGGGTGGGTCGCAGTCAGGCAGGGTGACATCCTTGCACAGCCAGCCGTTGTTTCGCGATATTGTCGACGGATCAATTGTTCATGCAGGGGGGCGCCATGACGCGGATGTACGATGCTCGGGGCAATATCTACGCGGTGGTGGCGCCTGACGCCCTGCGCAGTAGCGGTATCAAGCTGCCTGAACAGGCTAGCCAGGCCGCGCAAACCCGTGAGGCCTGGGCGTTGCCGGCCATCGAGGCATTCTGCGCCTGGGCGCCCGGTACGCAACCGCCCGGCAGCAAGGCGCATCGCTGCGATGGCCTGCTGGTGGGGCCGTTTCAATCGTCGCCGCCCTTTGACCTGCTGATCCTCAACACCGACGGCACTCTGGCCGAGCGCAGTGGCAATGGCTTGACGATTTTTTCCCAGACCCTTAGCGAACAAGGGCTGATGCCGACGGAAGAGGCCTGTCTGCTCCGGGTTCATCACGACAAGAGCGATGCGGTTTCGCCAGTGGAGACTTCAGTGAAACCCGCTGAAATCGATGGCGTGCAAGGGTTCTGGCTGGACCTGGGACAGCCGTCGTTCGGGCCTGAAGCGGTGGCTGCGCAAGGGGTTGAACCCGTGACGTTGATGGGGCGCGAAGTCAGTCATGTACGGCCGTTGTCGGTGCTCGATCCTGCCTGGAATCACAGCCAGTTTGTGCGCATCGGCAATTCGCATTGCGTGACATTGGTAACAGGCGCCGATGCGTTGCCGAGTAACGCGCAGATGCGCGAGCCAGAATTGGCCGAAGGATTGACCCGCATCGCCTATGCCATGCCGACCGGGGCAGGGCAGCCGTGTGTGGCAGGGGTGAACCTGCAATGGGCGATGCTTGAATCCGAGGGGCGAATCGTTGCGCGGGTGTTCGAGCGTGGCGAAGGGCCGACCGCGTCCTCAGGCACCAGCGCCAGTGCGGTGGCGTGCGCGGCATGGCGCGTGGGGTGGGTGGCGGCCGGGGAAGTGAAGGTGGTCATGCCTGGCGGCACGGCGCCGATTTTGCTGGAAGAACGGGGTGGTGAATTGAGTCGGGTGAGGTTGTTTGGTACGGCGCGGTTGATGGGGTGAATTCAACATCGCCATCGCGGGCAAGCCCGCTCCCACAGGTTCAGCGTGACCCCTGTGGGAGCGGGCTTGCCCGCGAAGAGGCCCGCACAGTCAGCGAAAACTCAGAGCTGATCCGCCCATTCCACCACCGGCATCTGCCGCTTCATCAACACCTTGCCCCCACGAATCGAATACAGCGGCAGACCCTGGCTGCGAATCACCTCGTAATCGCTGTCCGCCGACAGAATCAGCAGATTCGCCGGTCGCCCTTGTTCCAGCCCATAGTGGTCGCCCAGGTTCATGGCCTTGGCGCTATTGTCAGTCACCAGGTCCAGCGCACTTTGCAGATTGCGATAACCGAGCATGTGGCAGATGTGCAACCCAGCCTCCAGCACCCGCAGGATGTTGCCGTTGCCCAGCGGATACCACGGATCGACGATCGAATCCTGGCCGAAACACACGTTCATCCCCGCCTCGAGCAACTCATTCACCCGGGTCACGCCCCGGCGTTTCGGGAAGCTGTCGAAGCGTCCTTGCAGGTGAATGCTTTCGGTGGGGCAGGAGACAAAGCTGATCTCCGAATGCCCGAGCAGCCGAAACAGTTTGGCGCAGTAGGCGTTGTCGTAAGAGCCCATGGCCGTGGTGTGGCTGGCGGTGACGCGCGAACCCATGTCGCGGCTGCGGGCCTCTTCGGCCAGCACTTCAAGGAAGCGTGAGTGCGGGTCGTCGGTTTCGTCGCAATGCACGTCCACCAGACAACCGGTGCGCTCGGCCAGATCCATCAGGAACTTCACTGAACTCACGCCCTGATCCCGGGTGTATTCGAAATGCGGAATGCCCCCGACTACATCGGCGCCCAGGCGGATTGCTTCTTCCATCAGCTCCCGGCCGTTGCGGTACGACTCGATGCCTTCCTGAGGAAACGCGACGATTTGCAGGTCGATCAGATGACGGCTTTCCTCGCGGACTTCGAGCATTGCCTTGAGCGCGGTCAGTTCCGGGTCAGTGACGTCGACGTGGGTGCGCACATGCTGGATGCCATGGGCGGCGAGGGTCTGGATGGTCTTCTTGGCGCGGGTCTTGGTGTCTTCCTGGGTGATCGTTGCCTTGCGCTCGCCCCAGCACTCGATGCCTTCGAACAGCGTGCCGCTCATGTTCCAGCGCGGCTCACCGGCGGTCAGGGTGGCATCGAGGTGAATGTGCGGCTCGACGAAGGGCGGCACCACCAGATTGCCGCCAGCGTCCAGATCATCAGGCCCCAGGGACGGGGCTTCGGTTTGCCGGGCGATGGTGTGAATCAGGCCGTTTTCCAGGTGCAACTCATGCAGGCCTTCTTGGTTGCGCAGGCGGGCGTTGATGATGTGCATCAGGCGAATCCTTTTAGAGATCTTGGAGTGGTGCGTCGGCGGTACGGGCACCCAGTACCCCGGTCAATAGCACATACGTTAGCGCGGCGGCGGCAATCCCTACCAGTGGCGCGACCCACGGCGAACTGAATGCCGCCACTGTGCCGACCGCGTAAGCGCTCAGCCCCGGCCAGTTGAACGCGGGCAACTGTGTGTCGGCCAAACGAGGGTAGCGGCCTCGATAGCGAAAGAAAAAGTCGGCCATGATCACCCCGCCAATCGGCGGAATCACCGTGCCCAGCAGAATCAGGTAAGGCACCAGCATGTCGTACATGCCCAGCAGTGCCAGCAGCGTGCCGATCACCGCACCGGCCAGGGTCACGGTTTTGCGCCGGCTGGTGCGCAGCAGGTTGCAGCCGGCGACGGCGAAGTTATAGATGGTGTTGTCCTGGGTGCTCCAGATGTTGAGCAGCAACATCGCCATCGCGGCCATGGCGAAGCCTTGCAACAGCAGCACTTCGACCACGTCTGGTTGCTGATAAACGATGGCCCCATAGGCACCGATCAACACCATCAGACCGTTGCCGACAAAAAACCCGATCAGGCTCGCCAGCACCGCCACCCGCGCCGAACGGGAGAAGCGCGTCCAGTTCGTTGCCTGCGTCGCGCCACTGACGAACGTGCCGAACACCAGGGTAATGGCGGTCGACCAATCCAGGGTTCCCGTCGGAACCACCGCGAGCAAACCCTCGAGGCCGCCGACTTTCACCGTCGCGGCCCACATCGACAGCATCAGCAGCAACATCATGGCCGGCACGGCGATGTACGACAGAATCTCCAGCCCGCGATAGCCGATGTACGCCGTGGCGCAGAAACCCAGGCCGAACAGCGCCATCAGCCCCAGAACGGTGCCCTCGCTCAGTTCGAAATATTTGCCGAGTACGACGGCGGCGGTCGCGGTGCCCCAGGCGTACCAGCCAATCTGGGTGAAGCCGAGGATCAGGTCGCTGAGCTTGCTGCCCACTTCACCGAAGCAGAAACGTCCCATCAGCACCGAGTTGAGGCCGCTCTTGAAGGCGATGTAGCCAAGGCCCGCAGCGTAGATGCCCAGCAGCAGATTGCCGAGGATTATCACTGTCATCATCTCGCCGAAACTGAATGCCACACCGAGTTTGCCGCCGGCAAACATGGTTGCGGTGAAGAAGGTAAAACCCAGCAGCACCATGGCCGTGGAGGCGAGCCCTTTGCGGGCATGCATCGGGACTTCGCTTAAGGGGTAATCGTTGCCCGGATCGTTCTGCGTCATGTGGCGTTCCTTGCTGGATGGAGGACGCGGGGGGTGTTGCAGTGCTCGTGCCAATGACGCGAGGGTGCTGTTACTTATAGCCGAGCAGGCGAATTTGGCCGCAGAAGGGCTCGAAAGCGGTGCACCTGAAGGAACACAGGACTCATGTGGGAGCGAGCCTGCTCGCGATAGCGGTCCGCCAGTCACCCTTGATGCTGGATGTGCCATTGCTATCGCGAGCAGGCTCGCTCCCACAGTCAATGCGGTTTTTTCAGGGGGATGTGTGTTGCGGCAAAAACCGCAGCAGCGCCGCCACAATCACCTCTGGGGCATCCTCCTGAACCAGATGCCCGGCATTGGGGATGGCATGAAACTGCGATCCCGCAATCATCTGATGCAACGCCCGTCCGCGCTCGATGGGAATCCACTGATCGTCCTCCCCCCAAAGAATCTGCACCGGGCAGCGAATCGTCGGGTACAGGCCTTCAACCTCGCGGGTATAACGTTCATCCATCTGCGCGATCTGCCGATAGAACGCCGCTTGCCCCGGCTCCCCCAGCCAAGGCCGCACGTACGGCGTAGTGAACGGAGTGCCCGTTGAAGCGATAGGTTTGAGCCAGCGGCCAGTCAGTCATGGGGGCGTCCTCTTGGCGTGTGCGAACCCAAAAGCATAGGCATAAAAAAACAGCCATTGAAGGCTGTTTCTTTATTCACTGACGAAACGCAGTTCTTGTGTGATCGGCTTTTGTGGGAGCTGGCTTGCCTGCGATGGCATCAACCCGGTTCGACATTAAACCGAGCCGTCTGCATCGTCGGATCGCCGCCCGGGGCAAGCCCGACTCCCACACAAGCCGATCACACAAGGGATTTTCGTTGTCTTTAGCTCGGTTCACTCACCGCGATAGATGCAGCCGCTGGTGCAGGTCTCATGAATCCGGATCGTGCTGAGTTCCGGCAACAACGGCTTCAACTCATTCCAGATCCACTTGGCCAGTACTTCGCTGGTCGGGTTTTCCAGGCCGGGAATGTCGTTCAGGTAATTGTGGTCCAGGCGCTCGTAGAGCGGCTTGAAGATCTCTTTGATCTCCGAAAAGTCGCGGATCCAGCCTGTGTGTGGATCGAGGTCGCCGCTCAGGTGAATCGCCACTTTGAACGAGTGACCGTGCAGGCGGCCGCACTTGTGGCCGTCCGGCACATGGGGCAGGCGGTGGGCGGACTCGAAGGTAAATTCTTTGAAGATTTCCACAGTGATGTTCAGCTCTTTCAGGTGGCGATCGCCGCGGCGATGCAGGCAGGAGGCGAGTTTACCAGAGCTCTGGGCAAAACACTGACTAAAGGGTCAGCAAGCGCTCGCCGAGGCGACCGTTGGCGGCCAGTTCAAGGAACTCATCGCCCAGGCGACGGCTTTCGTCCATCGTCGCGCGCCAGTACTTCTGCCGGCTCGGGGCATCGCCCATGAAACGCTTGAAGTCGTTACGGTCCGGCAGTTTGCCGTAGGGCAGGCGCGACAGGTATTCCTTCGAAGGCGCCAGCAGCAGAACATCCTGCAAGCGCGCCGGGCAGGCGCGGCGCCACGGCAGCGTCTTGTCGAACCAGCCGGGAATCACCCGGTCGGTGAAGTGCGGGTACAGCACGATGTCGTTGCCGCTGTAGGGCAGGTCGAGGTGATAGTCCAGCAGACCGCCATCGCGGAACGTCCCCGCGCCTGCGCCCGGCAGGTCGCGCACACCTTGCATGACCATCGGGATCGAGCCCGAGGCGAGCAAGGCCTGGCGCAGGTTCCCGGCATCCAGCGAGATGAAGCGCGACGGGAAGTCATTCAGCGCGTTAACCGGTGGTGACAGGCGAGGGTCGTGGATGATCAGCCGCTCGAAATGCCGTGATAGCCGTGCGCGACCGCGCAGGTTGTCGGCGATCACCGACGACAGGCCCAACCCCAGTCGGCCGCGATGATCGTCGGCCAGCAGGCCGTGGCTTTTGACCACCATGATGTTCAGTCGGTAGTGGGTATTATCCAGAATCGAGGCATCGCGGCCGTCGAGCAAGTCATCGAGCATGCGCCGGGAACTCTGGCTGATCTGCGCCATGGTCACACCCTTGGCGAAGTTCTGTTCGGTGTACAGATGACCGAGGCGGCGCAGGCCTTCGGCGGCATCCGGCAGGCAGGCGCTGGCGAACCGCCAGGCACCCACCGACGCGCCGATCAGCGAGCGCTCCCGGGGCGCCGCCGGCAGCCACTCGCCGAACAGCGCCAGGTCCAGACCCTGAATCCCCAGCGCTTTCGGACCACCGGCGGCGCCTGGCAGCGTACCGACATCGGCAGCGCTCAAACCGTTGGCACGGATGCGCGCCAGGGCACGTGGGCCGGCCTTGAGGGTCAGGGACGGGAACTTGATGTGGAACGCGGTCATACCGGTCTCGATGTCTGGCAAGCGGGGGATTATGTGGGAGCGGGCTTGCTCGCGAAAGCGCTGTAGCAGTCGACATTTTTGTTGAATGTTGAACCGCCTTCGCGAGCAAGCCCGCTCCCACAGGTTTTGTATCGGGCTGCGATGTCGTGTTGCCATCTTTGATGATGGCAATTCAGTTTCAATTAAGTTCGAATCGCTAAGGTAGCTCCCGTAGGCAACACATAAAAAATACGGAACCACCCCATGAAAATCCTGACTGCCCTGTTCACCGCCTCCATCATTGGCCTGACCGCCAGCATCGCCCACGCGCGTGACCTGGGCCCCGACGAAGCCCTGAGGCTGCGCGACGCTGGTACCATTGTGTCTTTCGAGAAGCTCAACGCTACCGCATTGGCCAAACATCCCGGTTCGACCGTCACCGAAGCCGAGCTCGGAGAAGCGTACGGCAAGTACATCTATCAAGTGGAATTGCGCGACGCCCAGGGCATTGAGTGGGACCTGGAATTGGATGCCGTCAGCGGGCAGGTTCTCAAGGATCATCAGGACACGTAATGAAGGTGTTTTTTTTAAATCGACGTACCAGCAGTCGCATGGCGCTGGTACTTCTGGCTTTTTGCTCGACGGTCATGGCCCGCGACCTGGATCAGGACGAGGCCCTGCGCCTGCGCCAGCAAGGGGTGATCCTGCCGCTGGAGCAGCTGTTGCAGCAAGCGCTGGACCGTTACCCCGGGGCCAAGCTGCTGGAAGCCGAGCTTGAAGAAAAACACGACGTTTATATTTATGAGGTCGAGCTGCTGACCACTGAAGGCGTGGTGCGCGAACTGGACCTGGACGCCATCACCGGCCATTTATTGAAAGACAAGGAAGATTGACCGATGCGTTTGCTCCTGGTGGAAGACCACGTGCCGCTGGCGGACGAATTGATGGCCGGCCTCAACCGGCAGGGTTACGCCGTGGACTGGCTGGCCGATGGCCGCGACGCGGTGTACCAGGGCAGCAGCGAACCGTATGATCTGATCATCCTCGACCTCGGCCTGCCGGGTTTGCCGGGGCTCGAGGTGCTGGCGCAGTGGCGGGCCGGTGGCCTGGCCACGCCAGTGCTGATCCTCACGGCGCGGGGTTCCTGGGCCGAACGGATCGAGGGCCTCAAGGCCGGCGCCGACGATTACCTGAGCAAACCCTTCCATCCGGAAGAACTGCACCTGCGCATTCAGGCGTTGTTGCGCCGCTCCCACGGCCAGGCCAATCAGCCGACGCTCAAGGCCGCCGGGCTGCACCTGGACGAAGGTCGCCAGTGCGTGACCCGCGACGGCGCCGACATCCAGCTCACCGCCGCCGAGTTCCGCCTGCTGCGCTATTTCATGCTGCACCCCGAACAGATCCTTTCCAAAAACCACCTCGCCGAACACCTTTACGACGGTGAAACCGAGCGCGATTCCAACGTGCTGGAAGTCCACGTCAACCACCTGCGGCGCAAGCTCGGCCGCAGTGTGATCGAAACCCGGCGCGGTCAGGGTTATCTGTTCGGCGGGCAAGCCCAGTGAGGTCGATCCAGCGCCGTTTGAGCCTGGGCCTGATCAGCGTAATGGTGATCGTCGGCCTGGTGCTGGCGCAAACCAGCCTGTGGCTGTTCGAAGTGGGTTTGCAGCGCTACCTCGAAGCCGGGTTGCGCAACGACAGCGAAAACCTGCTGGTGGCGCTGGTGCGTGGCCCGCAGGGGTTGCAACTGGATGAGCGGCATTTGGCGCCGGCCTATCAGCGACCGTTTTCCGGGCATTACTTTCGCATCGACTTTGCCGACAGCCAATGGCGTTCCCGCTCGTCATGGGATCAGGACCTGCCGCGGCTCGACCATCCCGGCTTGCACAGCAATTTGCAATTGGGGCCGGGAGGGCAGCAGTTGTTGGTGTTGCGTTCGGACTATCGTCGGCTGGGCCAAGCGATCTCCATCAGCGTCGCTCAGGATTACACCCCGGTGCGTGAGAGTTTCCGGCGCATGCAACAGGTCGGCCTCGGGCTGGGGCTGGCGGGGTTGTTGCTGATTTTGCTGTTGCAGCGGATCACCGTGCGCCGCGCCTTGCGCCCGCTGGAAAAGGCCCGCGAACAAATAGCCCAGTTGCAGCAGGGTCAGCGTTCGCAACTCGACGAAGCAGTGCCGGTGGAGCTGGAACCGCTGGTGGCGCAGATCAACCATTTGCTGGCCCACACCGAAGACAGCCTCAAACGTTCGCGCAATGCGTTGGGCAACCTCGGCCATGCCTTGAAAACGCCGTTGGCGGTACTGCTGAGCCTGGCTTCAAGCGAGCAGCTCGATGCGCACCCGCAGCTGCGCAAAGTCATTCAGACGCAACTGGAACAGGTCCGGCAGCGACTCAATCGCGAACTCAACCGCGCCCGCTTGTCCGGTGATGTGCTGCCGGGGGCATTGTTCGATTGCGACGCCGAACTGCCGGGGCTGCTGGCCACGTTGAGCATGATTCACGGTGAACACCTCGACCTGAGCTACCGGGCGCCGGCCGGTTTGCAACTGCCGTGGGATCGCGAAGATTTGCTGGAGTTGCTGGGCAACCTGTTGGACAACGCCTGCAAATGGGCGGATGCCGATGTGCGCTTGAGCGTGGTCGAAACGGCAGAAAGGTTTGAGTTGAGCGTGGAAGACGATGGACCGGGGATTCCCGAAGACCAGCGCGAACAGGTGTTCAGTCGCGGTACCCGGCTCGACGAACAGACCGATGGGCATGGACTGGGGTTGGGCATCGTGCGCGACATCGTCGACACTTGGGGCGGGGTGTTGCAGTTGCAGGAGAGCGAGTGGGGCGGGTTGAAGGTGACGATCGAATTGCCAAAGCGCTAACACCACTCTGAAGGACCCCACAGTGGGTCTTCAGTGGACGCAGAATTTACGTCACACGCGAAACTGATCCATCAAGCGCTGTTGCTGATTCGCAATCCATTACATATCGGCAATGGCCGTTCGCTTTGACAAGGGAACGATGCTGCGGCACAGTGCGCGCCCTCTAATAAAACCCTTCCTTTAATCCGCTGGCGGCTCATGCAGACTGCCGGCCGGACTCATTCCGTTTGCCTTGAGGTAACGATGATTAATGCAGTAATTGCCGCGGTCGGCATCATGCTGATACTCAGCCTGTCCCGCGTGCATGTGGTGATCGCGCTGATCGTTGGCGCGCTGGTGGGTGGCTTGACCGGTGGTCTGGGCATCGACGCGACGCTCAAAGCCTTCAACAACGGCCTCGGCGGCGGGGCGACGGTGGCGTTGTCCTACGCCTTGCTTGGCGCGTTCGCGGTGGCCATCGCCAAGTCTGGCCTGGCCCATGCGCTGGCCGACAAAGCCCTGGCCATGGTCGATCGCCAGCACGCCAACGGTGGCGGCAATGTCAAATGGCTGCTGATCGGCTTGCTGTGGGTGGTGGCCATCGCCTCGCAGAACATTTTGCCGATTCATATCGCTTTTATCCCGTTGCTGGTGCCGCCTCTTTTATATGTGCTGACCAAACTGCAACTGGACCGTCGGTTGATCGCCTGCGTCATCACCTTTGGGCTGATCACGCCGTACATGTTCCTGCCCGTGGGCTTCGGCAATATCTTCCTCAATGAAATCCTGCTGGCCAACGTCGCCCGTAGTGGCGTAGACATCAGCGGCATCAACGTCACCCATGCCATGGGCATTCCGGCGCTGGGCATGGTGTTTGGCCTCGGGGCAGCGTTCATCAGTTACCGCAAGAAGCGGGTTTACGACCTGGAAAAGATCGAGCAGGTCGAACAGGTCGCGGTGCAGTACAACCCGTTGAGCCTGATGGTCGCCGGGCTGGCCATTGCCGCCGCGTTCATCATTCAGCTGCTGCTGGACTCGATGATTATCGGGGCGCTGGTGGGTTTCCTGATCTTCTCGGCATCGGGCATCGTCAAGTGGCGTGAAACCGATGACCTGTTCACCGAAGGCATGAAAATGATGGCGATGATCGGCTTCATCATGATCGCCGCGTCCGGGTTTGCCGAAGTGATGAAAGCCACCGGTCATGTGCAGACACTGGTGGAGTCCTCGGCCTCATGGATCGACCACAGCAAAGGCATCGGTGCGCTGTTGATGCTGCTGGTGGGCCTGTTGGTGACCATGGGCATTGGCTCGTCGTTTTCCACGGTACCGATTCTGGCGGCGATTTTCGTGCCGTTGTGCGTACAGCTGGGCTTCAGCCCGATCGCCATCGTGTGCATCGTCGGCACTGCCGGCGCATTGGGCGATGCCGGCTCACCGGCGTCGGATTCGACCCTGGGCCCGACCTCCGGTCTGAACATCGACGGCCAGCATCACCACATCTGGGACACCGTGGTCCCGACTTTCCTGCACTACAACCTGCCGCTGCTGGCGTTCGGCTGGGTGGCGGCGATGGTCCTGTAAAACACCCCGGATCAAATGTGTGCGGGCTTGCTCGCGAAAGCGGTGTGTCAGGCGGCATCAGTGTTGACTGTGCCACCGCCTTCGCGAGCAAGCCCGCTTGAGTCTTGCGCAGGACTTAGACTCCCACAAGGACCACATTCAACTTTTGCTGCGGCGTGCCGTTATAGCCTTTAACCACGCCAACAAAATCACAGAGTGAACGTCATGCGCATGAGTCTGAAGGCCAAAGTTCTGTCCCTTGCCGTCCTCCCGGTGCTGCTCTTTGCGCTGGTCATCAGCCTGACCACACTGTTCATTCTGCAAGAGCAGGCCAGCAAGGAAGTCGAGGAGACCCGTCAGCGCCTGCTCAGCGATGCCAAGGCGACCTTGCAAAGCTACGTCGCCGTGGCCATGACCACGATCAAACCGCTCTACGACGCGGCCGCCCCCGGCGATGACGCGGCGCGGGCCCAGGTGATCAAGTTGCTGTCGAGCATCACCTACGGCAAGGACGGCTACTTCTTCGGCTACGACTCCAACATCGTGCGTCTGTTCAAGGCCAACAGCCCTGAAGGCCTGGGCCAGAGCTTCAAGGACAATCGCGACCCGAACGGGGTCTACATCAACCGCGATCTGGTGAAAGTCGCCAAGGACGGTACCCACTACCTGCAATACAGCTCGACGATGCCCGGTAACACCCAAGTGCTGGTACCCAAGCTTGGCTACACCGAATACCTGCCCAAGTGGGACATGGCATTCGGCACCTCGATCAATCTCGACGGCATCGAGGCTCAAGTGGCGGTGGTCGAGGCCAAGGTCCAGGAACGCATGCAAGGCGTGGTGCTGAGCATTGTCGGGATTGCCGTGGTGGTGCTGCTGGTGATCGCCGCTGCCGGGATGCTGCTGGCCAATACCATCCTGCGTCCGCTGAACCTGATGAAGGCCAACCTCGATGACATCGCGGCGGGCGAGGGCGACCTGACCCGGCGCCTGACCATCACCAGCCAGGATGAACTCGGCGAACTGGCTGGCTCGTTCAACCGTTTTGTCGACAAGATCCACGGTTTGGTGCGTCAGATCACCGAAATGACCTCGCAACTGACCGGGTTGGTAAATCAGGTGTCCGATCAGGCTCAGCGCTCGGATCAGGCCATGGAACGTCAGCGGCACGAGACCGATCAGGTGGCCACGGCGATCAATGAAATGTCGGCGGCAGCCCAGGAAGTGGCCAAGAGCGCGCAAAACGCGGCAGTCGCGGCCCAGCAGACCGACGAAGAGGGCCAGGCCGCCAAGCGCGTGGTAGCCGGCAGCATCGTGAAGATTCATGCGCTGGTGAACGACATTCGCAGCAGCGGCGTGTCCCTCGACAGCCTGCAGAAAGATGTGTCGTCAATTGTCAGCGTGCTCGGGGTGATCCGCTCGATTGCCGAACAGACCAACCTTCTGGCGCTCAACGCCGCCATTGAAGCGGCCCGCGCCGGTGAGGCCGGGCGTGGTTTTGCGGTAGTCGCCGACGAAGTTCGGGCGCTGGCCAGTCGCACACAGATCAGCACCCAGGAAATCCAGGGCATGATCGACCGCTTGCAGGCCGGCACCCAATCGGCGGTCGAGTCCATGCGCCGCTCCAGCGAGGCCGGCGACGGCACCTCGGCCCAGGCCAACGAGGCCGGGGCCTCTCTGGACGCCATGGCCCAGCTGATCGGCACCATCAACTCGATGAATGCCCAGATTGCCAGCGCCGCCGAAGAGCAAACCGCCGTGGCCGAAGAGATCAACCGCAGCGTGCACCAGATCGCCGTGGCGGTGGACAGCGTCGCCGACGAAACTCAGCTCGGCGCCCAGACCTCGCGCAGCTTGGCTGATCTCGGCCAGCGCCTGGGGCAACTGGTCGGGCAATTCCGCATTTGATGCTGTGAACAGGGCAGGGCTGACTGCAACTCCTACACTGGTAATACGGTGCGCATCCGTCGCACCCGGACGACCATCACCATGGAGTCAGACTCATGAACGACGGTACCTGCGACTGCCCCAAATGCTCATGCAAACTGGGTGATCACCCCATCGTGCGTCACGGCAAGCACTATTGCTGTGAAGGCTGCGCCAAACATCACGAACACGGCGAAGAATGCTCTACCAAAGGCTGCAAGTGCGCTAAGCACTGACTATTCAGCCAAAAAAGTGGAGCCATTGGGAGTCTGTTAAGGGGCGGAACCTGTGGGAGCGAGCAAGCCCGCTCCCACAGGAATTGCGTTTAGCTGCCCAGCATTAGCTCAATGGCTCCTCCCTTTCAAAGCTCAACTCGCCGGTCGCCAGGTAACGTTCTCGACGCCGAATTTTTCCGCCAGCGGTTTACTGGTCTTTTGCACCTTCTCGCGGCCAAAGCGCGGGATCCGTCCGACTCCGGCGTCGCAACTGGCCCAGTGCCAAGCCTCTGCGTTGTCCATTTTCTCCAGGCGAATAATGAAAGACTTGGGTTTGCCGTGAAGGGTGTACTCAATGACGAATAGTTTTGCGTTGTTCATAAAGCCTGTTTTCCTCCCTGTTGTAATAGAAGGATCGCGGGGCGGGCGAAAAATTCAGTCGGATTGTCAGTTGCCATAACCCAATCAAAGTGGGAGCAAGCTTGCTCCCACTTTGGGTTTTGTAGCGTCAGATCAGGCTTCAGGCACGCCTTTTTCCCAAACCGACCAGTTCTGCAAAATATCCTGCACCAGCGGATTTCCCGTGCGGTACAGGTTCTCCAGTGCCGGCACAAACCCGCCCTGATCGGCATATTTGAGCAAGTTATCCACCTCGCTCTGGCCCGGTGCCGGTCGGTCGAAGTCGGAACCGGCGCGCACCACCGCCAGGCGCCGGGCATCCACCAAGCCTTCGCGGCTAGCGCGCAGTAGCGCCTCGTAGGTGGAGTTGTCTTCCTGCTGAGTGGTGCAGTAGACACCTTCGTTGTTGGTCAGCAGCCGGGTCCAGACTTCCGCCCGCTCACTCAACCGCGTTCCGGAAAACCAGGTATTACCCGCCAGCGTGTCGCACCGGGTCACTACCGGCGGCTGATTGGCCGGGGCCGACGGGTACTTCAAGCGCCACGCCGCCGACTCCTTGCTCTCGCTCAGCTCGACCTTGTGGCTCAGGGCGAAGGCCTTGGCCTGCAACTTCGGATTGAGTTCGAACACTTCAGTCTTGTAGTCCAGCGGCGGCTTTTCGTTCGGGCCTTTGGTGTTGATGCCCAGATAACCGGTCGGCCAGTCTTTCGGCGCGTCCCGGGAATCCAGTTCCCACTGGGTGCCGAACTCCACCAGATAGTGCGCCCACGCGGTGGTGCCGAGGGTGCCGTGTTTCGGGCTGATACCGGCAATCCCGGCGATCAGGAAGTAACTTTTACGCAGGTCGAATTTCGGCGACAGCGCCAGGGCCAGGGTCGAGGCGGCGGCGTTGGTCTGGCCCATGCCGGTGACCATCAGGCACACCTGTTGGGTGTTGCAGCGAATATTCGGGTACTCGGCGGACAGGCCCGGTACGCGCACTTCTTGCTTGAGTTCCAGGCGATCGATCCAGTTCTGCGCCTCGGGGGCGAACATGGTGATCAGCATCACTTTCGGCTGGATCGGTGCTTCTACCGCCCAGGCAGAGGAAGAGAGCAGGGTGCTTACCGCAAAACCGACAGACAGGGAACGACGCGTCATTGCCTTCATAAAATCTCCTGATTCAAATAAGCCTTAAAACTGATAGCCAACACCGGCGTAGTAGCCCCAGCCGTTGGAACGGGCGCGGAAGTTTCCGTCGCCGAAATTCAACTCACTGCCGTCCTCCCAGTTGCCGCCGTTGTGGAAGTAACGGCCGACCAGGGTGAATCGCAAGTGGGTGAAGGCGTATAGCAACACGTTGGTGGCCACGGTGGCATTGGCGGTACGGGCCGGGTTGTCCTTGTGCAGGTCGGAGCCGAAGTCGAAGTTGGTGAAACCGATGTAGGTCAGCGAAGCGCCGTTGCTGAAACTGCTGATGGGCACGATGTATTTGAGCTGGGCGCGGTAGCCATCCCACGAATACTCGTTGCTGGCGCCGTAGTTTTCCCACTGGTAACGACCATAGAAGTTGGCCGACAGGTTGACCCGCGAATGGGTGTCGATGTCGGTGCCCAGGCCGCTGTACAGCGTGTTGGCGCGGTTGGCGCTGTTGCTGCCGTGGTCGTAGATCCAGTCGAACGCCACGTACCATTCCTTGAATGGCCCGACGGCCAGGCTGCGGCCGGCCAGGTAGTCGATGGAGATGCGCGGTTCGTGCTCCATGAATACCGGCGAGCCGTGGTCCCACACGCCTTTGTCATGGCTGTTGCCGATGTCGAAGATCTTCGGAATGTCGATGTAGCCGTACAACTCGAACGGCCCCTTGCGACCGAAGTACTCGTATTCCAGATAGATATCGTCGGCCGGTTGCGGGCCGAAGCTGATGTCTTTGCTGCCGATGACGGTCAGGTCCTGGTTGAACCAGTCCGACAGGTACGCGCCTTTTTTCGGCGGGTTGGCTTCAGGGCTGAGGGCTTCGCCCTGGGCGGATTCTTCGGCGGCGGCCGGTTGGGCCAAAACGTGGCTGCTGAGTAGTCCTGTAACGCTGGCCAGCAGCAAGGAAACAGCAAAAGTGCGTGAGCAAGTCACGCGGCTGGAGGTGCAATGCATTAAAAATCCCTTTTTGTGCGGATCGAAAGCCCGGTGGTGCGGGTTTGCGCGGTTAGGTGGCGAACAGGCCGGTATCGGCGACTCGCAAACGTTTGCACAAGGCATACCAGTTTATTCAATACGCTGAAAAATAGAGGGAATTGGTGGTTTTGCTGTCCTTTCGGTCAAGGATCTCGGGGAATAGAGCAAAGGAGACCTACCTGAGTGCACCAAAGCGAGTGTCGTTGCACAAAGATCGTACTTACGCGCCCTCCTACAAATGGGGGTTGCTGTAGAATCCTGGGCATTGACTTCACAAGGTGCATCCCATGAGCGAGCCGATTCGTCTGACCCAATACAGCCACGGCGCAGGTTGCGGCTGCAAGATTTCGCCCCAGGTGCTGGAAGTGATTCTGGCCGGCAGCGGGGCGCAGAATCTGGACCCGAAACTCTGGGTCGGCAATGCCTCGCGCGATGACGCGGCGGTGTATGCCATCGACGAAGAGCGCGGCGTGGTGTCGACCACTGACTTCTTTATGCCGATCGTCGACGACCCGTTCGATTTCGGCCGCATCGCCGCCACCAACGCCATCAGTGACATTTACGCCATGGGCGGCGATCCGTTGATGGCGATTGCGATCCTCGGCTGGCCGGTCAATGTGCTGGCACCGGAGATTGCCCGGGAAGTGATTCGTGGTGGGCGTTCGGTCTGCGATGAGGCGGGGATTCCTCTGGCCGGTGGCCATTCCATCGACGCGCCGGAACCGATCTTCGGCCTGGCCGTGACCGGGCTGGTGGAAAAGCGCCACATGAAGCGCAACGACACCGCCACCGCCGGGTGCCTGCTGTACCTCACCAAACCCTTGGGCATCGGCATCCTTACCACGGCCGAGAAGAAGGGCAAGTTGCGCCATGCCGACATCGGCCTGGCCCGCGACTGGATGTGCACCCTGAACAAACCCGGCAGCCGTTTCGGCAAACTTGACGGCGTGACCGCAATGACCGACGTCACCGGTTTCGGCTTGCTCGGGCACTTGGTGGAGATGGCCGACGGCAGCAACGTGACTGCCCGCATCGGATACGACCGGGTGCCGCGCCTGCCGGGTGTCGAGTATTACCTCGATCAGGGCTGCGTACCCGGCGGCACGCTGCGCAATTTCGACAGTTACGCCAGCAAGGTCGGCCGGCTCCAGGAGTTGCACAAACGCGTGCTCTGCGACCCGCAGACCAGCGGCGGCCTGCTGATTGCGGTCACGCCCGAAGGCGACGAAGCGTTCCTGGCGGTGGCGGCCGAACTCGGTCTGGCCCTTGAGCCGATCGGCGAACTGGTTGAGCGACAGACTAACGCGGTAGAGGTGTTTTGATGTCCATCGACTTCACCGATTACCGCGACATCTTTCTCAACGACCGGCCGATGATGGATACCCGCGCGCCGGTCGAATTCCTCAAGGGTGCATTCCCCGGCGTGGTCAATCTGCCGCTGATGAATGACCTCGAGCGGCAACGGATCGGCACTTGCTACAAGCAGCAAGGTCAGCAAGCGGCCATTACGCTGGGGCATCAATTGGTGGCCGGCCAGATCAAGGCCGAGCGCATCCAGGCCTGGGCCGATTTTGCCCGGGCGCATCCGGATGGTTATTTGTATTGTTTTCGCGGCGGCTTGCGTTCGCAAATCGTTCAGCAATGGCTGAAGGACGAAGCGGGTATCGACTATCCGCGGGTCGGTGGCGGCTACAAGGCCATGCGCACCTTTTTGCTCGATACGCTCGATCAGGCCGTTGCCCAGTGCGATTTCGTTTTGCTGGGCGGCATGACCGGCACTGGCAAGACCGAGGTGCTCACGCAGTTGAGCAACGGGCTGGACCTTGAAGGCCACGCCCATCATCGCGGCTCCAGTTTCGGCAAGCGCGCCACCGGCCAACCCTCCAACATCGACTTTGAAAACCGTTTGGCCGTGGACGTGCTGAAGAAGCGCGCCCGCGGCATCGAACAGTTCGTGCTGGAAGACGAGAGCCGCGCGATTGGCAGTTGCGCCTTACCGTTGCCGCTGTATCAGGGCATGCAGCAGTTTCCGATGGTTTGGCTGGAAGACAGCCTGGAAGGGCGGGTCGAGCGGATCCTGCGTGATTACGTGGTGGACTTGTGCGCCGAGTTCATTGAAGTGCATGGCGATGAAGGCTTCGCGCTGTTTTCCGAACGTTTGCTGGCGAGCCTGAACAATGTCCAGAAACGGTTGGGTGGCGAACGTCATCAGCGGATGTTGACCTTGATGGAAGATGCGCTGGCAGAACAGGCGAACAGCGGTGCGGTGGATTTGCACCGGGGCTGGATCGAAGGGTTGCTGCGCGAATATTACGACCCGATGTATGCGTTTCAGCGGGAGAAGAAGGGTACGCGGATTGAGTTTGTCGGGGAGCGGGGGGCTGTCATTGAGTATCTGCGGGAGCGGGCTTGCCCACGATGAGGCCGAGAAAGGCACTATAAAACTCGAAGCCACCACGATCACAGCTTACGTCGGACAGCTCTCCCGACCGTTATCCAGCCCCTGCTTGTAGCTGTGACTCTGCAGACTGGCCTTGCCGTTGTGCCAGGTCAGCGTGAGCACGTACAGCGAGTCGTAGTCGCTCGATTCCCAGTCATCGGTAATGTTCTGTTTTGTACCGACGGCTTCCCCGGCGACTTTGTTGATCAGCTCGGGCAGATAGCCGTGGGACCAGGCCGTATAAATGACCGAATTGTGATACTTGTCGTGCAGCAGTTCATCCGCCAGATCGCTGGTGTCGTTGGCCGAGAAGTTGATGTTCACCGGCAAGCCGAGCTTGATCGCGCTGGGGCTGATGGTCATCAGGGGGCGAATGTAACTGTAGGAGTTATCCAATTCGCCTTCCTCGACATTGCGCGTCGGGTTGGCGGCAAACACGTAATTGGCTTTGCCGAATTTTTCCGGCAACAAGGTGGCCAGGTCGATGGCGCGGTTCAGCCCCTGACAATTGAGCTGACCCAGGCCGCCGGCGGGTTTTTCCGCGTGGCGCAGAAATACCAGCGTCTGAGTGCCGTCCGCCGGTTGGGCGCGGCTTTCGCTGGACTCAAGCGACAAAAACAATGCGCTGACCGCCAGCAGGGAGGGCAGGAAGACGTAGGCGCGATGTTGGAAACGTTTGGCGAATTTCAAAGGATTCATCATCGAATTAGTGATCTTCAGCGCATTCGGTTAAGGCTGACAAACCTTGACACCGCGAGCTTTCAGCATCGGGTGTATCCCATGTCGTTGACCCGGTCCGTTTTCTACAGGGCAATGCTCAGAGTCCTCCGAAGCCCTTTGGTTCGATCCGAGCGAGGTGCCTGGCACTTTAGCGGCAACCTTGAACGGATTGGGGGAAAGGTTATCGACAGGATGTTGCGGATTTAAGTAAACCATTGGTGGCCATGAAAAGATTACAACCGTCGGTCGGCGATCCTGGATTATGCTCAGCCTTTTCTTTGTACCGGATGCCCCTCATGACCGATTTGTCTGTATTCCCCATCACCCGAAAATGGCCGGCCCGGTACCCGGAGTGGATTCAGCTCTATTCCTTGCCAACGCCCAATGGCGTCAAGGTTTCGATCATGCTCGAAGAGATCGGGATGCCCTACGAGCCGCATCGCGTGGGCTTCGACACCAACGATCAGCTGTCCCCCGAATTTCTGTCACTGAACCCCAATAACAAGATCCCGGCGATCCTCGACCCCCACGGTCCGGGGGACCAACCGCTGGCGCTGTTCGAGTCCGGGGCGATTCTGATTTACCTCGCCGACAAGAGCGGGCAACTGCTGGCGCAGGAATCGGCGGCGCGTTACGAGACCGTTCAGTGGTTGATGTTTCAGATGGGCGGTATCGGGCCGATGTTCGGTCAGCTCGGTTTCTTCAACAAATTCGCCGGCAAGGACTACGAAGACAAGCGTCCCCGTGATCGCTACGTCGACGAAAGCAAGCGCCTGCTCAACGTCCTGGATGACCGTCTGCAAGGGCGTGACTGGATCATGGGCGAGCGCTACACCATCGCCGACATCGCGACCTTTCCGTGGGTGCGCAACCTGATCGGCTTCTACGAGGCCGGCGATTTGGTGGGCATCCAGAATTTCCCCAATGTCACCCGCGTGCTGGAGCGTTTTCTGGCAAGGCCGGCGGTGATTCGCGGGCTGGAAATCCCCAAACAACCTCTTTGAACCCCTCACCACCAAGGCAGGCAATGAGCTCATTCGATTTCAAGCAAGTAGATGTCTTCAGCCGTGTCGCGCTCAAGGGCAACCCGTTGGCGGTGGTGTTCGGCGCCGACGAGCTCAGCGATGAGCGCATGGCGGCGTTCGCAACCTGGACCAACCTCAGCGAAACCACTTTCGTGCTCGAACCCCTGGACCCCCGGGCCGACTATCGGGTGCGTATCTTCACCACCCTGCGAGAGTTGCCGTTCGCCGGTCACCCGACGTTGGGGACCTGTCATGCCTGGCTCGAGGCCGGTGGGGTGCCCAAGGGCGAGGAGATCATTCAGGAGTGCGGTGTCGGCCTGGTGCGGGTACGTCGGCAGGGGGCGGAGCTGGCGTTTCTCGCGCCACCGCTGATCAGGTCCGGCCCGGTGGACGCCGAGCTGGTCGAGCGCGTACGGCGCGCCCTCGGATTGGCGCCGGGCGCGATTGTGCGCACGCAATGGGTCGACAACGGCGCCGGCTGGCTGGCGGTGATGGTCGAGGATCGGCAGCAGGTGCTGGACTTGCAACCGGATCATTCGCAGATGCTCGGCCTCGCGGTCGGTGTCATCGCACCGTGGCACCCCGAGCGCGATGGCGCTGATGCGCAGTTTGAAGTGCGTGCGTTCATCTCCGGCGACGGCATGCTGGAAGACCCGGCCACTGGCAGCCTGAACGCCGGAATTGCCCAATGGTTGCTCAACGAACGGCTGGCTCCGGCGTCTTATGTCGTCAGCCAGGGCCTGACAATGGGGCGCGCCGGGCGGATTCAGGTGGAGCAGGTGGGGGATGAGATCTGGATTGGCGGCGCGGCGGTGACCTGTATTACAGGGACGCTGACGATTTAACCTGTGGGAATGCGGTGATTGTTACCGAAGCGGTAAGGGTTTTTCTGCTGCGCAAGGTTTGTGCGCTGTGCCGCACTGGGCATAAGCTTCGCCCCCTACGACTTTTGTCTCACCCGCCGTTTTCAGGAGGGCCCATGCCCAGTCAGTTCCCCGAAGCACGTCCACGCCGTCTGCGTCGCAATGCGAGCCTGCGCAGCCTGTTCCAGGAAACCGAGTTCAGCTTGAATGACTTGGTGCTGCCGATTTTCGTCGAGGAAGAGATCGACGAATTCGTGCCGATCAAGAGCATGCCCGGCGTGATGCGCATTCCCGAGTCGAAGCTGGCCGGTGAGATCGAGCGTTACGCCCGGGCCGGGATCAAATCGGTGATGACGTTTGGCGTGTCCCATCATCTGGACGGTAACGGCAGCGATACCTGGCACGACAACGGCCTGGTGTCGCGCATGTCGCGCATTGCCAAAGACGCCGTGCCGGAAATGATCGTGATGTCCGACACCTGTTTTTGTGAATACACCGACCATGGCCATTGCGGCGTGCTGCACCACCACGAAGTCGACAACGACCAGACCCTGATCAACCTCGGCAAGCAAGCCGTGGCCGCCGCTCGGGCCGGTGCCGATGTGATCGCGCCGTCGGCAGCCATGGACGGGCAGGTCCAGGCCATCCGCCGGGCGCTCGATGAAGCGGGGTTCAGCCAGACCGCGATCATGGCCTATTCGACCAAATTCGCCTCGGCGCTCTACGGTCCGTTCCGCGAAGCCGGCGGCAGTGCCCTGAAGGGCGACCGCAAAAGCTATCAGATGAACCCGATGAACCGCCGCGAAGCGGTGCGTGAATCGTTGCTGGACGAACAGGAAGGTGCCGACGCGCTGATGGTCAAACCGGCTGGCGCGTACCTGGACATCATCCGCGACATCCGTGAAGCGTCGCGTCTGCCGTTGTCGGCATATCAGGTGAGCGGGGAGTACGCGATGATCAAATTCGCCGCCCAGGCCGGGGCGATCGATGAGGATCGTGTGGTGCGTGAGAGCCTGGGGGCGATCAAACGGGCGGGAGCGGATTTGATCTTCACTTACTTCGCGATGGACCTGGCCTTGGCCGGGATCTAAAAACCACCCCATAACCCTGTGGCAGCGGGCTTGCTCGCGAAGGCGGTGTGCCAGTCGAAATTGATGGCGACTGATACACCGCCTTCGCGAGCAAGCCCGCTCCCACAGTTGATCTTCGTTGGCCTCGGGTTCAACTGATGAAAGGCCGTATCCCATGATCGCGGAAGTACCGCTCGATCACCTTCGGATCGGCGCTGTAGTCGGCGATCGCCACATAGGTATCCGGCCGCAGCAGGTAAAACCCGTTGCGCGCCAGCCCCACTGTTTCAAACACCGGTCGCCAGTCGAACACCTGCAACGGCAGGCGATGCTCGAGGCACCAGGCGATCATCTCGTCGCTGGTGTCGCCGTAAACATGCACCTGCCAGGTCAGGTTTTTCAGCGACTCGAAATTGTCCCCTTCATCGTCGTGGGCCCAGGGCAGGCGATCACCGCCGTGAACATGGCCGGCAACGCCCTCGCTCAACGGCATGCCACGATAGTTGAGGGTGGTCTGTGACACCGTGCGAAACATGAACTCCCGGGCTGCCTCGAACGAGATCATTTTCGGGATCAAAAAGGGGGCCACGCGTATGCGCATCACGTCGGCAATTGGCCCATCGGCGGTGACGAAATTGAACACCCGGTCAGTAGTGGCCACCAGGCGCCGGGCAAAGGCGATGCGTTCGGTTTCATAACTGTCGAGCAGTTTGGTCGTGGCGCTGCCACTTAACACCGCCGCGAATTTCCAGGCCAGATTGATCGCGTCGCCGATCCCGGTGTTCATGCCCTGGCCACCCGCCGGGCTGTGGACATGGGCGGCATCGCCCAACAGAAACGCGCGCCCGGTGCGAAAGTGATCCGCTACCCGGTGATGCACGCGGTAGGTCGAGAACCAGTTCACCTGATCGATCTGCACCTTTAAATGCTCGATGGCCCGGCTGCTGACGTCTGCAAACTGGAGGGTTTCGGCACGGTCGGCACGGTCGGCGCGTTCGTCGCGAACCGTGCCGATCAGACGGGCGCGACCTTCGCCGTCCAAGGGGAAAATGGCGAGGAAGTCGGCTTCGTCGAGATCCACATGCAATTCACCGTTGAACGTCGGGCCGCGGGCCTGTACATCCGCCACGTAGAAAATCTGCTGGTAGGTGCCCCCCGGAAAACCGGTGTCCAGGGTTTTTCGCACAATCGAGCGGGCGCCGTCGCAGCCTGCCAGGTAACAGGCCTGACAGGTTTGCTGCTGGCCATCGGGCAAGCGCAGCGTTGCGGTAATGCCGTCGCCGGTTTCCTCGAAATCTTGCAGTTCGGTGTTGCGCTCCACCGTAATGCCGAAGGTCTCCAGGCGTTCGATCAGCAGCTGTTCGTGCTCGTCTTGCGGATAGATTTCCAGGAACGCATAGGGCGTCAAACCCTCGCCGATGGCGCTCAGCGGCAGGTGTGCGACCGGTTCGCCCTTGACCCAGAAATTCGCTGCGCACACTCGATGGCCGTTCTGCACCACGGCGTCGCTGAGGTCGAGCTGGCGATACAACTCCAGCGTTCTGGCCTGTACTGCCAACGCGCGTGAGGTGGTGCCGGGGGCCGAGGTCTTGTCGATAATCCGCACCTCAATCCCCAGTTTGCTCAGCCACAGCGCCAGTACCAGCCCGGTCGGGCCGGCGCCGATGATCAGAACGTCGCTACGGTGCATGAGCCTGTCCTCCTCGGTCTGTGGATCAAGTATGGTTCAACCCGAATGCCCCCGCCGCTCGGCTGCCCAAAGGCCCCTCCGTAGCAGCTGCCGAGCCTGCGAGGCTGCTACGGAACAGGGAGAGGGCGCCACAGTCATAGCCTGCGCCATGCCATTGATCGTATGGTTAACCCGGCTCAACGGATTTGATGGAGCATCATGCAAGTCAATCGATTGATCGTGAGTGTCGCGGCGCTGTTGGTACTGGCCGGTTGCGGTACTCAGCGCACTCAGGAACCGCCGGCCCGCAAGCCTGCCGAGGTCAAGGCCGAGATCGTGCGTCTGCTGCCGGCCAAGACGGTCGACCGCCAGGGCTGGGCCACGGATATTTATGCAGCGTTTGCCGCACAAAAGATTTCGCCGACCACGCAAAACCTGTGTTCGGTACTCGCGGTCGCCGAGCAGGAGTCGACGTTTCAGGCTGATCCTCCGGTGCCTGGCCTGGGCAAGATCGCCCGAGACGAGATCGACCGCCGCGCCGCCAAAGCCCATATTCCCAGCCTGCTGGTGAGCGGCGCCTTGCAGGTCAGTTCACCCAATGGCAAAAGTTACAGCGACCGGCTGAATGCCGCGCGCAGTGAAAAAGAACTCAGCGCGATTTTCGATGACTTCATCGGGATGGTGCCCATGGGCCGGACCTTGTTCGGTGGGTTCAACCCGGTGCACACCGGCGGACCGATGCAGGTCAGCATTGACTTTGCCGAACAGCAGGCGCGGGATTATCCCTACCCGGTGGACGGCTCGATTCGCCACGAAGTGTTCACCCGTCGCGGTGGCCTGTATTTCGGTATCGCCCACTTGCTCGGTTATCCGGTGAGCTACAAACAACCGCTCTATCGCTTCGCCGATTTCAACGCCGGTTGGTACGCCAGCCGCAATGCGGCGTTTCAGAACGCGGTCAGTCGTGCGACGGGTATTCCGTTGGCGCTGGATGGCGATATGGTGCGCTACGGCTCGATCATGCCCGGCACCACGGAACTGGCCGTGCGCACCCTCGGCAAGCAATTGGACATGCGCAACCCGACCATTCGGGATCAGTTGGAGGAGGGAAAAGGTCTCGAATTCGAGGACAGCCAGCTCTATCAGCGCGTCTTCGCCCTGGCTGAACAGGCCGAAGGCCGGCCATTGCCCCGCGCAGTGTTGCCGGGAATCGTGCTGCAAAGCCCGAAAATCACCCGCAAACTCACCACGGCGTGGTTCGCCAAGCGGGTCGATGAGCGTTATCAGCGCTGTATGAAGCGCGCGGGGGGGTAACCGAGCTGCCAGTTTAGGTGCGCAAATTGTGGGAGCGGGATTGCTCGCGAAGTCGGCGGCACAATCAACATTGACGTCGCCTGACACACCGTCTTCGCGAGCAAGCCCGCTCCCACAGGGTTCGCGCCCTGACTGATTGGTATTGGCTGATCAGGTATTCGAGCACAATCTTCGGCAGCTGCTACAAAGAGAGAGTCGCAGAGGAGATTTAGTCATGTACCAGCTCTACGGGCATCAGAATTCGGGTGCGGCCGCCATCGAAGCCGCGCTGGAGCTGTGCGAGGTTCCTTATCGCTTCATCGATGTATCATCGTCCCCGGAGGCGATTCAGGCGTTGGAGAAGCTCAACCCGCTCAAGCAGGTTCCCACTCTGCAACTGCCCGATGGCGGCGTTCTCACCGAGAGTGCGGCCATTCTGATTCATCTGGGCCTCACGTTCCCGGAGTCGAACCTGCTGCCAGACAACCCGCTCAAGCGTGATCAGGTGATTCATGGCCTGGTGTACATCGTGAGCAATTGCTATCCCGCCATCGGCATCATCGATTACCCCGAGCGCTGGCTGGCCGAGGCAGACGAGTCGTCCAGAGAAAACCTCATGGCCGGTGCCCGCCAGCGCCTGCATTGGCATTGGGAGGTGTTTGCCGATCAGTTCGCCGGCAAGTTGTACCTGGGCGAGGGAGCACCAGGCGCGCTGGATATTCTGGCGGCGGTGGTGACGCGCTGGGCGGGCACCCGGGAGCACTTGCGCCTGGCGCGACCGGGTTTTTTCGCCTGGGTCGAACGCTTCGACCGCCACCCTGCATTGGCGCCGGTCTTCTCACGGCATTGGCCATAGGAACACCGCTCCCACAAGGGGATCACTCGCCGCGAATGTACTGTTCCAACTGCCGAATCAGTTCAGCCTGTTCAGCGATGGCTTCCTTGACCAGGTCGCCGATCGACAGCAAGCCCAGCAACTCGCCGTTTTCCACCACTGGCAAGTGCCTCAGGCGTTTGTCGGACATGATGCCCATGCAGGTTTCGACGGTTTGATGGGTGTCCACGGTGATCACCGGCGACACCATGATTTCGCTGACCGGTGTGCCGACCGAGGAGCGCCCCTTGAGCACCAGTTTGCGAGCATAGTCCCGCTCGCTGATGATGCCGACGACCTTTCCATCCTTCAGGACCGGTAACGCCCCGACGTTTTTTGCGGCCATCACCATCAGCGCTTCCAGCACCATTTGATGGGGCGCAATGGTATGGACTTCCTGATTCTGTTGGGCCTTTAACTTGAGCAGTTGGGCGACGGTTTTCATGGCAGTTTCTCAGGTGTAGTCGTTGTTCTTGAAGAATCGTAGAGACGGGCTCACAGAGCAAGGCGCAAAGCGGCAGATAACACGCAAAAAGCGTCATTCAGCGATTTTTCTTTGATAGAAGTCCGACACCTACAGATTTGTGGGGAGGGGGCTTGCCCCAATGCCAGTCAGTCAAGGTATGAAACCTGTGGGGTCGATCACGCGTAGAATCACCACTTGAATCAGATTGTTGAGGTTGCAGTGGTGGATTTACAGCAGGGCTTCGTCCTGACCCGGCATTGGCGCGATACCCCGGCGGGCACGGAAGTCGAGTTCTGGCTGGCGACCGATGCCGGTCCCCGGCGTATCCGCCTGCCGCATCAACCGTCGGTCGCATTCATTCCGGCAGCCCTGCGTGAGCAAGCCGAAGTGCTGTTGCGCGGCGAGAAGAACGTCGAGCTGCGACCGCTTGCCCTTCAGGATTTCGAGCACCGCCCGGTGCTTGGCTTGTACTGCCAGCAGCACGGTCAGTTGATGCGTCTGGAAACGGCGCTGCGCAAAGCAGGCATCGATGTATTTGAAGCCGACATCCGTCCGCCGGAACGCTACATGATGGAGCGTTTCATCACTGCCCCCGTTTTGTTCGGCGGCACACCCAGCGCCGATGGCCTGCTGCTCGACGCGCAAATGAAACCCGCGCCCGGTTACCGACCGAATCTCAGGCTGGTCTCGCTGGACATCGAAACCACCGCCCAGGGTGAGTTGTATTCCATCGCCCTGGAAGGCTGCGGCGAGCGTCAGGTGTACATGCTCGGGCCGCCCAATGGTGATGATGCCGAGGTGGATTTCCAGCTCGAATACTGCGACTCGCGAACCCTGCTGCTAAAAAAACTCAATGAATGGTTCGCCCGGCACGACCCCGACGCCATCATCGGCTGGAACGTCGTGCAGTTCGATCTGCGCGTACTGCACGAACATGCTCGCCGCCTGGCGGTGCCGCTGAAGCTGGGGCGTGGCGGCGAAGAAATGCAGTGGCGCGAGCACGGCAGCCGTAATCATTATTTCGCTTCGGCCGCTGGCCGGTTGATCATCGACGGCATCGAGTCGCTGCGTTCGGCGACCTGGAGCTTCCCGTCGTTCAGCCTGGAAAACGTCGCGCAAACCCTGTTGGGCGAGGGCAAGTCGATCGACAACCCGTACCAGCGCATGGACGAAATCAACCGCATGTTCGCCGAGGACAAGCCAGCCCTGGCCAAGTACAACCTCAAGGACTGCGAATTGGTGACGCGGATCTTCGCCAAGACCGAGTTGCTGACCTTCCTGCTGGAGCGGGCCAGCGTCACCGGTTTGCCGGCGGACCGCAGCGGCGGCTCGGTGGCGGCGTTCACTCACCTGTATATGCCGTTGATGCACCGTCAGGGCTTCGTCGCGCCGAACCTCGGCGGCAAACCACCGCAGGCCAGCCCCGGCGGTTTTGTCATGGACTCGCAACCAGGGCTGTATGAATCGGTGCTGGTGCTCGACTACAAAAGCCTCTATCCGTCGATCATCCGCACCTTCCTGATCGACCCGGTGGGTTTGATCGAAGGGCTCCGGCATCCCGACGACAGCGAGTCGGTGCCGGGCTTTCGCGGTGCCCGTTTCTCAAGAACCCGGCATTGCCTGCCGGCCATCGTCGCCCGGGTCGCCGAAGGCCGCGAAACCGCCAAGCGCGAACACAACGCACCGCTGTCCCAGGCCCTGAAGATCATCATGAACGCGTTCTACGGTGTACTCGGTTCCAGCGGTTGCCGTTTCTTCGATACACGGCTGGCCTCGTCCATCACCTTGCGCGGGCACGAGATCATGTTGCGCACCCGCCAGTTGATCGAAGCCCAAGGGCACACGGTGATCTATGGCGATACCGACTCGACCTTCGTCTGGCTGCGCCGCCCCCACGGTCAGGCAGAGGCCGCGCAAATCGGCCACGCGCTGGTGGACCATGTCAACCAATGGTGGCGCGAGCATGTGAAACAGGAGTACGGGCTGGAAAGTGCCCTGGAATTGCAGTTCGAAACCCACTACAAACGCTTTCTGATGCCGACCATTCGCGGCGCCGAGGAGGGCAGCAAGAAGCGCTATGCCGGGTTGGTCACCCGCGCCGATGGCACCAATGAAATGGTCTACAAAGGCCTGGAAACGGTGCGCACCGACTGGTCGCCGCTGGCCCGGCAATTCCAGCAGGAGCTGTACCTGCGCATCTTCAATCGCAAGCCCTATCAGGATTACGTACGTGACTATGTGCGCAAGACGTTGGCCGGTGAGTTCGACGAGCGCCTGATCTACCGCAAACGCCTGCGTCGGCCCCTCGATGACTATCAACGCAACGTGCCGCCCCATGTGCGGGCCGCGCGCATCGCCGACGATTACAACGACCGGCAGGGGCGGCCGCGGCAATATCAGAACGGCGGCTGGATCAGCTACGTGATCACCGTCGCCGGCCCCGAGCCGCTGGAAATCCGCAGCGCGCCCATCGATTACGACCATTACGTCACCCGGCAGCTGCAACCGGTGGCGGACGCGATCCTGCCGTTCGTGGATGACGATTTCTCAACGCTGATTGGGGGGCAACTGGGCCTGTTTTGAGTCCAGCAGCGACAGCGTCCAGTCATCCGGTATGCCGTGAAAGTATTGATCCAGTGCCTGATGGAACAGGCTGCCTTTTGGCGACACTTGGGCGAACAGCGTCATCGATGAGTGAAACTTGAGGTCGTCGGGATGCCCGAAAATCTTGCCAATCGAGCTTTGAGGGATGTCCAGGACCAATTGCGTGCAGGTATGCAAGCGTGGGCCCAGTAACGGATGCTCCAGGTACGCTGCGGCTTCCTTGCTGGAGCGAATGGCAAAGTGACGGGACATCTCGCTGTCGCCCAACCCGGAAAACTGCGGAAAGATAAACCACATCCAGTGCCGGCGCTTCTGGCCGGCGCGCAACTCCTCCTGTACCCACTCGAACACAGGGTCCTGCGCCTGAACGAAGCGTGGCAAATTGAAAGTGTCGAGCTGATCGGTACTTCTCATGCCGATGCCCTCTTACAGAACCGCGATGGCTCAGACCATGGCCAACCGCTGCTTGCGTTGTGGCGCGCGAAACGCTTGGTCCAGCGCCTCCAGATCCCCCGCTTCAAGGCGCAATTGCACTGCTTGCGCGTTGAGCTGCACATGCTCGGGACGGACCGCTTTGGGGATGGCGATCACGTCGTTCTGACGCAGAATCCATGCCAGCGCTACCTGCGCAGGTGTCGCCTCATGACGGGCGGCCACCTGCTTGAGCGTCGAATTGGCCAGCATGGCCCCGCCCTGGCCGATCGGACAATAGGCCATCACCGGCATCCTTTGATGCTGACACCAGGGCAGCAGATCGAATTCGATGCCGCGCTCTTCCAGGTTATACAGCACCTGATTGGTGGCGCAGGCCGGTGAGGCCAGTTCATCCAGGTCGTTCAGGTCGAAGTTGGACACGCCCCAACGGCCGATCTTGCCGTCTTCACGCAGGCGTTCGAAGGCTTCGACGGTTTCCTCCAGGCGATACTCGCCGCGCCAGTGCAACAGGTAGAGATCGATGTAATCGGTATTGAGCCGCCGCAGGCTGCGCTCGCAAGCCTGGGGGATGCCTCTGCGGCTGGCGTTGTGGGGGTAGACCTTGCTGACCAGAAAAACCTGATCGCGCAGGCCGGCAATGGCTTCACCCACCACCTCTTCGGCGCCCCCTTCAGCGTACATCTCAGCGGTGTCGATCAGGGTCATACCCAACTCGATGCCCAGGCGCAGCGCTGCAACTTCCTTCGTGTGCCGGGAGCGCTCCTCTCCCATGTGCCAGGTTCCTTGGCCGATGACCGGCACAGGGCTGCCGGCCAACTCAAGAGTACGCATGAATCCTCCTTGTCGAAGTCCGATCGATACTACAGTTGGCAGTAAAATAGCAGGGTGGTTCCGTCCGGTAAGATCAAAAGATCGCAGCCGAAGGCAGCGATCTTTTGATCTTACCGGGCGGAAAACCTGAACACGGTGGTCTGGGCATAGGTCTTGCCCGGATCCAGCCGCGTGGACGGGAAGCCCGGCTGGTTCGGCGAGTCCGGATAGTGCTGGGTTTCCAGAGTAAAGGCACCCCAATGCGGATAAATCTTGGCAGCCTTGCCCTTGACCGTGCCATCGAGGAAGTTGCTGGTGTAGAACTGCACGCCGGGTTCAGTGGTGTAGAGCTGCAACCGACGGCCAGATTGCGGATCGCTGACATCGGCGGCGAGTTTGCCCACATCGCCCTTGGCGTCCAGCACCCAGTTGAAGTCAAAACCACCTTGTTTCGGTTCAGCGAATTTCAATTGCGGGTGATCGACCTTGATGTGTTGACCGATGGCCGTCGGTTGGGTGAAGTCCATGGGCGTGCCGGCGACCGGGGCCAGTTCACCGGTGGGGATCAGTTTGCCGGTGACCGGCGTGTAATGGGCGGCGTGCAAGGTCGCCAGTTGCTTCAACACATCGCCGTTACCCGCGCCGGCCAGGTTGAAATAACTGTGGTTGGTCAGGTTCAGCACTGTGGGCTTATCGGTGCTGGCCTTGTAGTCGATGCGCAGCTCATTGTTCTCGGTGAGGCTGTAGGTGACCTCGGTTTTCAGGTTGCCGGGAAAGCCCATTTCACCGTCCGCCGACAGATACGTCAGCGTCACGCCCACCGAATCCTTGCCCTTGTTCGGTTCGGCTTTCCACACACGCTTGTCAAAACCTTGAGCTCCGCCGTGCAGCGAATTGCTGCCGTCGTTGAGTGGCACCTGAAAACGTTTGCCGTCCAGCTCGAAGGCGCCGTTGGCCAGGCGATTGCCAAAGCGGCCGATGGTCGCGCCGAAGAACGCCGTGCCACTTTGATAACCCTGCACGTCGTCGAAACCCAGCACCACATCGTCGAGCTTGCCGTTTTTGTCCGGCACTTTCAGCGACTGGAGGATCCCGCCGTAGGTAATGACCGTGGCCTGCAGTCCATGGCTGTTGCGCAATATGTATTGCTCGACGGGCGTGCCGTCATTGGTTTTGCCAAAGGCACTGCGTTCGCTGGATAAGCCGGTGGCGTGAGCGGGGAGGGTGGCGATCATCAGGGACAGTCCGAGGCCGGAGAGCAGGTGTCGAGATTGAAGCATGGTTGACCTTCCTTTTTGTTGTTTTTAAGAAGTAGTCATACTAATGATCGTGTTTTAGCGCGATCAAGGAAGGATTTATAGTCTATTCCTTGAATATTTCAATTATAAAGTATGACTAATTTGTGTCGCCTTTACGGTAGCCAGCGCTCACGGACCACCGGCACTGCACTTTTTCAGCTTTCACGGTTCTACCCTTGGCCAGCCTGCGGCGATCCCCACCGCTGGCCCATGCCCAAGTTCAAGAACCCATGGCTCGAGTTTTACCTTGCGTTACCCTGCGAATTCGCCGTCATTGCTTGCTGCTGATGAGCCTGTCGATACTCTTCGCCAGTGGCTGCAGCCATCAACCGGGCAACGATGTCGTCAGCCAGTTTCGCAATGGCAAACCCCAGGAATTCCTCCAGACCAGCGTCGACCGCATGGCGACCCTGACGATGCGCGACAACCTCGAAAGCCTCTACCTGCTGATGAACAAGCTCTACCTGCGCAACCCGTCGCGCGGCTGGACCTGCTGACCCAGATGCTCGACGAGCGCTACCGGCGGATCGGCCTCAACTACGCCCAGAGTCTGCTGTTCCTGAATTTTTTGCCGGTGCAATAAAACGAGTGCTGAACCCAATCCCCTGTGGGAGCGGGCCTGCTCGCGAAGACGGACTCACAGCCAACATCATTGTTGGATGTTGGACCGCTTTCGCGAGCAGGCTCGCTCCCACAAGGGATATGTTCAGGAAAAAACCGTGTTCCGGCTCAATGAATTGGCATAACGATAGACCGCATCGATATAAGTGGTTATAAGAAAAATCGCTATGCTGCGGACCGGTTTATTTCATGCGATTTTCTGGGCGTATTAATGGAATTCGGTAATTTCGGGTTGGTCGTTGCAGGTCTGGTGGTCGGCTTTATTGTCGGGATGACCGGGGTCGGGGGCGGTTCGTTGATGACGCCGATCCTGCTGTGGTTCGGCGTCAACCCGGCCACGGCGGTGGGCACGGACTTGCTGTACGCGGCCATTACCAAATCCAGCGGTGTGCTGGTTCATCGCAAGAACAAGAACATCGACTGGGCGATTACCGGTTGGCTGACCCTCGGCAGTGTGCCGGCGGTAGCCCTGACGCTGTGGTTCCTGAGCACTTTGCAGACCTCGCCCGACGCGATGAACGCCATCATCAAACAAGCGCTGGGCTTCGTATTGTTCGCTACGGCACTGGCGATTTTCTTCAAGAAACGCTTGCTCGATTTCGCCCACAAACGGGCGGGCGGCCACTACAACCCCAGCGGCTCCCGGTTGAATGTACTGACCGTGATCACCGGTCTGGTCCTCGGCACCATGGTGGCCCTGACCTCCATCGGCGCCGGCGCCCTGGGCACCGTCGCGCTGTTCATCCTGTATCCGCTGTTGCCCACCCGTCGCCTGGTCGGCACCGAAATCGCTCACGCGGTGCCCCTGACCCTGGTCGCCGGCCTGGGCCACGCGAGCATGGGTAACATGGATTGGCACGTGTTGGGCTTCTTGCTGGTCGGTTCGCTGCCAGGGATTTACCTGGGCAGCCATTTGACCGGGCGCATCTCCGACGAACTGCTGCGTCCGTGCCTGGCGACGATGCTGGTGCTGATCGGCTATAAACTGGCGTTCTGATCCGATACCGCTTCCCGAGTAAAAATCTCCAGCAGATGCCCGTCCGGGTCATCGAAATACACCCGCCGGCCACCGGCGTAATCATTGATTTCGTTCGGCCGCTGCTTGCCCGGATCGGCCCACCAGGGCTGTTTGAGCGCTTGCAGACGAGCGAAGGCCGCATCGAAGTCGTCGTCGCCAATCAAGAACGCATAGTGCTGGGACGCGATGGGCGGGTCGTTGTTGTAGAAATCCAGCGACACCCCGTTATCGAACTTGACCACCAGCATCGGCCCGAACGGCTCGGGATCAGGCAGGCCGAGGAGGTCGGTCAGGTAGTGCGCCGAGGCCTGTTTGTCACGGCACCACACGATTGTGTGGTTCAGCTGAGCGCTCATGGATAAACCCTCACGATGAATCAGCTATGAGATTAGCTCAGGCTGTTGCGCAATGACCGCCCTGACCTAAGCTTGGGCAAGGCGGAACACAATCGCGGTGCATCGCCCGGAACGATCACCGCGATGCGCAATCATTAGAGCGTGGATATCAAAAGGAGATGCGCATGCTCATCAGGTCTTTGACCCTGGCTACTCTGTTGGCTTTCGTCGGTCCTTCATTCGCCGCCGATGACGATTCCCCGCTGGTTAAAGACGTGGGCAGGGCCCGTCCGCTGATTGTCATCGCGCCCAGTTCAGTCGACCCCACCTGGCTCAACCTGAAAAAATCACTGGACGACTCCGCCAACCGCAAGGGTTTCACCGATCGAAACATGGTGCTGTACACCGTGATCAATACGATGGGCCAACGGGATGGCAAAGACCTCGACCCGCAATCGACGATGGCGTTGATCCGCTCGCTCAAATTGGGTGCCGGTGCGAAGAGCAAAATCATCCTGATCGGCAAGGATGGCGAAAAGAAGCTTGAGCAATCGAATACGGTCGAGTTGAAAGAGATTTTCAACACCGTCGACCAGCTGCCGACCGCCGAGAAGGAAGCGACAGTACCGGTGCCAGCGCCAGTGGCTGAAGTTGCACCGGCCAAAGGTGCCAAAGGCAAACCGGCGAAGCCCGCTAAGCCGCCTGAAATGCCGGATGATTGAATTTTCTGTTGAACCTTTGTGGTGAGGGGGGGGCTTGCGCCAATGCCAGTCAGTCAAGCCCGCTCCTACAGGTTCTGTCTCGGTGATTTGATGGATGTGATCGGGCGACGTCTGCAGGCGCAGGTTTCAATTCAGTAACGAAAATGGGCGACCTCAGAGGTCGCCCATTTTGTTTGCCACCGCTGAACCCTGTGGCGAGGGGGCAGCCTCAATGAGTGGTTGAGATCATTCAGCCAGCGCACTCAATATTTCGTGGGCGATTCTGACTCGCTCCGGGTTCGGGTAGTTTTTGTTGGCCAGGATCACGATGCCGATGTCTTTGGCCGGGATAAAGGCGACGTAGGCGCCGAAGCCGCGGGTTGAACCGGTTTTGTTGATCAGCACGGTGTCGCGTTGAGGTTGCGGCGGGGTCAGCCACTGGACTTCATGAGCCTCAAATGCCATCTGCGACGAGTTGCCGGCCAGTAATGTGTTGAGCGTCACCGGGTAGTTGTAGAACTCCCAACCCAACCCTTGAGTCATCTCGCCAACCTTGTAATAGCCGGTGTGAGTGGTGGCGATGGCCTGCTGCAAGGGTTTTTCCAGCGAAGCGGGATTCATGTTCGCCTCAACATAGCGAAGCAGATCCGCGGCGCTGGTTTTCACGCCATACGCTTCGGAATCCAGCGCACCCGGCTCGACCCGCGCAGGCCTGTCCTCCTTGGTGTAACCCTGAGCGTAAAGTGCCATCTGATCCTGCGGAACCTTGAGGTAGCTGTGCTTGAGGCCCAGTTTCGGCAGCAAGGTTTTTTCCATCAACTCATCGAACGGCGCACCCATGCTGCGGGCCGCCAGGTAGCCGAACAACCCCAGGCTGGGATTTGAATACTGGCGATGAGTGCCGGCGGCGTAGGTCGGTTTCCACTGTTTGAAGTAGCCGAGCATTTTGTCCTGATGGTCTGCCTCACTGGGGAATTGCAGCGGCAGGCCGCCGGCGCTGTAGGTGCCGAGTTGCAGCACACTGATACTGTCGAACACGCTGCCGCGCAAGGCCGGCAAAACCTGACTGGCGTTGTCCGACAGGGCCAGTTTTCCGGTCGCCTGTGCATAGGCGGCGAGGGTGGCGGTGAAGGTTTTGCTCACCGAACCGATTTCGAACAAAGTGTCTTTGGTGACGGCTTTGCCGTTTTCCTTTGAGGCCACACCGTAGTTAAAGTAATGCGGTTGGCCATTGACGGTAATTGCGACCGCGATGCCGGGGATTTGCTGTTGCTGCATAACCGGTTCGACGGCAGCCTTCACGATGGCTTCGATGCGCTCGTCAGCAAAGCTGTGACTGACTCCGAGGAGAAGTGCGAAAGCACTGTAGGACAAGAGCTTGTTCTGATTTTTCTTAGGCATGATTGAGTCACTTTCCATGATTGTTCGTGGTGTTAACCGCTACACTCCGAGCGGTTTTTCAAGCCGGTCCGCTGCTGGGCGAGCCAAATCTAGGCAGTTTGGCGAGCGCCGACAAACGACGATATTTCGGATGAGCCATTAGAAAATTTTGGGAGTGGGCATGATTCGACCTCATCTGCCGCTGAATGCGCTACGTGCTTTCGAGGCTTCGGCGCGCCATTTGAGTTTCACGCGAGCGGCGGTGGAGTTGTGCGTCACGCAGGCGGCGGTGAGTCATCAGGTCAAAAGCCTTGAAGCCCAGCTTAACGTGACCTTGTTCAAACGCCTGCCCCGCGGCCTGATGCTGACCAGCGAAGGTGAAACCCTGTTGCCGGTTTTGCGCGAATCCTTCGACCGGATCGCCGAAACCCTGGAGCGTTTCGAGGGCGGGCATTTTCGCGAGGTGCTGACGGTGGGCGCTGTGGGGACTTTCGCGGTTGGTTGGCTGTTGCCGCGATTGGCGGACTTTCAGAAGAAACATCCGTTCATAGATTTGCGCCTGTCGACCAACAACAACCGGGTGGACGTGGCCGCCGAAGGCCTGGATTACGCCATTCGCTTTGGCGCGGGGGCGTGGCACGGGATTGAAGCGGTGCGGTTGATCGAGGCGCCGCTGTCGGTGCTCTGCGTTCCAGAGATCGCCCGGCAATTGCACACGCCTGCGGACCTGTTGCAACAAACACTGTTGCGCTCCTACCGCACGGACGAATGGCCGGAGTGGTTTCAGGCGACCGGTTTTTCGGCCCATGCCGTGCTGCCCCGGAGTATCGTCTTCGACTCGTCGCTGGCGATGATGGAGGCTGCGCTGCAAGGTGCGGGCGTTGCCTTGGCGCCGCCGCTGATGTTTGCCCGGCAACTGGCGGCGGGTGCAATCGAGCAACCGTTCGCCATCGGTATCACCACCGGCAGCTACTGGCTGACCCGCTTGCAGTCGCGCGCCGAAACCTCCGCGATGGCCGTGTTCAAGGACTGGTTGCTGCAAGCTTCGATTTAATACAAAACCCTGTGTGTGGGCTTGCAGTGTTCTCGAGGCCTAGCGCACCAGGCACGGCCGCTTGTTATCGAATGTCCACCCCGGAATCAGAAACTGCATCGCCACGCTGTCATCCCGCGCGCCGAGCCCCATGCTTTTGTACAGCTCATGGGCCTTGGCCAGTTGATCCACATCCAGCTCAACCCCCAGGCCAGGTTTTTTCGGCACCTGCACGCAGCCGTCGACGATGTGCAGCGGCGCTTTGGTCAGGCGCTGGCCGTCCTGCCAGATCCAGTGGGTGTCGATGGCCGTGATCTCACCCGGAGCAGCCGCCGCGACGTGGGTGAACATGGCCAGGGAAATATCGAAGTGGTTGTTGGAATGCGAACCCCAGGTCAGGCCCCATTCATGGCACATCTGCGCCACCCGCACCGAGCCCTGCATCGTCCAGAAGTGCGGATCGGCCAGGGGAATGTCCACCGACTGCAACTGGATCGCGTGGCCCATTTCCCGCCAGTCGGTGGCGATCATGTTGGTCGCGGTTTTCAGGCCCGTGGCGCGACGGAACTCGGCCATGACTTCACGGCCCGAGTAACCGTTTTCCGCACCGCAGGGGTCTTCGGCGTAAGCCAGAACGTGATGTTGATCCCGACACAGGCGGATGGCTTCCTTGAGCGACCAGGCGCCATTCGGGTCAAGGGTGATGCGCGCATCGGGAAAACGCTCGGCGAGGGCCGTGACCGCTTCGATTTCCTCGTCGCCGCTCAACACACCGCCCTTGAGTTTGAAGTCCTTGAAGCCATAACGGGCGTGGGCGGCTTCGGCCAGGCGCACTATGGCATCGGCACTCATGGCTTTTTCGTGGCGCACACGGAACCAGTCAATGTCGGCGTCCGGTTCACTGCGGTAGGCCAGATCGGTTTCGTTGCGATCACCGACATAAAACAGATAACCGAGCATCTTCACTTCGTCGCGCTGCTGGCCTTCGCCAAGCAGCGCGGCGACCGGCACGTCCAGGTGCTGGCCGAGCAGATCGAGCAGGGCGGCTTCCAGCCCGGTGACTGCGTGAATGGTGATGCGCAGGTCGAAGGTTTGCAGGCCGCGACCGCCGGCATCGCGATCGGCAAACGTCTGACGTACTTGATTGAGGATCTTCTGGTAGGTGCCGATCGGGCTGCCGACCACCAGTGCGCGCGCATCTTCCAGCGTTTGACGAATGCGTTCGCCACCTGGCACTTCGCCGACACCGGTGTGGCCGGCGCTGTCCTTGAGGATCACGATATTGCGGGTGAAAAACGGGCCGTGGGCGCCGCTCAGGTTGAGCAACATGCCATCGTGGCCGGCCACCGGAACTACCTGCATGCTGGTGATGATCGGGGCTTTTGCGGCTTCTTGTGGGTTCATTTTCTTGTCCTTCAAAACCAATGTTCAGGCGTGATTAGGTGCTGGTTTGCCCAGGGCAACCACGGGTGCGGGTTTCGGTTTATTGCGCGCGGCGAAGACGATGATCGCGGCGATGATCGAGGTGGCGGCCAAGCCGTAGAGCCCGCCCTGGATCGAACCGGTGTGTTCTTCCAGCAAGCCGAAGGTGGTCGGCGCAACGAAGCCGCCGAGGTTGCCCACCGAGTTGATCAGCGCAATCACGCCGGCGGCGATCCGCGCATCCAGGTACGCCTGAGGAATCGGCCAGAACAGCGACGAGGCTGATTTGAAACCCAATGCAGCAAAGCAGATCGCAACGAAGGCGAAAATCGGCCCGCCAATGGTGGACATGAACATCCCCGCAGCAGCGATCAGCAAGGCAGCGGCGACCCAGGCTTGCTGGTGCTTCCATTTGCCCGACAGCGAGGCGAAGGCGTACATGCCGACGATCGACAGCAGCCACGGAATCGAGTTGAACAGGCCGACCTGGATGTCGCTCAGGTCGCCCATCTTCTTGATGATGCTCGGCAGCCAGAAGGTCGCGGCATAGATGGTCAACTGGATGAAGAAGTAGATCAGGCAGAACAGGATGATCTGGCGATCCTTGAGCAGCGTGCCCAGCGACGGTTTGATCGGCGTCGCGGCTTCGCGGGCCAGTTGTTCGTCGTCGATGGCTTTGACCAGCGCGTCCTGCTCAGGAACGGTCAGCCATTTGGCGTCGTGGGGTTTGGAGTCCAGCCAGAACCAGACGAACACGCACAGCCCGACCGAGAACATGCCCTCGATGAAATACATCCACTGCCAGCCGTGCATACCCAAGCCGTTGATTTGCAGCAACAGACCGGACAGCGGGCCGGAGATCAGCGATGCGATGGCCGAACCGCTGAGGAAGATCGCAATCGCCTTGCCGCGTTCCACGCCGGGCAACCAGCGGGTGAAGTAATAAATCACCCCGGGGAAGAACCCGGCTTCGGCGACGCCCAGCAGAAAACGCAGGATGTAGAAGTGGGTTTCGTTCTGAATGAACGCCATGCAAGCGGCCACCAGGCCCCAGGTCAGCATGATGCGGGTCAGCCAGATTCGCGCGCCAATTTTTTGCAGGAGGATGTTGGAGGGGACTTCGAACAGCGCGTAACCGATAAAAAACAGGCCGGCACCGAGGCCGTAGGCGGCAGCGCCAATTCCCAGGTCATGTTCCATGTGGGCGCGGACGAAGCCGATGTTCACGCGGTCGATGTAGTTGACGATGAACATGATCACGAACAGCGGCAGGACGTGGCGTTTCACTTTTGAGATGGCGGATTGCAGGACCGAATCGGCGCCATCGTTCATCCCGGGTATGGATGTATTCACTTATTTTTCTCCCACTCGTTATTTTTATGCGGGGTGTGGCTGGGTGCTGCGTTGTTGATAGACATCATACAACTAGGTTTTTTTGTCCTACAAGTGCGGTCTCTCAACAAAATGGTGCTGGGTGGGAGGGTTTTTATTCGTTTAATAGGTTTTAATGGCGTATTTGTTGGGTTTGTGTCGGGATTTGTTCAGTCGGTGATTTTTTCTTTATTACGACAGGGCGCTTGGATTCGATAGTTTAAATCCTCTGTTTTGGCGTGTTTATTGAGTGTTGTCATACAAGTTTGGCGCCGTTTAATCGAAAATCCGGTCACCGAGGAGCGAGCGCAGTGCTACGATCCGAATAGCCCTGCTTTACGGATAATCACCATGCAAGAAGGCCTCGAGGCACCTGCCCGCAAACGTTCCCACAACCTGGCCCATGACCTGGTGGCCGAGCTGACGCAGAGCATCCTGCTGGGGCAGATGCTGCCGGGGGACAAGCTGCCTTCGGAGAACACCATTGTTCAGAAACATGGAGTCAGTCGCACGGTGGTGCGCGAGGCGATTTCGAAATTACAGGCTTCGGGGCTGGTGGAAACCCGTCATGGCATCGGCACCTTTGTCCTCGAGCGTGCGCCCGATCAAGGGCTAAGGCTCAATGTAGATACCGCGCTGGGCGTGCGCAGTATTCTGGAGTTGCGCATGGGCCTGGAAACCCAGGCCGCCGCACTGGCGGCGATCCGTCGCACAGACCAGCAGTTGGCGCAAATGCGTGAAGCACTGGACGACTACCAACGTTTGCTGACCAACAATGACAGCTGCGTCGAGGCGGACAAACGCTTCCACCTGCTGATCGCCGAGGCCACCGGCAACGTATGTTTCACCGAGATCATGCAGCACCTGGGCAGCGCCATGATCCCCCGGACCCGCGTCAATGCCGCCGAGCGCGGGTCGGCGGACTTGAGCAAGCTCGGGCAACTCGCCAACCTTGAGCACGAGGCGATTCTCAACGCTATCAAGCGCCAGGACCCGGATGCGGCGCGGGCGGCGATGTGGTTGCACCTGACGAACAGTCGTGACCGCTTTTCGGCTGATCGGTAGTCGCCGTTGGTCTCCTCGATAGCACCCTGTTTGCGGGCTCGTTTCCAACCTGTACGGCCCAGATTCGCGATTGGCCTACCGCAACGAGCGATAGGCAATGGGGTCGATGTAAGCCGACTGCAGGTCCCGTTCCGGGATTTCCCAGATGATTTGCTTTGGCGGCGTTTCCTTGTAGGCCGGGTTGTTGAGGTAGCTGTTCGCCGCGCCAGAGAACGCGCCGCCGTCTTTGGCGAAGTTACCCACGGGGGCGCCCAGTGCCTGCTGCACAAACCCTGCGAAGTTGGAGTTGCGCGAGAATGAAGTGCCGATGAGTGCGGTGTTGGGGAGGTCGGCATCGCCAAAGAGGTCGGCCTCAGTGTCAGGGCTGTCGGCTGACGCAACGGGAAGTTCGTGGGTGCTGGTTTGGGCGACCATTTCGGGTGCGGGTTGCCATTTGAGCGGCAGCCAGTCGATGCCCGCCAGATGGACCAGGTCGCCAGGTCGCACCGCGAGCGGCGCATGACTTTCGTTGAACGACCTGCGTGGCATTGCGCTGATACCCAGGGTCTTCAGGCGCTGTGTGATGGCATCGGCCGCCGCCTTCGCGCCGGATTCGCTCCAGTGCGTATCGGTGCGCAGATAGGCACTGGCCCCCAGTGGCGTCAGCGCACCGGTGAGGTCCAGATTCGCCACACCACCCACATCCAGCTTCGAGGTCCAGGCCTGGATTCGCCCCTCGAGAGCGGCGGGGCGGAGCAGTGCGCAACGCTGCTCGGAAGCAATGCGGCTCTTGTCTGGAACGATGACCACCAGCAGGCTGATGTCACGTAGGGAGAGCTGCTGCTTCAGATCAATCACTGCCTGGACTTTGGCATCGGCATTGCGCTGCGCTTGATGATTGACCTTGAGCTCATCGACCAAAAACAACCAATCAGGACAACCCGAGCGAACCCTCGGCCCGGTGTCTTTGAGCAGCAGCCAACTGACACCGCGCTCCAGCTTGGCGAAGGTCGTGGGGAGCTGAGCGTTCGACAGTTCCTTGGCGATCCGATGCGTGATATCGCCGTCAAAAATCTGCGGGGTCAGCACTTTATCGGGTAACAGCGAGATCTGCCCTGAAACGATCAAACGGCCAGAGGACAGCAGTCCGACGAACAGGAATATCAGCAGCGCCACGCCGGCCAACCGACTGCTGCGTGTCGCCAGATCATCTGCCTGAGTGGGGGGCGGGGTGTGCTTTAGGCTCGTCATCAGAATTGGAAGTACAGGAAGGGTACGGTTTCGCGACTGGCAATCAGTGCGAACGACAGCATGAAACCGGCGATGGGCCAAAGGGCGCCGGTGTAGAACACAAGGCCGCCCAGTCGTTTCTCACGGTAAGGGCGCAGCAGCGGTGCGATGACACCGAACACACCCAGCAAACCCGCAAGGCCATGTACCGGGCGCAGGGTTGCGGACAGTTCGTCACCGAGGGCGATGCCCTGCAGGCCGAACTGTCCGGCATACAGGCTCAGCGCGCTATGAAAGTCGGGGGCGCGGAACAGTGTCCAGGCCAGGCAGACGAACAGCAGTGTCAGCCCATGGGAAAGCACCGGCGGTACCGGGGGCAGGGTAGAGCTGTTCCAGACACGGTTCACACACAACGCAATGCCATGGGCGCTGCCCCACAGCAGATAATTCCAGCTGTCGCCACCGTGCCAGAGACCGGCGATGGCCATGATCAGGAACAGGTTGCGATACGTTTTCCAGGTGCCGTTGCGATTGCCGCCCAGCGAAATATACAGATAGTCACGTAACCAGCTGGACAGCGACAGGTGCCAACGACGCCAGAAGTCCTGGATGTTGTTGGCCAGATACGGACGGTCGAAGTTCTCGGGAAAGTGAAAACCCAGCATCAGTCCCAGCCCAATGGCCATGGCACTGTAGCCGGCGAAGTCGAAGAACAGTTGCAGGGAGTAGGCAAGGCAGCCGATCCAGGCGTCAGAGAAACTGGGGTTCGGCAAACTGAACGCCACATCGACCAAGGGCGACAGGGTGTCGGCCACCAGGACCTTCATGCACATCCCGACCATGAACCTGCGTGCGCCCAGCGAGAAATTCTGCAGGTTGAAGTAACGCTGATTCAGCTCGCGCCGAACCCAGTCATAGCGAATGATGGGGCCGGCGACCGAATGGCCGAACATCGAAATGTAGGTGGCGTAATGGATGAAGCTGCGTTCGACGGGCACGGTGCGGCGGTGCACATCCACCAGATAGGAAATCGCCTGCAAGACGATAAACGATAGCCCGGCCGGCATGATGACCCGCTGCCAGTCCAGCGGCATGGCGCCATACCCGGCGACGGCATCGATCAGCGTGCCGGCGACGATGTTGGCGTACTTGTACCAGCACAGCACCGCCGTGTTGAGCACGATCAGCATCGCGAGTAGCCGCACGCGGTCCTTGCCTTCTTCCCGCAAGGCGTCAATCAGCAAGCCGCCGGCCCACGCTGTGATCGTCAGCAGTACATGCACAGCAAGGAACCGAGGGCTCAACCAGCCATAGAACAGCCAGCTGCCGATCAGTAGCGTGACGTTGCGCCAGGTGGCTGGGCACACTGCATAGGCACACAGGAACAGCGGCAGGAACAACGTCAGAAACTCGAGAGAGGCAAAAACCATGGTGATGGCGCGATCCGATCAGTGGGCCAGGACGTCAGTCGCGAGCAGCAGGTAAGGGCCATTTGCGCCAGGTAGCAGCACAACGCTGTAGCGTTCGCCGGCCTTGAGCTGGCCCAGGTCAAGGGGGGCACCGACGTTGGTTTGGGCGCAAACCAATTGAACCGACAGGCTGACCGGGTTGATCGTTCGGCGTTGCACGCTGCCGTCGGCCACCTCCTTGAACAGGTCGGCGTTCTTCCCCGCTGCGCGCAAACCGGCCTGGGTGCACGCTGGATCGGCGCTGATGAACGCCAGCGAAGCCTTCAGGCTATTGAAGTCGTCGGGCTGCTCACGGATGACGACCTGGCGGATACCTTGAGCGCTGTCTGGCAAAGCGATCACGCTGGCGAATTCGCCTGCTGCCACCTGGATGTCCAGCGGCTGGCTTTTGCCGTTGCGTTCCAGGGTGCCCTTGATCGGCTGGTTGGCGGGCACGGGCAGGTAGTCGGACACGGCATTCGAGCCCTCGAGTCTGAGGCTTGCCCGAGAGCCTTCGGCCAGCAGCTGCAAGGGGCGGTCGGCGGCGTTGATAAAACGCAGGAAGGCCGAGTCTTGATCCGGGCCTGTCGGGTACAGGGCAATGTTGGCGGCCTGGGCGTGCAGGCTCAGCATCAAGGGCGCGAACAGCGCCCAGCCACATGTGGATCGGGTCATTTGCCGGCTCCTGTGCTGCTGACGGTGTTGGTGGGCAGTTTGGCCAGCGCACCGCCAATCGCAGTGCCCCATACTTGATAACCGGCGACGGTGAAGTGCTGCCCATCAGTGGTGATCCATTGACCGGGTTTGGAGAGCGTCAGCGAATCGATATAGGTGCAAGGCGCCACGTTCGCGGCCAAAAACTGCGACATCAACTGGGTGCGCGCATCATTCTTCTGGTACATGCCACCGGCTTTGCCCCAGGCCGGGCCCACCCAGGCGCAACGGGTCCCGGTGGCCGCGATGGCCTTGGCCAGGCCGGTGACGCTTTTCCATGCCCAGGCCTTCGGAAACACCGGCTTGTCATAGGACGCCATGGTGTCGCCGATGACCAGTACCACCAGGTCGGGTTTGTCGGCGGCGATCAGGTCCTGGATCGGTGTGGTGGTTGCCTCGCGCCCTTTGATCACGATCTTGTCGTTGCCTTTGCGCTCGGCGCCGCAGTCGACCTTTTTGCTGATCAGCCAGTCGCCGGCGCTGGCACCGCAGGCACCGATGGAATGAACCTGCGCGCCTTGGCGAGTCAGGTTGTCGTGCAGCGGCTCCAGCAAATGGTCCGCGAGGCTCATATGGCTCTCCCCAAGAACAAGAAGAGTCAGGCCGGCAAGGGCAGAAGTAGGCATCGAAAGCTCCAGAATGATCAGTTGGAATAAGGCGAGGTGTACGGGCTGACCGGCAGGCTCATGGGGCCGCTGATCTCCTCGAACTGGTAGCGCAAAAACAAAGCACCGCTGAGTTGTTGGTAGTCGCGGGCGTTGTCCAGGCCCAGATTGGCGCCCAGCAGGAAGTTCGAAGCGACCTTATATTCAGCCGCCGCAGCGACGCTGTAGCCGATCCCGGTTTTATTTTGCCCTTCGTAGCGCAATCCCGAGGCCGCCTGCAGGGCTTTGTCGTTCGGGAAGTAGTCGGCGCTGTCCTGCTCGAAATGCTGCACGCCGACCGAGCCCTTGACTTGATACTTCAAGCGCCCGGTGCGTTGTGCCCAGGTCACTGGCACGCCCAGGGCGAAGAACGTCTGCGGGCTGAAATAGCCGCCGTGGCCATAGGTGAAATAGTCCTGATTGTTGGCGTAGCTCATGCCGGTCATGCTCAGGCCGACGGTCAGCTTGCTGTCCGTCGCGTTTTGCAGATACCAGTACACACCGCTGCCCAGTTCACTGCGGTTGTTGGACTCGACATGGTTGCCCAATAGCTTGTGCCAGGAGGCGTAGCCATAGACGCCGACTTCGTTGTCGTCATAGCTCAACTGTCCACGCCCGCCGTTGGCGCTCACGCCGCCCCAAGACTGCCCGCTGCGTTTGTCCGTGGTGCCGGCAAACGAGGTGACGCTGTCAGTCACCGGGCGCCGGGAAACGCTCACGCCGTAACGGACATTTGAAGTGTCGCTCACCGGGCGATCAATGCTGATGCCGCCGGTGGCGGTGGTGTACTTGAAGCCGAGCGGGGTGGTACCGAGATCGGCTTTGAGCCCATCGGCGGGCCGTTGAATGGCGACGGAAAGGCCGACACCCTCGGCTTTTTGCGAGCCGACGCCGTCGCTCTGCGCACCGCTACCGAAACGCTGCAGTGCCTCGCCGCTGGCACTGCCGGCGTTCAGCGAGACCGGCGTCACGCGCAGGGCGACGCGGCTTTCATCCAGCGGGATATTGATTTCCAGCGGTGTTTCAATGTCGGTCAGTTTGCTCAATCCCGACTCACTGTTGTTGCTGCGAATGCTCACGCCCTGGGTGACGTAGGCACTGCGCTCTTGAAGGATTTTATTCAGCGCCAGTTGCGCGGGGCTGATGTCCTCGCTCACCAGTGCTGCGCGCGGCAGCTGCGACTCGAATGCATTGCTCGCCTGCTGCGGCCTTGGCGGGGCGTCGATGCCAAAAGGGGGGTGAGACCTCACGCTGCCCGGCATCGCTTGAGCCGGTGGCGGGATTGCTGCCAGCAAGGTATCGCGACTGACTTCGTTACGTGAACCCGACACCCCGGCAAAAGGGTTGGGCGCCACCGTCGAACCGGCCAATTGACCGCCCTGGCTTCTGCGTTTCTCGCTCTGTTCAATGGCCACCGCTTTGCGCAGCAGATCGGTCGCCGTGCCGGTCTTGCCCATGTTCTGGTAGAGGCGGGCGGCCTCTGTCAGCGTTTGAGGGTTGCCGGATTCGGTCTTGAGCAGTTGTTGCAGTGCCTGTTCGACAAAGGCAGTGTCATGTGCCAACACCGCCGCGTTGGCGGCACCCAACAGCAGTTGCGGGTCATTTGGCTGACGTTGTAACAACGGTTTGTAGAGTTCGAGGGCTTTTGCCGTGTCGCCGTTGGCCGAGTACATCCGCGCCAGCGCCGCGACGGCAGCGCTGTCACCGGGACGTTGCGCCAGTGCGGGCGCCAGCGTGTCATAAGCGCTGGCCAGATTGCCTCGTTCACGCAGCTGGTCAGCCTGGCGGATGCGATAGAGATAGAGCAGGTCGTCGAAACGCTTGCGAGCCGGCGCGTTCAAGGGCCTGTTCTGAAGGTCGCGCAGAATTTCGTTGACCTGTGCGTCATCTCCGGTTTTTAGCAGGACAGCGGTGTATTGCAGGATGAAGTCCGCCGAGGGCGCCGTGGTGTGTTGCAACTGGCCGCGCATGAGGGCCAGTGCACGGGTCGGTTCGCCGATGTCGACATAGGCCGAAGCCAGGCTCGCCGTGCGATCCGGACTGTTATTGGCCATCGGCTGAATACGATCGAGCAAGGTCAGGGCTTCCTGGCGCTGTCCGCGCTTGCCCAATTCGATCGCCTGGCTGAGTTGCAGGTTGAGGCTGACATCAGCGGCCAGCGCTTCCATGTCCGGGGTGCGCTGGTCGGGGCGCAAGCGTCCCAATGTTGTCTGGGCGGCTTTCCACTCACCCATCTGGACCGACAGCAAGGCGCTGACGTAAAGCGCATCGGCATTGTCGGGGTGGGCCTGGAGCATGGCGTTGATCAGGTCCCGAGCCTTTTGCGGTTCGCCCATCGCCAGGTTCAGGCGGGCCAGGGCGAAACGCGTCCAGACGTTGTCCGGCTCAACGCGCAGCGCGTCTTGCAAGGCGTTGCGGGCAGCGGGCAGGTCGTTGCGTTGTTCGGCGAGCGCGGCCAGTTGCGTCGTGCGCAAGGCTTGCAGGCGTGCGGACTGGCCGATCTTTACCTGTCCGGTGGCGGGCAGGCTGTTGATCAGTTGCAGGGCTTCATCGTTCTTGCCGCTCTTGAGCAGCACATTGACCAGCCCTTCCAGTGCTTGAAGGTCGTCACGGCGCAGGTTCAATATCTGGCGATAGGTGCGCTGAGCATCATCGAACTGCCCCGCGCTGGCCTGAATATCCGCCAGGGCGAGGCGAGCGTCCATCCCGTTTGGATTGAGCCGCAGCGCCTGGTTGACCAAGACCTGTGCCTGGGCTGTCTGGCCTTTGGCCTGGGCGTCGCGGGCCTGCTGCAACGCAGACCAGTAGCGCACTTCGTTCAGCGCAACTTGCCAGTGGCTGCCGTCGTGTTGTCGTGTGGCCTGACTCAAGAGCTTTTCCGCTTCGACCAGTCGGTGTTGCTGCTGGCGAACAACCCCAAGGCCGCCCAGCGCGTCAGCATCATCGGGCTGGCTTTTCAAGCGTGCTTGAAAAGCCTGTTCGGCGGTGGCCTGATCGCCTTCTTTGAGCGCCTTCAGGCCGCGCGCGACTTCGGCGGGCGGTTGCCATTCCTTGCTGGCCGTCGTTGCCAGCTGTTGCTTGCCCTTGTTCATCTGCGCCCGGATTTCCACGTCATCCGGATGCGTCTTGAGGTACGCCTCGAACAACGGCACTTGTGCCGGGTTGGGCGGACCGATCCAGGTCAGCGCCAGGCGCCAGCTTTCGTCGGCATCACCGGCAATGTCGGTACGCTGGGTCAGCGCCGCCAGGGCGCGGATGCCCTCGGCACGGCTGTCTTCATGACGGACCAGATGCTTGGCGTAAAACAGCGCGACGATCGAGTCGTTGGGCATCTCACGTTGCAGGCGCTGAAATCCACCGCGTGCTTCAGCCCAGTCCGCCTGATTGAAGGCAAGGTTGTTGTAGTACTCGCGGCCGATCGTACCTTGGGGTGGACGGCTATCGAACAGCGAGCGAAATACGGCGGTCGCCTTGTCGCGCTCACCGGCATCGACGAGACGCCGAGCCTCTTCCAGACGCTGCTGGTTCTGCGGTTGGGCCACGCTGATGTCCTGCGCCAATTGCAGTGCCTGCCTGGGCGGTGGCTGGATGGCCTGCAAGCGGGCGAGGTATTGCTGCGCCTGTTGTGGCTTGCCCTGTTGCACGCCGATCAAGCCCAGGCCATACAGTGCGTCAACCTGGACCGGGTCCAGCAGCAGGACTTTCAGCCAGACTTCCGCCGCGCGTTGAGGGTTGTTGTGCAATTGCCAGTACTGCCCTTGTTCGACGAGTAATGTCTGTGGTGTCGGACTTTGAGCGTGGGCAGCAGCGGCCGTCCATGCGCTCATGACGGCGATGGCTAACGTGAGGTGGTGCGCGTGCATGCGGTCTCCCAGGAGAGTTTCAGCGTTCCGTCTTCCCGGAATCGGTAATGTTTATCTGCCCAGCCGAGCGCGAACAGGCTAAGCATGAAGTTGTAGTAACGCGGCGCACCGGCATTGGCATCAGGCCTGGCCAGCGCCTCGTGCAAGGCGAGTTCCACGCGGCGTCGTTGTTGATCGGCCAACCTGGGTAGCCCCTTGGCCTCAAGGTAGGGAATCAGTGCAGCCCGGAATCCGAACGGGCTCTGACCCTGAACACTGCCGTAGAGAACCTGGACTGTTTCCGGAGGAGAACCCGTCGCGACCGTGCTGCGGGCCATGCCGCCCAGCCGTTTGAGCAGGAGCGCCGCCAGCGGTTCGGAGGTATCACTCATGCCCAGCCAGAGGTACACGCGAACGGCATCGTAGCTGCCCGTGTCGCCGTTGATCGGGTCGTTTACGAAGGCACCCGATTGCGCTGAAGTGCCTTGATAGCCGACCCAGTCAGCGACAAAACCGTGGTGGCTCGATTGGGCAATCATAGTCGCGGTGTTGTTGGCAATCGCTTGCCAGGGCCCGGCGGGTGCTTCCTTGGCCAGCCGCCGTAACAGTGGCAGTGGCAGGTAGCTGGGGTTCAGCCGCCAAAGAGCGTTCGGCTGGACGAAGCCCTGTGGTCCGGGCAATACCATCGGGCCCAGCCCGGGCAGTTTGACGACCAATTGCGCTTCAATCGTCGCCATCAGGTGCAGGGCGTCCTGGTGATAGTCAGGCCGATGCCACAGGCGCGCGGCTTCGAGCAGGGCGTAGGCGATCCACAGGTCGGCGTCGGCGGCCGAATTGGCGTCTTGCAGGCGCCACTGACCGTCCGTGCCTTGCCCCCATAACCAGCCCGGCAGGCGTGTAGCGGTGGCCGAGCCTGCGAGGTTGGCCGAGGTCCAGCGCCAGAGTTTGTCAAAGCGTGGCTGATCGTTGCCGATCAGTGCGAAGAGCATGCCGTAGGCCTGCCCTTCAGAGGTGCTGTGATTGTTCTCCAGGCTCGATTCCAGAACACGACCGTCGTCTTGAACGAAGCGCGTTGCGTAGGTTTGCCACAGTAGCCAGGCTGGCGACTCGCAGGATTTCCCGGCCGCTATCGCAGGCGCCAGCAGGGCAAGCGCAAGCACGGCGCTCAACCTGCGCGCGTTACCGCGCAGGCACTGGCAAAGTGAAACACCTCGGCCGCTCATGGATGACACAGGCATGCGCGGCTCATTGACCAAGACGACGTTTGGCCCGTAAGCGCAGGGCCAGGTAGGCTAGCGAAGCAAGCAGCAGGACCCCGAGGAGGGTGAACAGCATGAGCGCTATTACGTTTTGCGAGAGGTACCACTGCAGATAGCGCAATGGGCCCAAGCTCCCGACATAGTAATCCTGCTCGGCGACCAGGGATTCGACATGCTTGCCCCTGACCACCACCAGACTGCCTTGCAACTCGTGGGCATTTTCTTCGCTGCTGAGCAGGGCGTTGGTCACGTCGGTCAAGCCGTTGGGCCTTGCGCTGGCGATAAACACCACACTGCGCCCGCTCTTGAGCGGCGATTCGAATCCAGTCAGATACGCACTGCCGCCCTCAGCGGTAAACCTGAGGCTGCTGCGCGCTTCACGCAGATTGGTTTTCGTGTCCGGGCTGATCCAGTTGCGCAGACGCAAGGGCAGGTCAGACAGTTCAAAGTACTGCGCAGCTTCTTCGTCCTTGGCCGGCAGAAGGCTTTGCCATTGCTCCAGCAGCGGCTGATTGTTGCCCGAGGCGAGCACCAGCAAATCCCGGTCGCGTTGCTCGGCCACCTGATCGGCGTGGACCACCTTCAAGCCGGTGGCCGGATAACCGGTGGAGTCGCCGAAGCGGCCCAGCAGGGTCAGATAGGCGCTCAGCTCGGCCGGGTCTGGCTCGTTGGCCAGGATCACCGATGTTTCAGAAAGGTCGGCCATGCGGGTGAACGGGAAGCCACTGTCCTTGAACACCCCGAGGTTGGGCATGGCCATGAAGTGTTCGTATTGGCTGAGGTCCAGGGTCGAGTCCGGGTCGATCACGCCGCGCATGTTGTCGATGATGATGTCGCGGCATTCGCCCTGTTTGATGTAGTCATACATAAAGCGAAATTGCAGGCGCGATTGCAGCGCTACGGAATTGAGCGGTAACAGCATGCGCGACGTGCGGGCCAGGCTGTCGTCGGTTTTGAGCATTGCCAGCAGGCTGTTGCTGTTGCCGAGTTTCTCGATCGAAGGCAGATCGATCGACTTGATGAAGGTGTCGTTGAAGTTGACCAGCAATGAGGCATTGGTGGAGACCGGTTGCGGCGTATAGCGGTATTTCAGGTCAAGTTGCGCGCCGGGCTCACGCCAGTTGAACAGGTCGGGTGGCAGGCGTAGCGCAACCGTCATTTGTCCCGGGTTATAACCCGACACATTGAGTTCTGCGGGCCTCGCCAGTTCACCCAGGCGAACCGGGCGATCGGAGGGCAGCCAGTTAGGCGCGTCGTACGGTCGGCGTGGCTTGAGCGAGTTGATCCGGTCGATCACCACGCTCTGCCCGGAAAAGGCCGAGCCACCGAGGGCCAGCGCTGTCGCGGCGACCTTGAGATCGGCGCCATCACGCCCGGAAACGATCAATAGTTTGCCCTGAGCATCATTCGGGTTGCTCACGAGTGTCAATGTCGGCCCCGTGGCCTCTTTGATCGGCAAGCCACTCAAGGTCGTTGATTCGCTGCCGCTGACAAACACCACGGCGTTGCCTTTGGCCGGCAGGCTGGTGAGGCTGGCGGGGAAGGTTGCGCCGCGGTAGCTGGCCAGGGCGCCAAACCAGGACGACAGGATACCGGCGGCCTCAAGCTCAGGGCCGCCCGGGCGCCCGGCGAACACGAAGGGCAGCTTCAGGAGCGAGGCGTCTCGACGATCGAACAAGGGAAGCGGCAGAGCGGACAGGTCGTTGGGCTGTTTAATCGAGGACACCTGGAGACTCAGCTGGCTCTCGTTGCCGATCCTGGCCCACAGGCTGGAGTGCAAAGGGTCTTCACATTGCATCGTGTAGTGACCGATGAACTGGAGGCTGAGCCGGTTGAATTCGGTGATGGTCTGCGGCGGAATCTGCACGGTCCGGGTCTGCAATTTACCGGCCTCTTCCTTCGGGAGGGGCAGGCTGGCGGCCACTTGATCGTTGATCAGCACGTTGATTTGCGAAAGATCGGCCAGCAGCGCCGGTGAGTAGCTGTACTGCAGTGTGACCTGCGCAGCCGTGACGACTTCATCGGCGCGCACATCGAAATTCACACTGTCGGTAGCTTCCGCGCCTTTAAGGGTCATCGAATAGCTTTTGCCCAGCTCCTTGAGGGTGCGGGTATAGTTGTTGCTCGGGGCATCGGTCCCGGGCAACGATGCGACCGGCGTCACCGCCGGCTCTGTGGCGCTGATTTGGGCGACAGCACTCAACGCCCAGCCGCTCCAGCCCATTAACGAGCAGGCGATCAGCATGAGTGAGTGACGAGGAAGAAAGGTCCGGCGAGTGGAAGGATTCAAGATCGTTGCGCGTCCGCGGTGGAGTCGATAGGTGATGGAGCGTCCGGGCGTTTACGCAGCAGCGCCTGGCTGTCCTTTAGAGTTGCAACGAACAAGCGCAGGATGGCGCGCAAGCCAATGCTGCTGACCTCGCGCAACGCCGACATGGGCGCGTCGAGGCGGCCGTTACCCCACGTGTTGGCCCAGGTGTCGGCCCGTGAGAAGGTCAGTCGCACCAGCTCGCTTTGCTGGCGCAGGGTCAGAGCCTCGAATTGCACGCCCGCCACGTTGTCGTTGCTGAAAACCGTTTTTGCGGGGAAGAGGCTCGAGGGAGGTGTGCGCAGAATGCACAGCCGCAGCTTCTCATTGACGCTGAGCTGAACCTGCGGTGGCAGTGCCAGACCCACGCCGTTTTGTGAGAAGTCCCGGGTTGTGCAATCGAACCAGGTATCGTCTTTGCGATAGGCGCGCACGGGCAGATCCGCGGGCACCCTGGGTTCGTTGCGCACCTGAGAGGACTCAGTGGCCACCGCCACGGCGGTGCTGACGATGACGATGTTGTACACGGTCCAGGCCAGGTTGATCAGCAGGGTAGTGGCCTGGGCCGAATCACTCCCGATCAGTTTCACCATGCCGATTGCCAGACCGATCATGTTCAAGGTCAGCAGGACGATGTAAGGCCGCGCGAGCTTCCAGTTGAAATAGTCCTTTTCAATGGTGCCGCCCTTGTCGGTCACATTGAATTTTCCCAGCGATGGGCTGATCAGGGCCAGCAGCACCGGTCGCATGATGTACCAGGCCAATACCGACTCATATACTTCGTTCCAGAAGGAATGGCGAAAGCGCCTCTGGATGCTGGAGGTGGTCAGGCTGGAATGGAAAATATGCGGCAGTACATAGACCGTGACCATCAACGCCGAGGCATGGAAAATCTGCGCATCGAAAAACAGGTAGGCCAAGGGTGCGGTCAAGAACACCAGACGGGGCAGGCTGTAGAAAAAGTGCATCATGGCGTTGAGGTAGCAGATGCGCTGCCCCAGGTTCAGTCCTTTGCCAAACAACGGATTGTCGGTCCGAAAAATCTGCGCCATGCCCCGCGCCCAGCGTATGCGCTGGCTGATGTGTCGGGAAAGGCTTTCGGTGGCCAGGCCCGCCGCTTGTGGAATGGCAAGGTAAGCGGTATTGAAACCACGGCGATTGAGCTTGAGTGCGGTGTGCGCATCCTCCGTCACGGTTTCGGTGGCGATGCCGCCGACCTCCAGCAAATGAGTCCGCCGGATGACCGCGCAGGAACCACAGAAGAAGGCCGCGTTCCACAGGTCGTTGCCGTCCTGCACCAGGCCGTAGAACAGCTCACCTTCATTAGGTACCGAGCGAAAGGTATCAAGGTTTTTTTCAAACGGATCGGGTGAATAAAAAAAGTGCGGCGTTTGCAGCAACGCCAGGTTAGGGTCCTTTAAAAACCAGCCCATGGCGATCTGCAGGAAGGAGCGGGTCGGCACATGGTCGGCGTCGAATATGGCAATGAACTCGCCATCGGTGACTTTGAGTGCCTCGTTGAGGTTGCCGGCCTTGGCATGTTGGTTGTTGTCGCGGGTGATGTAGTTGACACCAATCTGCTGACAGAAAACCTTGAATTCCTCCCGGCGCCCGTCATCGAGCATGTGCACCCGCAGTTTGCCCTCGGGCCAGTCAATGGCCTGAGCCGCGAGCACCACCAGTTTGACGATGCCCAATGCTTCGTTATAGGTGGGAATGAAGACGTCTACCGTTGGCCATTCAGCGGGCGGCTGTTGCAGAAACTGCGGTTTGCGGTGCAGCGGCCAAGCGGTCTGTACATAGCCGAAGACCAGGACGAGCAAGGCATACAGTTCGGCCAGCACCAGTCCGTAGCCAAATACGGCATCCTGCCAGTTGTCGAAATCCAGGGTGTCGGACAGGCGCCAGTACATGTAACGCAGCGAAGCGATCAGCGAGAGGCTGATCAGGGTCAGGATCGCCAGACGCCCGGCTTGCTTGCGGATGATCAGGCTGGCGGCAAAACAGACGGCGGCGAACGCGGCCTGGGAATACAGATTCAGCGGCGCAGTGAGGATACCCAGTACCAACAATGCCGCGATCAGCCCGGCTGAGATCTTCAGGCCTTGGCGCCAATGCAGGGGCCATCGACTGACGCGAGCCTGGACAGTATCCAGTAGCCCCTGCAACCACCACGTCTTTGCAGGTAACTGATTCAGCTGGGCGGTCATGGCGTGCCCTGCTGGCTGGAAGTATCCGCGAAAAGCAGGGCATGGACCGCGCCTGACAGCGAAAGAATATCCTGACAGCCACTGCTCTCAGGTGCGTACTGCAGCAGGTCCCGACCATAGGCCAGCGACTCGTTGAACTGGTGATCGAGGCGGATCGTCCCGATCAGGTTAGCGCCGAGCCGTCGCAGAAACAGCACGCCCATGTCCCTGTAGAACGAACGCGAGTCATCCCGTTGGTTGAGCACATACCGGTGCTGCTGCGCGCGCCGTCGGCTGCTCTCCAGCCACTGGGTCATGGTGTCCAGTGCCAGGTAGGAGGCCGCGTCGGCCACCGTCATCACCAGCACCAGATCGGCGGCGTCGAGGGCCTGTTGCGAATAGATGGTGGCACCCGAAGGCGTGTCCAGGATCACGGTATCGTTTTCGCTGAGGTTCATTGACGCAAGGTGTTGATTCAGCCAGTCAGAATCTTCAAGCATCAACTGCTTGAGCAATCGGCGATCATTCACCTCGCCAGTGCCGAAGGGCAGGCACTCACTGTCACTAAAGCCCGGCAGGCGATGGGCGCCCCAGTCTGCTTCCTGTTCTTTGAGCTGGAGCAGCCCAGGAACCTGCCTGGTGATACCCAAGTGGCTGGACAGCGCGTTCTGAGGGTCCAGATCAATCGCGATGGTTCGCCCGCCAGGGCGCCGAAGTGTTTTCGCCAGGCCAGCGGCGAGGGTGCTTTTACCCACCCCACCGTTCGCCGAAACGATAGCAATGACCTTCGCCTGGGTCCGCTTGCGAGTCGTTTCTGGCAGACCGTCTCTACGAACTTGATTGAGTTCATGCAACAGGTCACCCAATCGCTGACGATCACCCGTAGCAGAACTCGCAGGTGGCTCGGTCAGGGGAGGGGCTTTGGACGAAGGTAGCGGGAGGACAACATTCCTCACAGGCTCGACCGGCGCGCCACTCAATAAAGAAGGCGGTGGTTCATCGAGTAGAAACACAGGGGGCGCTGGTGTTGGGGGAGGCAATGTCACCTCCGGCTCTGGCTCAGCCACCGTAACCGGGTCGTTTTTGAAATCTTTGTAGTTCGGTTGTATTTCCTGATAACTCTCCGCATTGGCGCCAAAACGTGTAAAGAGTTTCGTAATGTCGTCTACATATTTCATGCGTTGTACCGGGAATGAAATAACTTAGAAACTCAGCATTCCATTAACTTAATAAGGTTTATGCGTTGTCTTGTCTGGGTGTTGGCAGAGTGCCATAAATCTAGGGTGTCTGGGTTTGAGAGTCAATGATTGTTATAAAACGTCAGTAAGGGTTGTTAAGTGTTATTAAGATGTTATGTATTGGTGGGGAGTGTGAATGTTAGAATGCGTCCACTAATGATTGGACAATAAGGTGTAGTGTGATGGCAGGTGATGGGGGTGTTTGTCCGGAGAAATAATTTCCGCCGCAATGGAGCGTGAGTATTGATTGCCTTTGATGATTTGATGCTGGGCTATATATTAAAGAAGTTGACTGATGTATTTGAGGAGATCGTGGCGGTTTCAAAAAATACATTTCCGGATACGGCGACGGGTGTCGCGGATGTCAGGCAACGTAAAATCGAAAAGGAACTTCCCGTCTGGCTACAGCGCCTGAAAATCAGCCCCCCTTATCAAGTGACCCATGTGTTGCTGGATCAAATGCACGCAGCGCGAAAGCTTAAGCGTGGGCTGCGCTTCGAGGCGCAGGCGGCCTTGCTGGAGGCGCTGGTAGAGGCCGATCTGGCGATGGACGTGGCGAATTATTCGGCGGCCGTTTTAGAGGGGCGTTTGAAATGCTTATTGGATCGCTGAAGGCTATCTTTACTTTGCTGCGCAGCGAGGCGTATTCGAGGCGGTGAATTGGATTCAATACGTACATCACTCAATTGCATTCGATTTCAAACGTATTCCGTGCGCTCTATCTATGGTTTGGCCTGGGTGGTGACACCGGGTCTGTCGCCACCCCTATGCATTCGGCCTCCGGTTTGTTCACTGTTTGCTCTTGAAACGTGAACAGTTGGATCTCGCCGGATTCTCTCTCGACATAAAACCAGCCTAGTTGCGCGTCGTCTTTCCAGGCTTAGACAAGCAGTTGTCATTGTCCTCGCGGGCAAAGAGCGCGAGTCGGGATGCCGCGTTGATGTATAAGCCATGATTTACTTCGGTCTTGGCAAATCCATTCGTGCTATTACCTCACTTATTTGTCGCGCACCTAGGCGACAGTATCGTGACAGTGTTTGATACACAGTTGTCACAGGGTTGGCGCCATGTTTTTGACGGTCTTTAACTCGCACCCACATCCCGCATCAACAACCCGAAACGCAAATCCACCGCATTCGGTATCGGCAGATACACGGTGTGCCCATCCCCCGGCGCCACTTCAACCGCCTCGCCTTTGACGTTCTGCAGCTGATGCAAATCGAAGTGGAAGTTGCCCTTGGGCGTCATCAGTTCCAGATGATCGCCCAAACCAAAGCGATTCTTCACCCGCACCTCGGCCAGCCGATCACGGCGTTCGCCGGTCAATTCGCCCACGAACTGTTGGCGCTCTGACACCGAGCTGCCGTTCTGGTAGTTCTGGTATTCGTCATGCACATGTCGACGCAGAAACCCTTCGGTGTAGCCGCGCTGGGCCAGGGACTCCAGGTCGCTCATCAGGCTGCGATCGAACGCTCGGCCAGCCACCGCATCATCGATCGCACGGCGATACACCTGGGTAGTGCGCGCGCAATAGAAGTGCGATTTGGTCCGGCCTTCGATTTTCAGTGAATGCACGCCCATTTGCGTCAGGCGCTCGACGTGCTGGACGGCGCGCAGGTCCTTGGCGTTCATGATGTACGTGCCGTGTTCGTCCTCGAAGGCTGGCATCGATTCGCCGGGGCGATTGGCCTCTTGCAACAAGAACACTTGGTCGGTCGGTGCGCCGATGCCCAGGGTCGGTTCGGGCTGGAACGGCTGAACGATTTCGCCGAGCTGATTTTCGCTGGCCGGTGTCGCCGAGTATTTCCAGCGACAGGCGTTGGTGCAGCTGCCCTGATTGGCGTCGCGTTTGTTCAGGTAGCCCGACAACAGGCAGCGCCCGGAATAGGCCATGCACAACGCACCGTGAACGAACACTTCCAGCTCCATCGCCGGGACGTGCTGGCGGATTTCGGCGATTTCTTCCAGCGACAGTTCACGGGACACGATGATCCGGCTCAAGCCCTGCTGCTGCCAGAACTCGACACTGGCCCAGTTCACCGTGTTGGCCTGCACCGACAGGTGGATCGGCATCTGCGGGAAGTGTCGGCGCACCAGCATGATCAGGCCGGGGTCGGACATGATCAGCGCGTCCGGCGCCATGGCGATCACCGGTTCCAGATCCTTCAAGAACGTTTTGAGCTTGGCGTTGTGCGGGGCGATGTTCACCACCACGTAGAAGCGCTTGCCCTGAGCCTGGGCCTCGGTGATGCCGAGCGCGAGGTTGGCGTGATCGAATTCGTTATTGCGCACCCGCAGGCTGTAGCGCGGCTGACCGGCGTACACCGCGTCGGCGCCGTAGGCGAAGGCATAGCGCATGTTTTTCAGGGTGCCGGCAGGGGCGAGCAGTTCCGGGGGCGTGAGCGTCATGGTGCGGGGCATGGCAGTGTCGATCGCAAAAGCCGGCAAGGGTAAGCGGCCTGCCCACGGGGTTCATTGATCTGGATCTATGCTTGATGAAAAACCGGATGGCACTCGCGCGAACCGTGGCGGACTAAATATAAGGACGCGAATTTGCGCCCCCTGCGCACTGACATGGATCGGACATGAACGAAACGACACTACAAGACAAGTCGCTGATGGTCTTGCTGGCGCTGGTGACCGTCGCGTTTCTCTGGATTTTGCTGCCGTTCTACGGCGCGGTGTTCTGGGCGGTCATCCTCGGCATCGTCTTTGCGCCCATGCAACGTCGGTTGCAACTGAAATTCGGCTGGCAACGCAACCTGACGGCGCTGTGCACGCTGAGTATCTGTCTGGTGATCGCGATCCTGCCGGTGACCATTGTCAGTGCCTTTCTGGTTCAAGAAGGCACGGCGATATACAAAAACATCGAAAGCGGCGAATTGGACATCGCCGGTCATGTGGTGCAGTTCAAACACAGCCTGCCACCGTACTTCCAGCACCTGCTCGATCGTTTCGGCATGGGCGAGTTGAGCGGTCTGCGGGAGAAAATCATCAAGAGTGCGATGCAGGGCGGCCAGTTTTTCGCGACTCAGGCTTACAGTTTTGGCCAGGGCACCTTCGAATTCGTGGTGAGCTTTTTCATCATGCTCTATCTGTTGTTCTTCTTTCTGCGCGACGGGGCCGAACTGGCGCGCAAAATACGCGCCGCCATACCGCTGGAGGACAACCAGAAACGCCGTTTGCAGCTCAAGTTCAATCACGTGGTGCGGGCGACGATAAAAGGCAATCTGCTGGTGGCGATCACGCAGGGCGCATTGGGCGGTTTGATTTTCTGGTTTCTGGATATCCCGAGCGTGTTGCTTTGGGCGGTGCTGATGGCGTTTCTGTCGCTGTTGCCGGCGGTGGGTGCGGGGATTGTCTGGGCACCGGTGGCTGCGTACTTCCTGCTCACCGGCGCGATCTGGCAGGGCACGGTGCTCGCGTTGTTCGGGGTGTTCGTGATCGGGTTGGTGGACAATGTGCTGCGTCCGATCCTGGTGGGTAAGGATACGAAGATGCCGGACTATTTGATTCTCATCTCAACCCTCGGCGGCCTGGCGATTTTCGGGCTCAATGGCTTCGTCATCGGGCCTTTGATCGCAGCGTTGTTCATGTCGAGTTGGGCAATCTTCATCGAAACCAAGCCGCATGTTCAGCTGCCTTAAGCGCTGAGCTGGCCTGAGTCGATACGTTGCGACAGGGCCTGGGCGGCGGGTAGCGAGGAGAGCGGACCGCTGATCGGTTCGCCGTCCTGCACCAGGTACCAACAGGCGAGCAACCCCAGCGCTCTGAGCGGTGCGGGAACGGCGCTGCCGATGACGGACATGATTTGAACCTGGGCCATAAGTACCTCCATCAATCTATGGAGCTACCTTACGGATCGGACGCTTGAACGGACAATCAACGCTTTCGATAGTCGTCATTGACGCCAATGAGTCCTGCGGTCAATCCACCACTTGATCGAGCATATGCATCACTTCCTGCTCGTTGAGCAGGCCTTTTCGCACCAGGTTTTCCGCCAGCAGCGAGAGAAACTTGGCGCTGCGATGACCTTCCAGGTGCTTGAGTTCGGTCAGTGCGTTGTACACCTTGCTGGAAGTGCACAAGCCGACAATGCGGTGCGGGTTTTGTGTGGGCATGAGGTCGTCCTTGTTTTTATCAACCTGTTGTTTACGGACAGATCCAAGCTTGCGGGCCTGTCATGACATAAATATGACCAACTTTAGCTGCCGGCACTGTCCCGACAGCGACCTTGGCGAGATTTATCCAGACTTCGCCCGATCGGCGGCCACAAAAAAGGCCCCGCTGTTGAGGCGGGGCCTGATGAGTCTGTTACCAGCGGTCGCCACGGTAGTAACCATGGGGAGGGCCGTAGTAGCCGCGTGGCGGTCCGTAGTAAACCGGCGCCGGACGGTAGTAGATCGGTTGTTGCACGTACACCGGAGCGGGTTGGTAGTAGACCGGCGGCGGTTGCTGCACATACACCGGCTGTGGCTGAACGTAAACCGGTTGCTGCTCCACATACACTGGCCGGTCGCGGCCGATAATTGCTGAGCCGATGATTGCCGAGCCGACGATCGCACCAAACACAGCCGGGCCTTCCCAGCCACGCCCATGTGCTTCTGCCTGCCCTGCGATAGCGAGAGCACCGATCAGCAAAGCTACTGTGGGGATTTTACGGATCATGATAATTCCTCGGTTCTTCGACCCGGCGCTTGCGTCTGCAATAGACACAAGTTGTTGCGGGGATACTTCTAAGACAGCGTTTTTTTGAAAATCAGCACAGCCGTTGGGTAAATTTTGTGTAAGGTCTGTACCGCTTTCTTTACCGTGCTGTGTGGGGGGCGTTCCCCTTGGTACAGACAGACCTTTATGATCGACCACAATCCGATGGAATGGTTATTTCCGTCCATCTGAAAGTGCTATTGAAGGAGATTCGGATGCAGATGAACCCCAACAAAGACACCCAGCTGTGCATGTCGCTCTCAGGGCGCCCCGGCAATTTCGGCCTGCGGTTTCACAATCATCTGTATGAGCAACTGGGCCTGAATTTTTACTACAAAGCCTTCAGCAGCCAGGACCTGACGGGCGCTGTCAGTGGCATCCGCGCTCTGGGCATTCGGGGTTGTGGCGTGTCGATGCCGTTCAAGGAAGCCTGTATTGCGCTGGTCGATGAGCTGGACGCATCGGCTGAGGCCATTCAATCGATCAACACTATCGTCAACACCCACGGCCACCTCAAGGCTTACAACACCGATTACATTGCCATCGCCCAGTTGCTCGAAACCCATCAGGTACCCAAAGACTCGACTTTTGCCCTGCGCGGCAGCGGCGGCATGGCCAAGGCCGTGGCCAGTGCCCTGCGCGATGGCGGCTACAAAAACGGTCTGATCGTGGCCCGTAACGAGCGCGCCGGGCGTGCTTTGGCCGAGTCGTTGGGTTACTCATGGCAGGCGGAATTGGGGGGCCAGCGCCCGCAGATGCTGATCAACGTCACGCCGATCGGCATGACCGGCGGGCCGGAAGCCGATCAACTGGCGTTCGACCCTGAAGCCATCGCTGCCGCCAAGACTGTCTTCGATGTGGTAGCGATTCCCTCGGAAACACCGCTGATCGTGCGCGCACGCGCCGAAGGCAAACGAGTGATCACCGGGCTGGAAGTGATTGCCATCCAGGCGCTGGAACAGTTCGTGTTGTACACCGGCGTGCGGCCGACCGATAAGCAGTTCCAGAAAGCCGTGGCGTTTGCCCGGAGCTGAATTCCGATTATTGGTTGGACCTGTGGCGAGGGAGCTTGCTCCCGTTCGGCTGCGAAGCAGTCGCAAAACCGGCAAACCCGGCCACTTCGCGACCCAACGGGAGCAAGCTCCCTCGCCACAGGGAGCTCGGCACAGCGGGAGCACGGGTCTATTCGAGGCGTGCCAGTCGCTCTTCCAGCGCCGCAATCCGCGCTTCAAGCTCTTCGATTCGCTCAACCGACACGCCGCCACTGACGCCACGCTCCACCGGATTCTGCCGGGCCGCCAGGATGGCTTCGATATCCGCCGGATCGCCCAGTGCATGCATGTAACGGTCTTCGCGCTGGCCGGCCTGGCGCGGGATCAGCAGCGCCAGACCTCTGGCAATCAGGCGTTCGAGCTGATGCACCACCTGCTCGGCATCTTCGAAGTCATGCATGCGGCCACTGCGGGTCAGCAGCTCGTTGACTGTCTGCGGACCGCGCAAGAACAGCAGCCCGGTCAGAATCACCTGCGCCGGCACCAGTTCCAGTGCCTTATCGAGCCGATGTTCCCAGCGGTCGGCACGGCTGCCCATCACCAGTCGGGTGAAGCCGCGACCTTCAAGGGCCCGCAGGCTCTGGCCGACCTGGCCCTGGCTGAGGTTCATCACCGGTTCACGGCTGGTTTTCTGGTTGCAGGCAATCATCAGGGCATTGAGGGTCAGCGGGTAGGTTTCCGCACTGGTGGCCTGTTTCTCGATCAACGAGCCCAGAATGCGGATTTCCGTGCTGTTGAGCCGTGGTTCGTCGAAGGTCGTTTCTTGCTCAGTGCTCATCGCGCTATTCCCTAGGCAGTCGAGCCGCCTAGCCTAATCCTTGCTGAATAAAAGACAAGTCGCAGGGCGCGCCAGCATGGCTATAATCGCCCCACGCTTTTTTACTCCTGTCACTACATGAGATTGCCATGACCATTTCTCTCTATGCCGCTTCCGTTCCGGTTTTCCAGCAAATGCTCAACGCCCTGAGCAACAACCTGAGCAAGGCTGAAGCCCACGCCACCGCGAAAAACATCGACCCGAACGCGTTTCTGCAAGCCCGCCTGTACCCGGACATGTTCCCGCTGGTGCGTCAGGTGCAGATCGCCGTTGATTTCGCCAAAGGCGTTTCGGCGCGCCTGGCTGAAGTCGAACTGCCGAAATACGATGACACCGAAACCACCTTCGCCGAACTGCAAGCGTTGATCGCCAAGGTCCTGGCCTTCATCGGCGAGATCAAGCCTGAGCAGATCGATGGCAAGGAAGGCATCGAAATCGTTACCCGTCCAGGCACGCCTAAAGAGAAGCGCTTCACTGGCCAGGCTTACCTGCTGAGCTATGGTCTGCCGCAGTTTTTCTTCCATGTCACCACCGCTTACGCACTGCTGCGTCACAACGGTGTGGAAGTAGGCAAGCGCGATTACATGGGCGCGTTCTAAACCGCTCAGGTACAAAAAAGCCCGCCAAGGTTTACGCCTTGGCGGGCTTTTTCGTTTTGCCTTCTGTAGGCGCCGGCAAGCCTGGCGCCTACACGTGTGTTTTACGCCAAACGCTGCGCTTTCAGCTCTTCACCCTGGCACGCGGCTGCGGTGAACAGCACGTCGGTGGAGGAATTCAGCGCGGTTTCCGCCGAGTCCTGCAACACACCGATGATGAAGCCGACCGCCACCACTTGCATGGCGATTTCGCTGGGGATGCCGAACAGGCTGCACGCCAGCGGAATCAGCAACAACGAACCACCGGCCACGCCCGAAGCGCCACAGGCACAGATCGCCGCGACAATGCTGAGCAGAATGGCCGTCGGAATATCCACGGCGATGCCCAGGGTGTGCACGGCGGCCAGGGTCAGCACGGTGATGGTGATCGCTGCGCCGGCCATGTTGATGGTGGCGCCGAGCGGGATCGATACCGAATAGGTGTCTTCGTGCAGGCCCAGACGCTTGCTCAACTCCAGATTGACCGGAATGTTCGCCGCCGAACTGCGGGTGAAGAAGGCGGTGATGCCGCTCTCGCGCAGGCAGGTGAGTACCAGCGGATACGGGTTGCGACGCAGCTTCCAGAACACGATAGCCGGGTTCATCACCAGCGCCACGAACAGCATGCAGCCCAGCAGCACCGCCAGCAGGTGCATATAACCGATCAACGCGCCGAAACCGGAGGTGGCGAGGGTCGAAGCCACCAGGCCGAAGATCCCCAGCGGCGCAAAACGAATCACCAGGCGCACAATCACGGTCACGCCATTGGACAGGTCGCCCAGCACTTCGCGCGTCGTCTCGCCAGCATGGCGGATCGCAATGCCCATGCCGATCGCCCACGCCAGAATGCCGATGAAGTTGGCGTTCATCAGTGCGCTGACCGGGTTATCGACCACGCTGAGCAGCAGGCTTTGCAGCACTTCGCTGATGCCGCCCGGTGCGGTCACCGCAACATCCTGGGTAGCCAGCACCAGACTCGACGGAAACAGCGAGCTGGCAATCACCGCCACCGCGGCCGCCGCGAAGGTGCCCAGCAGGTACAGAAACAGAATCGGCCGGATATGGGTTTCCTGGCCGTGCTTGTGGTTGGCAATCGACGCCATGACCAGCACGAACACCAGAATCGGCGCGACAGCCTTGAGCGCCGAGACGAACACTTTGCCAATGAAAGCGGTGGACTTGGCCAGCTCAGGCGCGAACAACGCCAAGGCAATCCCGGCGATCAGGCCGATGATGATTTGCGTGACCAGGCTGCTGCGTTGCAGTCGTTGCAAGAGAGAAGGGGATGAAGCGGTCATAACGGCATCTCTGATTTTATTAGGGTGCAGGGTTCTGCTCATGCAGCAAAAAGCCGGGCAGGCCACATGGAGGGAACCGAAGGGGTCGCCGCATCAATGCCAATGAATGGCCGATGAGCAAAGTGTAAGTACCGCAGGCCGCGGACTTTATCACAGCGTAGCCGCGATCCTTCAGACCTGTGACGATCTGCCACCCGATTGTTCAACGAGATTTGCAGGTTCGTGCAACTTCGCCCGGAAACACTCTGTTAAGCTTCGCCATCCTCATTTTCATGTTCTGCCAGTGGGCCTCTGGGTTGTCGCTGGTGTCGTCGTTTTCCTGGAGTTCTGCATGCTGTTGCCCATTCTTCTGTTGTCCGCCGCCGGTTTCACGGTGCTGACCACGGAATTCATCATCGTCGGCCTGTTGCCGGCAATCGCCCGTGATCTGGACGTCAGCATTCCTCAAGCGGGTTTGCTGGTGACCCTGTTTGCGTTCACCGTGGCCGCGTTCGGGCCGTTCCTGACGGCGTACTTCGCAAGGTTTGAACGACGCAAACTGTTCATCAGTGTGTTGATCATGTTCGGCCTGGCCAACACGCTGGCGGCATTTGCGCCGAATATTTGGGTGATGGCCATCGCCCGGTTGATTCCGGCGCTGGGGCTGCCGGTGTTCTGGGCGTTGGCCAGTGAAACCGCGGTGGACATCGTCGGGCCGGACTACGCCGGGCGGGCCATCGCCAAGGTCGGTTTCGGCATCGTCTGCGCCACGGTGTTTGGCATTCCTGTCGGCACGCTGATTTCCGACGCGTTCGGCTGGCGCAGTGCTTTCGGCATTCTGGCGGTGATCGCGTTTGCCAAGGCGCTGCTGCTGTTTATCTACCTGCCGAAAACCAGCCTGCACCAGCACCAAGTGAGTTTCCGTTCACAGTTCAAGATCCTGCGCAGCCCGCTGATGCTGGGGCATGTACTGCTGTCGATCCTGGTGTTCAGCGGCATGTTCACCGCTTACACCTACCTGGCGGACATCCTTGAGCGCCTCGCCGGTTTCAATGGCACGGTGGTCGGCTGGTGCCTGATGGGCTTCGGTGCGGTCGGGCTGATCGGCAACTCGCTGGGCGGCCGCGCGGTGGATCGTCACCCGCTGATTGCTTCTGTGACGTTTTGCGCGTTCATGATTGCCGGCATGGTAACGCTGGTGCCGAACATTCATTCGCCGCTGGGGCTGGCGGCGGCGATGGGGATTTGGGGCGTGACCCAGGCGGCGTTGTTCCTGGTCAGTCATGTGCGTTTGATGAAGGCTGCGCCTGAAGCGCCGGCCTTTGCTGCGTCGCTGAACATTGCCGGGGCCAACCTCGGGATCGGACTGGGCGCGATGGTTGGTGGTCGGGTGATCGACAGTGTCGGCCTGGGCGGACTGGGTTTCGCAGCCGCCGGTTTTATCCTTGTCTCGATCCTGTTGGCGATGGCGCTGATGACCTTCAAACCTCGGGAAATCTGCGCCTGAGGCGTCACATCTCGGTGAACAGCTCGCGTCGGGCACCTTCGGTAATGGCGACAATGCCGGGGTGCTTGACCTTGCGTTCAACTGAAATGGCATAGAACGATTCGCTCACCGCGTCGGTCTGGCCGATCAACTCCACGCTGCATTGGCGTTTCACTTCGTCGGCAATCACGCTCGGGCCGATGAATATCCCGCTGCCGGATTGGCCGAAGGCCTGCATTAAAGCGCTGTCGTCGAACTCGCCGACGATTCGAGGCTGAATCTGCTGTTCGGCAAACCAGCGTTGCAAGCGACTGCGTACCACGGTTTCCGGCCCGGGGATCAGCAGCGGGGCGCCGTGCAGGCTGCGGGGGAAGTCCTGGCCATAACGCGCTGCCAGTTCAGCGGTGGCGAAGAAGCTGATGCCGCATTCACCGAGTTTCTGGCTGTAGCCCCTGATGTCCAGATGCGAGGGCATCGGGCTGTCGGAAATCACCAGATCCAGGCGCTGAATCGCCAGGTCGGCAAGCAAACGTTCCAGTTTGTCTTCGCGACAGGTGATACGCAGCGGTTCGCTCAACTCCATGGTCGGTGCAATCAATCGATAAACGATCGATTTGGGCACCACATCGGCGACGCCCACCCGAAACAGAATCTGTTGCTCATTAGGCTGCGCCCGCAGCATCAGCTCCAATTCGCCACCGAGTTGAAATATCTGCTCGGCGTAGGGCAGGGTCTGACGCCCGGCTTCAGTGAGTTCCAGCTGCCGGCCGACCCGGCGAAACAACTCGATGCCATAGGTTTGCTCGAGCAGGGAAATCTGCCCGCTGATGGTCTGTGGTGTCAGGTTCAACTGCTCGCAGGCGCGCACGATGCTGCCGGTCTTGGCCACCACCCAGAAATAATGCAGCTGTCGGTAATTCAGCATTCATGTTCCCCGCAGCGTATGTTTTGCTATGGATTCGTAAAAACCGAAGTATAACCGCTTAAAATACGAATTTTCCTGAAGTATTTTCCTCTTTAGACTGCCTCGCTATCGACGGAGCGCCATTTGGGCTCTGTCTGTTCTATCGAGGAAAGCATCATGAAGCTTAAAACCCCCGCGCTGCTGATCACCTCTTTATTGGTGTTGGCCGGCTGCGACCAGGCCGAGAAGAGCGCGCAGCAACTGATGGGCAAGGCTGCCGAAACCGCCAAACAGGCGATTGACGATACCCACAAAGCCGCCGAGCAAGCGTTGAGCGATGCCACCGATGGCCTGATCAGCAAGAAAGAACAACCGGCCAAAGAGTCGGACAAAACCGAATCTTCGTCCCAGGAAATCTAAACCGGCTACAACCAGTCAGGACTGACCCATGGAATACCTTTTAGAACTTGCTGCAAGCCCCACCGCCTGGGTCGCCCTGGCCACGCTGGTGGTGATGGAAATCGTGCTCGGCATCGATAACCTGATCTTCATCTCGATCCTCACCAACAAGCTGCCCGAACAGCATCGCCAGAAGGCGCGGCGCATCGGCATCGGCATGGCGTTGATCCTGCGCCTGGCGCTGTTGAGCACCATCGCGTTCATCGTTCAGTTGACGGCGCCTGTGATCGAGATTCTTGGCCATGCGTTCTCCTGGAAGGACATGATCCTGATCGCCGGCGGCCTGTTCCTGTTGTGGAAGGCGACCACCGAGATCCATCACAGCATGGACCCGTCGCCGGAAGATCCGACGTCGGCCACCTCGACCGTGACCCTGGGCTTTGCCGCCGCGATCGGTCAGATCCTGATGCTGGACATGGTGTTCTCCATCGACAGCATCATTACTGCTGTCGGCATGACCGAGCATTTGCCGATCATGATCATCGCGGTGGTGGTGTCGGTACTGGTGATGTTGTTGGCGGCTGATCCTCTGGCCAAGTTCATCAACGACAACCCGACGGTGGTGATGCTGGCGCTGGGCTTCTTGATCATGATCGGCATGACGCTGATCGCCGAAGGTTTCGGCGCCCACGTACCAAAAGGCTACGTCTACGCGGCCATGGCATTCTCGGCGACGATCGAAGGCTTGAACATGCTGTCGCGGCGGGCCAGGCAGAAGCGCGTAGCCGCTGAAGCTTAACCTTCATTAAACGAAACGGCCGCCTGAACTCGAAAGAGTCCAGGCGGCCAGTTTAAGGCGCTCCCACATGGATTCGTTTTTGTATGACTGAAAAGCGCCAGTCAGTGCGCAGTGGCGGGGTGTCCAGCCGGCTGATCGGTTTTCGTTGCAGGCGCTGATTGAGCCGGGTGGTGATGGTGCCGGCGGGTAATACGCAAAACGCCCCACAGCATGGCGGCAGCCACCGCCATCCAGCCGGAAATCAACATTACAATGGTCATTGTCAGGCTCATCAGTGCCTCCTCTTTGCCCTGCAGCGGGCGCACACTCTTCCTTGGTAAATGACAGTCTAGCCGCTGCTGTGTTTCAGGCTATTGAACAAAGGTCGCCTGTCATCAACCCGTTCGCTCTATCGAATGCAATCAACTGCCGGTTAAGGCTATACCGCTGTCGCGCGGCATCCTATGATCGGCGGCCAAGCCGGGAGTTCGATTGCCTGGCGTCTGAACAAGAGAGTGATGATGGTGCGGGTATTTTCTCGAATTCGATCTTTGGTGCTGATCGTTGGCTGCGTTGCCGGCCTGGCTGGCTGTGCGGGGAGCGTAGCGCCCGAGATCAAGCGTCTGCCGGAACGTGTCGAACTCAGCGGTACGTTCTATCGCGGGCAAAGTTATCAAAGCGGGCCTCAGGTGCTGGCCAGCCTGTTGTCCCAACAGGACATCGTGATCACCCCGGGGTTGCTCGAAAAGCCCCTGCATTTACCGGGTGCCGAAGACCGGTTGCAGCAGAACATGCAAAACCTCGCCCGCGAGTACGGGATGGTGGTTTATCCCCTCGACAGCCATTTGCCGGCGCTGTTGGCCCAGGTCGCGGCCGGTTACCCGGTGATGGTGCGCTTCACCGAAGGTTCGGCGTTCTGGGCGGGGCCCCGATACGCCATTCTCGCTGGTTACAACCGTCAGAAGCAGACCGTGTTGCTGCGCACCGGGATGGATCGTCGGTTGCTGATGGGGTTCGGTTCCTTTGAGTCGGCGTTCGAGAATGCCGGTGGCTGGGCTGTATTGATCCAGAAGCCGGAGCAGATTCCGGCCAATGTCGATCAGCCGCGCTGGCTGAAAGCAGCGAGCGATCTTGCCCAGTCAGGCCAAGAGCAGGCGGCTGCCCGGGCGAAGAAGGCGCTGACCGCGAAGTAAGTTTGCGCTCGTCATCGGCATGGCACCGCCGCGCTATGCTGGAGTCTCATGTAGAGGGCCCGGATTTTTCCGGGACCATGATCAGGAGGCGCCATGGCACATTCCAATACTCCCACCGGCCCGCACTCGTCTGAGCATTCGTCCGATAATGAGTTGGGGTTCGACCCCGATTCTCCGGATGTAGCCGATCCACAGGTCGACCCCATCGGGCCTGCAAAGGCGCCCAGGGATGTAAAACCGGGTGAGGAGGGCAAGAAGGCTCCCGCGAAGCCTTACGACCCACTCGGTAATCTGAAACCCAAGTCTTAGTGAGGTGTATATGTCTACCGACTCGAGCTTTGACGACAAGCGTCCAGATCCTCCAGACAGTGTTCCAACAACCCCTGAATCGGACCTGGACCCCGTGATGGACCCGGACAGCCCTTTAAGGGACCCCTTGGCCAGACCGACAGTGGTGCCGACAAAACATCCGCAGGGTTGGAAAGACCCGAGCGCCGGGGATGGCATTCCGGATGACGATCAGATGCCGCTGCCCAATGATTAATCCTGGACAAAAAAAGCCCCGAATATTCGGGGCTTTCGTTTAGAGGCGTTTCGATTTTATTTCGAAGCTTCAATCACGCCGCTCTGGCGATGCTTGAGGTTCTTGTCGGACTTGTACTGCAGGGCTACGGACGGCACGTTGGCGCTCTTGCCAGTTTCGACCCAGTCGCGAATACGGCTGGCATCGGCAAAGTGCGTGTACTTGCCGAAGGCATCGAGAATCACCAGCGCAACCGGACGATTACCCATGCTGGTCACCAGCACCAGGCAGTGGCCTGCTTCATTGGTGAAACCGGTCTTGGTCAGTTTGATGTCCCAGTTCGGCTTGTTGACCAGGTGGTCGGTATTGTGGAAACCCAGGCTGTAGTTGGGTTTACGGAACGAAACGGTTTTTTCCTTGGTGGTGCTCAGCTCAGTCAATAACGGGTACTTGTGCGCGGCGATCAGCAGTTTGCTCAGGTCGCGGGCGGTGGACACGTTGCGAGGGGAGAGGCCCGTTGGTTCGACGAAGTGGGTGCTGGTCATGCCCAGCGCCTTGGCTTTGGCGTTCATGGCGGCAATGAACGCGACATAACCGCCCGGATAGTGATGCGCCAGCGTCGCGGCGGCACGGTTCTCCGAGGACATCAGTGCAATCAACAGCATCTCGCGGCGCGACAATTCGCTTTTGAGTTTGACCCGGGAGAACACGCCTTTCATTTCCGGTGTGTCGCTGATGTTGACGGGAATGTATTCGTCCATGTTCTGCCGCGCTTCCACGACCACCAGGCCGGTCATCAGTTTGCTGACGGACGCGATGGGTACGACGACATCAGGATTGCTGGCATAGATGACTTTGTTGGTCTGCAGATCCATCAGCAAAGCGCTGCCGGACGCGATCTTCAGTTGTGAATTGTCTCGTGGCGCCGCGGTGGTGTCAGCGGCGTTGACCGTTGGCGCGATGAAAGTCCCTGTAACTGCAAAAACTAGGCTCAGGATGGAAAGACGGATTTTCACGCTGGCAGACTCATAAAGGGTGGATATGCCGTTTTGTAACGGGCTGTTTCTTAAAAACGACGCATTTTAGGAGTATGTGCCAGGAAAGCCATAGGCGCCTGTAATACAGGGGGTAAAAGTGAAGAATATTTAATGCTGTCCCCATTTTGTACCCCCTCCGGCTTTCCAGCTTCCCGATTGCTGAGCCGTTGATGGTCGAGCTTTTTTTTGCGGGCAAAAAGAACCCCGCGATGAGCGGGGTTCTTTATAGGCGGCGCTGTGTGCAAGCGAGAACTCAGCTATGCAGTGTTTCCGCGGCGTACAGCGTGTTTTCCAGCAGGCAGGCGCGGGTCATCGGGCCGACGCCGCCCGGTACCGGAGTGATCCAGCCGGCGCGGGGCAGGGCGGTTTCGTAGGTCACGTCACCCACCAGTTTGCCGTCTTCCTGACGGTTGATGCCGACATCGATCACGATCGCACCTTCCTTGATCCACTCACCCTTGACCAGTCCCGGCTTGCCGGCGGCAACCACGACCAGATCGGCGCGGCCGACATGGCCCGCCAGGTCCTTGGTGAAGCGGTGGGTGACGGTCACGGTGCAGCCGGCCAGCAGCAGTTCCATCGCCATCGGACGACCAACGATGTTGGACGCTCCGACAATGACCGCGTCCATCCCGTAAAGATCGACACCGGTGCTTTCCAGCAACGTCATGATGCCTTTAGGCGTGCACGGACGCAGCAGCGGAATGCGCTGGGCCAGACGGCCGACGTTATAAGGGTGGAAACCGTCGACGTCCTTGTCGGGACGAATGCGTTCCAGCAATTTGGAGGCGTCCAGGTGTTCTGGTAAAGGCAGTTGAAGCAGAACGCCGTCAATCGCCGGGTCGTCGTTCAGGCGATCGATCAGATCGGTCAGTGCTTCTTGAGTGGTTTCGGCAGGCAGGTCGTAGGCTTGGGAAAGGAAGCCGACCTCTTCACAGTCTTTACGCTTGTGCGAGACATAAACCTGAGAGGCAGGATCGCTACCGACCAGGATCACCGCGAGGCCGGGTGTGCGCAGGCCTTGCTGGCGACGCTCGGCGACTCGTTTGGCGATCTGCTGGCGCAGGCTGGCGGCGATCGATTTGCCGTCGATTAGTTGTGCAGTCATTGCGCGTGATTAACCATCGAGAGGGGAAAAAAAGAGAGCGCATTCTCGCATGTCATGAGGTGAGGGCAAAGGCGCTTGGTCAGCAAATTCCCCTAACTCCTTTAATTAAATGAATTTTTTTTAAAAAGGATTTGACGACCTTCGGGTCGCTCTATACTATTCGTCGCACTTGTCGGGTACAGCCTAGCACTGGTTGAGAAGGTTGAGCAGAATCGAAGTTCTGCAGGACTGAAAAGCACTTAGTTTGTAGTCCTTCAAGGTTACAGCTAACAAGGCGCCCGTAGCTCAGCTGGATAGAGCATCCGCCTTCTAAGCGGATGGTCGCAGGTTCGAGTCCTGCCGGGTGCGCCATTAGGCAGCTTTGGCACAAGTAGCGCGATATGGTGGGCGTAGCTCAGTTGGTAGAGCACGGGATTGTGACTCCCGTTGTCGTGGGTTCGATCCCCATCGTCCACCCCATATTTCGAAAGGCGCCAGATTTTACAGTCTGGCGCCTTTGCTTTAACAGCTTCAATCCGCGGATGTGGTGGAATTGGTAGACACACTGGATTTAGGTTCCAGCGCCGCGAGGCGTAAGAGTTCGAGTCTCTTCATCCGCACCAAATAAAGCTTCACTCATGCCGGTTGGCTTGGTTGGGCTCAACAAAGAAGTTGTTTGGCTTCTTTGTCACGCAATATGGTGGGCGTAGCTCAGTTGGTAGAGCACGGGATTGTGACTCCCGTTGTCGTGGGTTCGATCCCCATCGTCCACCCCATATTTCGAAAGGCGCCAGATTTAACAGTCTGGCGCCTTTTTTGTTTCAATGGTTTGAATGTTCAGCGGCTGCAGGTTGTGGGTCGCAGGGGTAGGTCGCTTCGTCGTATTTATGTTTCTCGATGATGCTCGATTCGCCCGCCGATCCCTTCGCGGGGTTGGCTGTCAGGGATGGATTGCCGATTCCTTCTATATATAGGAGGGTTGGTGCAGGGCCCTGGCTGTATTTGCTAACAGGGCGAGGCGCAACCGTTTGTCCCCGCCTATAAATTGCCTGCTGCTTTTTTACCCGTTTTCAGTAGGGTGACTTCTTGAGTTTGACCCACTAGAATGCATGCCCTTGATTCTGGGGTCGGAAACGGCCGGCTAACGTCTGTGCAACGAGGAATATCCATGCAAGTTTCTGTTGAAAATACTTCTGCTCTTGAGCGCCGCATGAGCATCACCGTGCCGGCTGAGCGCATCGAGACTCAGGTCAACAAGCGTCTGCAGCAGACTGCCCAAAAGGCCAAGATTGCTGGCTTCCGTCCAGGCAAAGTGCCAATGAGCGAAATCAAGCGCCGTTTCGGTGCCGAAGCTCGCCAGGAAGCGGTAGGCGACGTGATCCAGTCTTCCTTCTACGAAGCTGTCGTCGAGCAGAAGCTGAACCCGGCTGGTTCGCCTTCGATCGAACCTAAATCCCTGGAAGCGGGCAAGGACCTGGAATACGTAGCTGTATTCGAAGTGTTCCCTGAGTTCACCGTTGCCGGTTTCGAAGGCATCACTGTCGAGCGCCTGAGCGCTGAAGTGGCTGACGCCGATCTGGACAAAATGCTGGAAGTCCTGCGTAAGCAGAACACCCGTTTCGAAGTGGCCGATCGCGCTGCTCAAAACGAAGACCAACTGAACATCGATTTCGTTGGCAAGGTCGACGGTGAAGTGTTCGCTGGCGGTTCCGCCAAAGGTACTCAGCTGGTGCTGGGTTCCGGTCGCATGATCCCTGGTTTCGAAGACGGTCTGGTTGGCGCTAAGGCCGGCGAAGAGCGCGTTCTGAACCTGACCTTCCCAGAGGACTATCAGAACCTCGACCTGGCAGGCAAAACCGCTGAGTTCACCGTGACCGTGAACACCGTTTCCGAGCCTAAACTGCCAGAGTTGACCGAAGAGTTCTTCGCTCAATTCGGCATCAAGGAAACCGGTCTGGAAGGCTTCCGCACCGAAGTTCGCAAGAACATGGAGCGTGAACTGCGTCAGGCGATCAAATCCAAGGTCAAGAATCAGGTGATGGACGGTCTGCTGGCCACCAACCCGATCGAAGTGCCAAAGGCTCTGCTGTCCAACGAAGTGGACCGTCTGCGCGTGCAGGCTGTTCAGCAGTTCGGCGGCAACATCAAGCCTGACCAACTGCCGGCCGAACTGTTCGAAGAGCAAGCCAAGCGCCGCGTTGTGCTGGGTCTGATCGTGGCTGAAGTGGTCAAGCAATTCGACCTCAAGCCTGACGAAGCCCGCGTTCGCGAGATGATTCAGGAAATGGCTTCGGCTTATCAAGAGCCTGAGCAGGTTGTGTCCTGGTACTACAAGAACGACCAGCAACTGAACGAAGTTCGTTCGGTTGTGCTGGAAGAACAAGTTGTGGATACTGTTCTGCAGAAAGCTAGCGTGACCGACAAATCGGTCTCTTACGAAGAAGCAGTCAAGCCGGTAGAAGCTCCACAAGCCGACTGATTGTTTTTGCGGTAAGAAGCACACACCATAAGCCAGCCTTCGTGCTGGCTTATGCGTATTCAAGACATAACTATTTGGGAGTGACTGCAGAGCATGTTCCGTAATTCGTATATTCAGCAGAACTCTGATATCCAGGCCGCAGGCGGCCTGGTCCCGATGGTTGTCGAGCAATCTGCTCGTGGCGAGCGCGCCTATGACATCTACTCGCGCCTTCTCAAGGAGCGAGTGATCTTTCTGGTTGGTCCGGTAGAGGACTACATGGCCAACCTGATCTGTGCGCAACTGCTGTTCCTTGAAGCGGAAAACCCGGACAAGGACATCCATCTCTATATCAACTCGCCGGGCGGTTCGGTGACGGCGGGCATGTCGATCTACGACACCATGCAGTTCATCAAGCCAAACGTGTCGACCACCTGTATCGGTCAAGCGTGCAGCATGGGTGCGTTTCTACTGACGGCCGGTGCCCAAGGCAAGCGTTATTGCCTGCCGAACTCGCGTGTGATGATTCACCAGCCACTGGGCGGTTTCCAGGGCCAGGCCTCGGATATCGAAATCCATGCCAAGGAAATCCTCTTCATTCGTGAGCGTCTCAACACGCTGATGGCCAAGCATAGCGGGCGCACTCTTGAAGAAATCGAGCGCGATACCAACCGCGATAATTTCATGAGTGCAGAGGCAGCGCGTGAATACGGGTTGATCGATGAAGTGATCAACCAGCGCCCCGCTTAAAATAAGCAGCTCAAAATAAGGTTGGTCGGCAGGTCCGATCACTAGCGGGCTTGAAAAAGCCCGCAATAGCCTTCATCTTGTGTTGCAAGCCTATCGGATTTGGATCGAACGAATGACTGACACCCGCAACGGCGAGGACAACGGCAAGCTGCTCTATTGCTCCTTCTGTGGCAAAAGCCAGCATGAAGTACGCAAATTGATTGCCGGCCCCTCGGTCTTTATCTGCGACGAATGCGTCGACCTGTGCAATGACATCATCCGTGAGGAGGTGCAGGAAGCCCAGGCCGAAAGCAGCGCGCATAAATTGCCTTCGCCTAAAGAAATCAGCGGCATCCTTGATCAGTACGTGATTGGTCAGGAACGTGCCAAAAAGGTTCTGGCCGTAGCGGTGTACAACCACTACAAGCGTCTGAACCAGCGCGACAAAAAGAATGACGACGTCGAACTCGGCAAAAGCAACATCTTGCTGATCGGCCCGACAGGCTCGGGTAAAACCCTGCTTGCCGAAACTCTGGCCCGCTTGTTGAACGTTCCGTTCACCATCGCCGACGCAACCACCCTCACCGAGGCGGGTTATGTGGGTGAAGATGTCGAGAACATCATTCAGAAGCTGCTGCAGAAGTGCGATTACGATGTGGAAAAGGCCCAGATGGGCATTGTCTACATCGATGAGATCGACAAGATCTCGCGCAAGTCTGACAACCCGTCGATCACCCGGGACGTTTCCGGTGAAGGCGTGCAGCAGGCCCTGCTCAAGTTGATCGAAGGCACGGTCGCTTCCGTTCCGCCTCAAGGTGGTCGCAAGCATCCGCAGCAGGAATTCCTTCAGGTCGACACCCGTAACATCCTGTTCATCTGCGGTGGTGCGTTCTCCGGTCTGGAAAAGGTTATTCAAAACCGTTCCACCAAGGGCGGCATCGGTTTCAACGCAGAAGTTCGTAGCAAGGAAGAAGGCAAGAAAGTCGGTGAATCCCTGCGTGAAGTCGAACCTGACGATCTGGTCAAGTTCGGTCTGATCCCGGAATTCGTTGGTCGTCTGCCGGTACTTGCCACGCTGGACGAGCTTGATGAAGCTGCATTGATGCAGATTCTCACCGAGCCGAAAAATGCTCTGACCAAGCAGTATGCCAAGTTGTTCGAGATGGAAGGCGTGGACCTGGAATTCCGGACCGACGCGCTGAAATCGGTCGCCAAACGCGCTCTGGAACGCAAAACCGGTGCTCGTGGACTGCGCTCGATTCTCGAAGGTGTGCTGCTCGACACTATGTATGAAATTCCCTCGCAGTCCGAGGTGAGTAAAGTAGTGATCGATGAAAGCGTTATAGAAGGCAAGTCCAAGCCACTGTATATCTACGAAAACAGTGAGCCGACTGCCAAGGCAGCGCCAGACGCTTAAGCGTCACACTGCTGGAATAAAGAAGGGGCCTTCGGGCTAATGCTGGTCAGTTAAGGAGCGGAATCTGTGGGAGCGGGCTTGCTCGCGAAAGCGGTGTGTCAGGCGACATCAATGTTGACTGTACTACCGTCTTCGCGAGTAAGCCCGCTCCCACATGGATTGCGCTTAACTGACTGGCATTAGGCCTTCGGGCCCCTTTGCTATTGTGGGAGCTGGCTTGCCGCATCGCTGCGAAGGCGGCATGACAGCCGACCTTTTTGGATGCATCCGGACCCATGCAGGCGCTGCCGTAAGCGGCGATCTTTAAAGTGGTTCTTTTATCCGCTTGTTTTTTTTGAAAGCAGCCCCCATCTTGGTTTCAAGCTTACTTCCATCTGTTTACGGCCTTATGGCCGCCGTAGAGGCGAAATCATGAAGACGACCATCGAATTGCCTCTCCTGCCATTGCGTGATGTCGTGGTTTATCCGCACATGGTTATCCCGCTGTTCGTGGGGCGCGAGAAATCCATCGAAGCCCTCGAGGCTGCGATGACGGGCGACAAGCAGATCCTTCTGCTGGCTCAGCGAAATCCTGCTGATGACGATCCCGGTGAAGAAGCACTTTATCGCGTAGGCACCATTGCTACCGTTCTGCAGCTGCTCAAGCTGCCTGACGGCACGGTCAAGGTTCTTGTAGAAGGCGAGCAGCGGGGCGCCGTGGAGCGCTTCAGCGAAGTCGACGGCCACTGCCGAGCCGAAGTCTCGCTGATCGACGAAGTCGACGCGCCTGAGCGCGAGTCGGAAGTGTTTGTCCGCAGCCTGCTGGCTCAGTTCGAACAATATGTACAGCTGGGCAAGAAAGTCCCCGCTGAAGTCCTGTCGTCGCTCAACAGCATCGACGAGCCAGGCCGCCTGGTCGACACCATGGCCGCGCACATGGCCCTGAAGATCGAGCAGAAGCAGGAAATCCTCGAAATCATCGATTTGTCGGCCCGGGTCGAGCACGTTCTGGCGTTGCTGGATGCCGAAATCGATCTGCTGCAAGTCGAAAAACGCATTCGCGGTCGCGTCAAAAAGCAAATGGAGCGCAGCCAGCGCGAGTACTACCTGAATGAGCAGATGAAGGCCATTCAGAAAGAGCTGGGCGACAGCGACGAAGGCCACAACGAAATCGAAGAGCTGAAAAAGCGTATCGATGCCGCCGGCCTGCCGAAAGACGCGTTGGCCAAGGCTCAGGCTGAACTGAACAAACTCAAGCAAATGTCGCCAATGTCTGCGGAAGCGACCGTGGTGCGTTCGTACATCGACTGGCTGGTTCAAGTGCCATGGAAAGCCCAGAGCAAAGTGCGCCTGGACCTTGCCCGTGCCGAAGACATTCTCGATGCAGACCACTACGGTCTGGAAGAAGTCAAAGAGCGGATCCTCGAATACCTCGCCGTGCAGAAGCGTGTGAAGAAGATTCGTGGTCCGGTGCTGTGCCTGGTCGGTCCTCCAGGGGTGGGTAAAACCTCTCTGGCAGAGTCGATCGCCCACGCCACCAACCGCAAATTCGTCCGCATGGCCCTCGGTGGTGTGCGCGATGAGGCGGAAATTCGTGGCCATCGCCGGACGTATATCGGTTCGATGCCAGGAAGATTGATTCAAAAGATGACAAAGGTGGGGGTCCGCAACCCGTTGTTCCTGCTCGATGAAATCGACAAAATGGGCAGCGACATGCGTGGCGATCCGGCGTCGGCGTTGCTGGAAGTGCTCGATCCCGAGCAGAACCACAACTTCAACGATCACTATCTGGAAGTCGACTACGACCTGTCCGATGTGATGTTCCTGTGCACCTCCAACTCCATGAACATTCCACCGGCGCTGCTGGACCGGATGGAAGTGATTCGTCTGCCGGGTTACACCGAAGACGAGAAGATCAACATCGCCGTCAAATACCTTTCGCCGAAGCAGATTACGGCCAACGGTCTGAAGAAAGGCGAGCTGGAATTTGACGCCGAAGCGATTCGCGACATCATTCGCTACTACACCCGCGAAGCCGGTGTACGTGGGCTGGAGCGCCAGATTGCCAAGGTTTGCCGCAAGGCGGTCAAAGAGCATGCGATGGAGAAACGCTTCTCGGTGAAGGTCACTGCCGACATGCTGGAGCACTTTCTGGGCGTGCGCAAATTCCGCTACGGTCTGGCTGAGCAGCAGGATCAGATCGGTCAGGTTACTGGCCTGGCGTGGACCCAGGTGGGCGGCGAATTGCTGACCATCGAAGCCGCAGTCGTGCCGGGTAAAGGCCAGCTGATCAAGACCGGTTCTCTGGGTGACGTGATGGTCGAATCGATCACCGCGGCCCTGACCGTCGTCCGCAGCCGTGCGAAGAGCCTGGGGATTCCCCTGGACTTCCACGAGAAGCGCGACACGCACATCCACATGCCTGAAGGGGCGACCCCGAAGGACGGCCCTAGCGCCGGTGTAGGCATGTGCACGGCCCTGGTGTCGGCATTGACTGGCATTCCTGTACGAGCGGACGTCGCCATGACCGGCGAAATCACCTTGCGTGGTCAGGTGCTGGCGATCGGCGGCTTGAAGGAAAAACTGCTGGCTGCTCACCGTGGCGGAATCAAGACGGTGATCATTCCTGAAGAGAACGTACGCGATCTGAAGGAAATTCCTGACAATATCAAGCAAGATCTACAGATTAAACCAGTTAAATGGATTGACGAGGTCCTGCAAATTGCGCTGCAATACGCGCCGGAGCCCTTGCCAGATGTGGTTCCGGAGATCGTTGCAAAGGATGAAAAGCGCGAGTCTGACTCTAAGGAAAGAATTAGCACGCATTAGTACGCATTTGCCTGGGAGGCTTCCTTGACAGTTTTTTAGAGCCCTTGATATAAAGCGGCTCTTAAGTGTCTGTAGGCCATTCAGCACTCGTTTTTTTGCTTTCACCAAAAAACTTAGAATCAAACTCAAATAGATATAAGGGGACTTAGAGTGAACAAGTCGGAACTGATTGATGCTATCGCTGCATCCGCTGATATCCCGAAAGCTGCTGCTGGCCGTGCGCTGGACGCTGTAATCGAATCCGTCACTGGCGCTCTCAAGGCTGGCGACTCTGTTGTTCTGGTTGGTTTCGGCACCTTCTCCGTGACTGATCGTCCAGCTCGCATCGGTCGTAACCCACAGACCGGTAAGACGCTGGAAATCGCAGCCGCCAAAAAACCAGGTTTCAAAGCCGGTAAAGCACTGAAAGAAGCTGTCAACTAAGTTCGATTCAGGTTTTTGCCTATCCGGGTCGGGGTCATTCCTGACTTGGCAGCGGAGCGGTAGTTCAGTCGGTTAGAATACCGGCCTGTCACGCCGGGGGTCGCGGGTTCGAGTCCCGTCCGCTCCGCCAGTTACGAGAAGGCGCATCCTCGGATGCGCCTTTCTTCTATCCGGATTCTACCCACGCTCCACGGTTGCCTAATTTTGAAGTTCAACCGTTTCTGGGGGACGCATGCTGCAGAATATCAGGGACAATTCACAAGGCTGGATTGCCAAGACCATTATCGGGGTCATCGTTGCACTGATGGCTTTGACCGGTTTCGACGCCATTTTTCGGGCCACGACGCACAGCAATGAGGCGGCCAAGGTCAATGGCGAAGAAATCAGCCAGAACGAGCTGAGCCAGGCGGTCGATATGCAACGCCGTCAGCTCATACAACAGCTGGGCAAGGATTTCGATGCTTCCTTGCTCGACGAAAAAATGCTGCGCGAATCGGCCCTCAAGGGCCTGATCGATCGCAAACTGCTGCTGCAAGGCGCAGAAAAATCGAAATTCGCTTTCTCCGAAGCCGCTTTGGATCAGGTGATCCTGCAAACGCCTGAATTCCAGGTGAGTGGCAAGTTCAGCGCCGAGCGTTTCGACCAGGTGATCCGTCAACTGGGCTACAGCCGTCTGCAATTCCGTCAGATGCTGGCTCAGGAAATGCTGATCGGTCAGTTGCGTGCTGGCCTGGCCGGTAGCGGTTTCGTCACCGATGCACAGGTTCTGGCCTTCGCCCGTCTGGAAAAACAGACCCGCGATTTCGCCACCCTGAACGTCAAGGCAGATCCTGCGGCTGTGAAGCTGACCGACGATGAGGTCAAGGCCTACTACGACGAACACGCCAAGGAATTCATGACGCCGGATCAGGTGGTCATCGATTACCTCGAATTGAAAAAGGCTTCCTTCTTCGATCAGGTCAGCGTCAAGGACGAAGACTTGCAGGCGGCGTATCAGAAAGAAACCGCAAACCTGTCCGAGCAACGCCGGGCTGCGCACATTCTGATCGAAGTGAACGACAAGGTGACCGAAGCACAAGCCAAGGCCAAGATCGAAGAGGTGCAGGCGCGTCTGGCTAAAGGCGAGAAGTTTGAAGCCCTGGCCAAGGAGTTCTCCCAGGATCCAGGCTCGGCGAACAATGGTGGTGACCTCGGTTTCGCGGGGCCAGGCGTCTACGATCCAGTGTTTGAAAAAGCCCTGTATTCGTTGGCCAAGGATCAGGTGTCGGAGCCGGTTCGCACTGACTTCGGTTTCCACCTGATCAAGCTGTTGGGTGTTGAAGCGCCTGAGGTGCCAACGTTCGCCAGCCTGAAAGACAAGCTGACCCGCGAGCTGAAAACCCAGCAGGTCGAGCAGCGTTTCGTCGAGGCGACCAAGCAATTGGAAGACTCCTCGTTCGAAGCGTCCGATCTGGCCCAGCCGGCACAGGACCTGAAGCTGACCGTCCACACTTCCGCGCCATTCGGCCGGGAAGGTGGCGAAGGTGTTGCGGCCAACCGTGCCGTGGTGACCGCTGCATTCAGTCCTGAAGTGCTGGATGAGGGTGCCAACAGCACCGCCATCGAGTTGGACCCGGAAACCGTGATCGTGCTGCGCGCCAAGGAGCACCGCAAGCCTGAGCAACTCCCGCTGGAAAGCGTGGCTGCCAGCATTCGCGTGCAATTGACCAAGGAGCACGCCAGTGCTGCCGCCAAGACCAAGGCCGATCAACTGGTTGCCAGCCTGCGCGATGGCAAGACTGCGCTGGACAAGGCGATTGACGGTCAGAGCTGGAAAGTCACCGCAGCAGCCACTCGCGCTCAGGAAGGGACCGACCCAACCGTGCTGCAAGCGCTGTTTCGCATGCCCAAGCCGGCCTCCAAAGACAAGCCGACCTTCAGCAGCGTGACCCTGGCCGATGGTAGCCTGGTGATTGTGCGTCTGAACGGCGTGAACGAAGCCGCGGCGCCGACCGAGGAAGAGAAGGTTCAATACCGTCGCTTCCTCGCCTCGCGCATTGGCCAGCAAGACTTTGCGGCCTACCGCAAACTGCTGGAACGCGAGGCTGAGATCAAGCGTTTCTGATGCCTGACTGAGTTTTGCGCGACACAAAAAACCCCAGCCGAAAGGCTGGGGTTTTTCATGGGGGAAGCAAAAAGATCGCAGCCTGCCGCTGCTCCTACAGATGAACGCGATCCCCCGTAGAGGCTGCCGCAGGCTGCGATCTTTTGATTTTTGCTCCGGCGGGACTTTCTCCTGATATGACGGTCAATGAATCTGTAGCCGTTTTAAGACACAATCGATACTCCGCTAAGCATTAATCTGTTGCACAATACGCCCCGAACCGTTTTCCTCAGGATGTTCAATGTTTAAATCAATTCCCATGCGTGTTGTCGGGCTGGCCTTGGTGCTGGCCGCCGCTGCCGGTTGTTCGTCGAAGAAAGCCGCCGTCTATGAGCATGAGAACTTCGACGACTCCGGGACGTTTTCGCGCAGCTACCCGGTGACCGATGCACAAACCTGCGAAGCCGCCCGTCGGGCTTTGCTCAGCCAGGGTTACATCATCACCAGCAGTGATCCGAAACTGATCAGTGGGCACAAGAGCTTCCAGCAGACCGGCGAGACCCATATGGAGATCAGTTTCAATGTGGTCTGTGCCGATGACGGCAGCGAGGGGCATCATGCGACCATGTTCGCCAACGCCCTGCAGGACCGCTATGCGCTGAAAAAGACCAACAACTCCGCCAGCCTCGGCGTCGGCGTGTTGGGCTCGGTATCGATGCCGATCGGCTCGTCCGACGACTCGATGGTCAAGGTCGCCAGCGAAACCGTGTCTTCGGCCAAGTTCTACGAGCGCTTCTTTGCCCTGGTCGAATTGTTCCTGCCGCCTGAAGCGAAGAAGGCCGCGCACATCATCGAGAAGCCGAAAACCGAACTGGGGGTGCCTGAAGCCAAGGCTGCACCGGCTCAGTTGGCGCCGACCCCGACCCCGGCGGCAGAACCTGCTCCGGCAGTCGCACCAGCTCCTGCACCTGCCGAAGCCGCTCCAGCCACTTCGGAGCCTGTTGTGCCGCCTGCTGAAACGGCGCCAATTACTCCTGCCGCGAGCAGTGAGCCGACTTCGTCCACGGAAGCGGTCACGCCAGCGGCGGATTCAAGCACGCTGCCGGCGCCGACCGAGCCGATTTCGGCGCTGCCTGTCTCCAGCCAGTAATTGGTTCCCGTTGTTACGGAGGCGGGTCAGACGATACCGCCTCCGTAATGCCTTTCAAGATTGATCCACATCACGCCGGGCCGTATTCCTACGGCTTATATCGAAAAAAAACTGTGATAAATTCCTGACCACCTGCTACGTTTTATTCAGTAGCGGCATCGTATCGTGCTCGAGTCATTTTTCTTTCATGTGGGCACTTTATGCTCGGGGCGCTGGACATTTATTCAGACGATTTTTTCAATAAGCGATGGGGGTTTAATTATGGATGATTATCAAGAAGAACTGCTCGAGTATCAGGCGTTTGAACTGGACCCGCTGGAACCGGCCGAAGACGCTACGGAGCTGTAATTACGCGGATTGGCGATGACTGCGGCGAAACTCGCCGGGGGTCTGGCCGTTCCAGCGTTTGAAGGCCCGTTGAAAGGCTTCGGCTGAGGCAAACCCCAGCAGGTAGGCGATTTCGCCGAACGCCAGTTCGGTGTCGCGAATGTAGGTCATGGCGAGGTCGCGGCGTGTGTCGTTGAGGATTGCGCGAAATTGCGTGCCTTCCTCGGCAAGTTTGCGGCGCAAGGTCCAGGTTGGCAGCTTCAGGCGTGCCGCGACTTCTTCCAGGTCGGGTTCCCGGCCGCCATTGAGCAACGGCCCCAGTAACTGAGTGATACGTTCACGCAGGCTGCGGGTGCGTGTCAGTTGCTCCAGTTCCCGTTCACACAGTTGCAGCAGGTGCCGCCAGGTGCTCGGGCAGTGCTCCGGGTTGCGCTGAGCGAGGCTGTCCAGGCTCAGGCGCAGCTGATTCTGTTCGGCGCCAAACTGAACCGGACAATCCCCCAGCACGGCATAGGCCTCACGGTAATCCGGCGCCTGGAACTCGATCTCGATCCGTTCGGCGCGTAGCGGGGCAGGGCTTACGCTGGACAATTGCTGCAACCAGCCTGCGATGATCGAGTCCACCACGAAGCGGTTGTAGGCGTTGTAGGGGCTGATGGAATAGAAACGCAGCCAGGCACCTTGAGCGTCTTCATGAAAGCTCGACTGGCCGCGATAGTTGGAGCCGTACAGCGCTTCGAAGCGAATCAGGCAGCGCGCCGCTTCGCGCACGGTGGGTGCCTGGGCGGCGGTGACGCCGGCCAGTCCGGCCTGGCTCAGGCGACTGAGCTGGCCCATGCGCAAACCCAGTGCCGGGTCGTCGGTCAGTTGAATGGCGCCGTGGCCCAGGCGCATGTAGCGCGGGATCGAGAGGCGTGCACCGGCTTCGGCCAGTCGCGCGGCGTCGAGGCCGTACTGTTCGAGCAGCGGTTGTGGGTCCAGGCCATGGCTGCGTACGGCGTCGGCCAGGCTATGGACGAAGCCCACCGACAGATCCCCGAGGCGCATCGGCTGCGGTTTCATCGGCTTACAGCCAGAGGTTCAGCAAACGCGCGCCCCGGGCATCGCCGTCGGCGAATTGTTGCCCGTTGCTGCTGAGGAAGCTTTGACCGGCGCTGCCCTTGTCCCAGAACTGGCCGCGCAGGAACACGCTCATGCCGGCGATGGCCTGGCTGCCGGACGGTTGGGCAATCAGCGTCAGCCGATGCCAGGCCTGACCTTCGCTGAGTTCACCGGCCTTGAGGCTGACAGAACTCGGCGTGGGTTGGCCCTTAAAGCCGCGCCACGGTTGATCCCAGACCCCGCGCCCGACGACGAACGCCGGGACCGCCACCAATTGCGCGCCCTGATCGTCGAGTTTGCGGTAGTTGTCGGGGTACCAGCTGTCGCTGCCGATCAACACGCCCAGGCGCCCGGCCGGGGTGTCGATGACGTTGATCGTAGGATCGGAATTGGCTTCGAGCGTGTCGCGCTTGGCGAAAGTGGGGTGTACTTGCCGCTGGGGTTGGCCGATCGGCAGGCCATCGCGACCGAACACCATGCTGCTGTTGTACAGCGCGCCGTGGCCGATGTGCAGGACGCCGTCGCTGACACTCGGCTCGGGTAACACGATGGAGCCGGCCACCAGGGTCACGTGGAATTCTTTCGCCAGGCCCCCGAACAGCGCCTGGTAATCCTTGGCCATGCCCTTGGCTTTCATTCGCAAGTGCGCGTCGTCGAGACGGCTGGCGCCCTCGGCGCCGATCAGGGCGCGGATGAACTGCAACGGGTTGCTCACCGCCAGCCAGTTCATGGCTTCCTTGAGCGTGGTGGCCTGGTACAGCTCGTCTTTCTCGCCGCTGACCATCAGCCAGGTACCGATATGTTCGGGCAGCACGACAATGGTTTTTTCATTGAGCAGGCCCTGGTCCTGGGCTTTCTGCAAATAGGCCGCGAGCTTGCGATGCAGGCGCTCGGGGCTTTGATAGTCGGTGGGGAACAGCTCGGGCTGGATGCCCAGCAAGTTGCCACGATCGGCGGGGGTACCCTGATCGACCGCAAGATTGATGCGCAAGTCTGACAGGTAATGACCCACCGGACGGTCCGCGGCCCACATGGCGTAGGTCGTGAGGGCGGCGATCAACGCCATGGAGAGGGTCAGGTACAAAAGTTTGCGCATGGAAAACAGTCAGCGGCCGTGTGCAGGGTTCGCGACTAGGGTAGGGCCCATGCCTGCGCTTGCCAAGGGGCACTGCGCATTTGGATCAATAAGTTGTCAGTTACGGTCATTGAGTGACAGCAGTACGACTCTTAGTCTGTCGAACATGACTGACGGGAGCCGAAGAGTTCCTGCATTTTTTCCGTGATCGCTCGTTGTGGAGTTACCGATGGCCGCCGCTCATTACCCGCACCTGTTGGCCCCGCTGGACCTGGGTTTTACCACGTTGCGCAACCGCACCCTGATGGGCTCGATGCACACAGGCCTTGAGGAAAAGCCCGGCGGTTTCGAGCGCATGGCCGCGTACTTCGCCGAACGTGCCCGTGGCGGCGTTGGCCTGATGGTCACTGGCGGTATCGGTCCGAACGATGAGGGCGGGGTTTACTCCGGCGCAGCCAAACTGACCACCGAGGAAGAGGCGCTCAAACACCGGATCGTCACCCGAGCGGTGCACGAGGCGGGCGGCAAGATCTGCATGCAGATTCTTCATGCCGGGCGTTATGCCTACAGCCCGAAGCAGGTGGCCCCGAGCGCGATTCAGGCACCGATCAACCCGTTCAAGCCTAAAGAGCTGGACGAGGAAGGCATCGAGAAGCAGATCAGCGATTTCGTCACGTGCTCGACGCTTGCGCAAAAAGCCGAGTACGACGGTGTCGAGATCATGGGTTCCGAAGGTTACTTCATTAACCAGTTCCTCGCGGCCCACACCAACCACCGCACTGACCGCTGGGGCGGCGCTTACGAAAACCGTATGCGCCTGCCGGTGGAAATCGTCCGCCGGGTGCGCGAAGCGGTCGGCCCGAATTTCATCATTATCTTCCGCCTGTCGATGCTCGACCTGGTGGAAGGTGGCAGCACTTGGGAAGAAATCGTGCAATTGGCCAAGGCCATCGAGCAGGCCGGTGCGACGATCATCAACACCGGTATAGGCTGGCACGAAGCGCGGATTCCGACCATCGCCACCAAGGTGCCGCGTGCGGCGTTCAGCAAGGTCACGGCGAAACTGCGTGGTTCGGTGAGCATTCCGCTGATCACCACCAACCGCATCAACACCCCCGAAGTCGCCGAGCAGATCCTGGCCGAGGGCGATGCCGACATGGTGTCCATGGCCCGGCCATTCCTGGCCGACCCGGATTTCGTCAACAAGGCTGCGGCCGGCCGTGGCGATGAAATCAACACCTGCATCGGTTGCAATCAGGCGTGTCTGGATCACACCTTTGGCGGCAAGTTGACCAGTTGCCTGGTGAACCCGAGGGCCTGCCATGAAACCGAGCTCAATTACCTGCCGGTGCAGCAGATCAAGAAAATCGCCGTGGTCGGCGCAGGCCCTGCCGGTCTGTCCGCCGCCACTGTGGCCGCCGAGCGTGGCCATCAGGTGACGTTGTTCGATTCGGCCAGCGAAATCGGCGGCCAGTTCAACATCGCCAAGCGCGTGCCGGGCAAGGAAGAGTTCTTCGAGACCCTGCGTTACTTCAACCGCAAATTGCAGACCACCAATGTCGAGCTGTGCCTGAGCACCCGTGTGGATGTGGCGCAGCTGGTCGAGGGCGGTTACGACGAAATCATCCTGGCGACCGGCATTGCGCCACGGGTGCCGGCGATTCCGGGCGTCGAGCACGCCAAGGTGCTGAGCTACCTGGACGTGATCCTGGAGCGCAAACCAGTGGGCAAGCGCGTCGCGGTGATCGGCGCCGGTGGTATCGGTTTCGACGTGTCGGAATTCCTCGTTCACCAGGGTGTGGCCACCAGCCAGGACCGCGAAGCGTTCTGGAAGGAGTGGGGCATCGATACGCAGCTTGAAGCGCGCGGCGGTGTCGCGGGCATCAAGGCTGAGCCGCATGCGCCGGCCCGTGAAGTGTTCCTGTTGCAACGCAAGACCTCCAAGGTCGGCGATGGCTTGGGCAAGACCACTGGCTGGATTCACCGCACCGGTCTGAAAAACAAGCAGGTGCAGATGCTCAACAGCGTCGAGTACCTGAAGATCGACGACGAAGGCCTGCACATCCGCATCGGCGAAAGCGGCGAACCGCAGGTATTACCGGTGGACAACATTGTGATCTGCGCCGGGCAGGATCCGTTGCGTGAGTTGCAGGATGGCCTGATCGCGGCCGGGCAGAACGTGCACTTGATCGGTGGCGCGGATGTGGCGGCGGAGCTGGATGCCAAGCGCGCGATCAACCAGGGTTCGCGGTTGGCGGCTGAGTTGTAATACGCAGGTTTAACGTGCCAATGGCCATCGCGAGCAGGCTCGCTCCCACAGGTTTGTGGTGTTCACGTATTTTGTGACCGACGCAAATCCAAGGTGGGAGCGAGCCTGCTCGCGATAGGGCCCTTTGAGCGACTAGAATGCTGGCTCTTTCTGAGCACAATCAGGCGCCAATGCTTTTTCCTCCTGCCAACTGGCTACCCCAAGCCCCCCTGGAACCCCTTCACCTCGACTGGCTTACCCCCTTCGGCATCGAGGTCGCGATTCTGCGTCTGGACCAGATCGACCCGCTGATCAGCGGCAACAAGTGGTTCAAACTCATCGAACATCTGAAAGCCGCCGACCGGAACGGCGCCCAAGGCATCATCAGCCTGGGTGGCGCTCACTCCAACCATCTCCACGCATTGGCCGCTGCGGGCAAACGCTTCGGTTTCACCACGGTCGGCCTGCTGCGCGGGCATCCGCAAGACACTCCGACGGTGAAGGATTTGCAGGCGTTCGGCATGCAGTTGCACTGGTTGGGTTATGGCGGTTATCGAGCGCGGCACGAACCTGGCTTCTGGCAGCCATGGCTGGAGCAGTATCCCGAGCTACAACCAGTGCCGGAAGGCGGCGGTGGTTTACGTGGGGCGAAGGGCTGCATGCCACTGATGGCTCAGGTTCGCGAACAACTGAGCGGTCTGGGTTGGAGCCATTACGACGGCTGGTGGCTGGCCTGCGGAACGGGCACGACCCTGGCCGGCCTGGCACTGGCCGAGGCGGGTGAACACCCGGTGTATGGCGCGCTGGCGGTGCCCGAGGATCATGGCGTGGCGCAGCAGGTCGAGTCGATTGTCCGCGAGACAGGTTTGCAGGCTCCGGCTTATGAGCTGTTCGACGCCAGCCGTGGCGGTTTTGCCAAAGTCGATCCGCAGTTACTCAAGTTCATCGAGCAGACCGAACAGGCCAGCGGTATTCCTTTCGAACCGCTGTACACCGGCAAGGCGCTGATGGTACTCAAGCAACAAATCGAAGCCGGGAAGTTTCCCCTGGGCACGCGCCTGATCTTCATCCACACCGGCGGCTTGCAGGGCCGCCGGGGTTTTGAGCAAAGCGGTCGCGACTAACCGCGTTTGGGCGTCATCCGCAGCAAGGTGTTATCGCGCACCACATAGTGATGATAAAGCCCGGCCACGGCGTGCAGTCCGATCAGCCAATAGCCGATGGTCCCGCCGAGCACATGCCAGCCCTCGAATTGCTTGGCCAGCGTTTTGTTCTCTTCGATCAGCAACGGCAAGTCAATGCCATAGAACATCACCCGATGGCCCTCGGCGCTGGTAATCAGCCAGCCCAGAATCGGCATGGTGATCATGAAAATATACAGCGCCCAGTGCATCAGTTTGGCGAGCACGCTTTGCCAGCGAGGCGAGGCGGGGAAGATCTGTGGCGCCGGCCCCAGGCTGCGGGCGAATAGCCGTAGCCAGACCAGAATGAACACGGTCAGGCCGAGCATGAAGTGCGCTTCCTTGATCAGCGTCCGGCCGCCACTGCCTTTGGGAAAGATCCCGCGAAATTCGATACAGGCGTAGACCAGTATTAACAGAACCAGCATCAACCAGTGCAGCGCGATCGATACGGTGCTGTAGCGTGATTCGGAATTCTTCCAGGGCATACGGTGTTCCTCACAGGACTGGTCTGAAGTCGCCGTTCTTGTTCGACGGCGTGGGCTAACTGTAATCCTGTTTCACTGGATTTGCCCGAGATGAATTGGCTGATGAATGCTCTGGATCAAGTGAATCGGCCACAAAAAAGCGCCGCAGGGAGCTGCTTTTGTGGGAGCGGGCTTGCTCGCGAAGAAGCCGGAGCTGCCTACACAAAACGCTCGCGAACCCTCTCCACAAACGTCGCCACCACCCGCCGTGTGCAATGGGTAATCGACAACGGCGTCACGGCATGAGATCCGAGCGGTTGATCAACCAATCGAGCAGCATATTGGCATCGCGGCGTGGCTCGGGAGCGGGCCGGGAAGGCTGGAGATGGTCCATGCCGGCACACAGCACCGGCCGGTCCGGGTCGCTATCGAGGAAACTGATCAACACGTTGGTGCCGGCCATGGGCAGCCTGGACGGATCGATCTGGCCGTCCGGTGTTGCAAGGGCTACCGGTAGCCAGAATCCGGCGGATTCATCCGCCTCGAACTCCGACGTTGGCCACAAGCAGATCTGTATTCGGCCCTGGTCATCGAGCGCCGCCGGTTGCCCGACGGGACCCAGCACCCGGGCGGTCTGATAGCCCGGAACGCTCGGCCTGGCCTGTTTGAGCGCTGGCCTGAATACCGTTGACCAGGGAATGGCAGTGAACTGATTGCGATAGTGCCGGGCAATGTCGGGCGGGTCCTGGGCGAGAATCGACGGCTGCTGTCCCTGGTGCTGGATGTCGGTGAGCAGCCACTGATCGTTGAAACTCGAGAGCGGATGTTCCGCCACTTGCAGGATTCGTCCGCTGCGCAGCTCACGTTGGGTGCTTTGGCCGTGGATCTGCCGGTGCCGGCAGCGCAGACGCTCCAGCAGGCGGCGGCTGAGCTGATCGCGATGACACTGTTCGGGCGCGGGGTGTGCCGTCACCGGGCCCGTTCTGGCGAGCGGGTGGTTGGCCGCGCCGTCGCCGAGCACCTGCGCGCCGCGATTTCTCGCGTTCCATTGTGCAGGTGCAGGTGCAGGTGCAGGTGCAGGTGCCGGGGCATGGTGCTGGAACAGTTCGCTGATCACTGGCGAGGTGGGGGCGTTGGGTGCGTCGTCATGGAACGGCATCAACAACGGCTCCTGGGGAAAACTCAGGCTGTCATCGGCCAGCACCAGCACGTGCCCGTCGGGCTGATGCTCGAAGTGATAGTGGATACCTTCTTCTTCACACAGCCGCTGCATGAAGGCCAGGTCGCTTTCTTCGTATTGAATGCAAAAAGGCCGCAGAGGGTAGCGCCCGCTTGTCAGGTCGAAGCGATAACTGTGTTCGGGCAACTGATGCTCCTCCAGCAACTGGAGCACGATCGCTGGCACGCTGAGGTGATGAAACACCCGCCGCGCGCGGTGCCGGTCCAGTCGTTGAAGATGGGGCGTCAGCACCAGAGAGTAGCCGACCCGGTGCGGGCCGCGATGTTCGCGACTGACGCTGTGGAGCACACCGTGAATGCCCTGATCACCCGCCAGCCTCAGGAACGCCGGTTGTTGCAGCCATCGCTCGAGGTTCGTCGACGGTGCGAGGCCGATCACGTCGATGTCGAATCGATAGGGCTGGTTGAGGCCTTCATGGCCACTGAACTGCAACACCTGCAAACTCAAACCACCGTCGAGAAGCGTCAGGGTGAAGGGGCTTTCCTTGTCGTTGTGCATCGAACGCGCTTCTGCCAGGGAGGACGGATGCAGAGGATACGAAACCACAGCCCGGAAGCGTTACCGCAAATCGACTTTTCAGAATCGCCCTACAGACGCTGCTGAAGATGTCGATCCGTCATGGGGTGAAGATCTTGGAATTTTTGGTCGATTGGCATCTTTAGGCCGTATAAACTTGCGCAACGCGTCGGCCAATAGATGTCTCGGCGCCACAGATCAAGAGAGTGAGTAATGGGCGCACAGTGGAAGGTTAAACACAAAGAAGCGGCAGCCAACGCCAAGGGCAAGATCTTCGGCAAACTGGTGAAAGAAATCACCATTGCTGCGCGCAACGGTGCCGATACCGCCACCAACGCACACCTGCGTCTGGTGGTCGAACAGGCGAAAAAAGCCTCGATGCCCCGCGAAACCCTGGAACGCGCGATCAAGAAAGGCTCCGGCCAGCTCGGCGAAACCGTGCAATACCATCGCGTGACCTATGAAGGGTTCGCACCGCATCAGGTGCCGCTGATCGTTGAATGCGTCACCGACAACATCAACCGCACCGTCGCTGAAATCCGCGTCGCGTTCCGCAAGGGCCAGTTGGGTGCTTCCGGTTCGGTGGCCTGGGACTTCAACCACGTCGGCATGATCGAGGCGTCCCCGGACAGCCCTGACGCCGATCCGGAAATGGCCGCGATCGAAGCCGGTGCCCAGGATTTCGAGCCGGGTGAAGAGGGCGCGACGCTGTTCCTGACCGAGCCTGCGGACCTGGATTCGGTACAGAAAGCGCTGCCGGAGCAGGGTTTCACGGTGTTGTCGGCCAAGTTGGGTTACCAGCCGAAGAACCCGGTCAGCGGCCTGAGCGATGAGCAGATGGCGGAGGTCGAAGCCTTCCTCGAAGGCCTCGATAACCACGATGACGTGCAGGACATGTTTGTCGGGTTGGCGGGTTAAGCGGTTCCGGCAGTTTGTGATCTGACTTGTGGCGAGGGAGCTTGCTCCCGTTCGGTTGCGCAGCAGCCGTCGCTTTTGGGACGGCTTCGCCGTCCAACGGGAGCAAGCTCCCTCGCCACAGGTTTTATAGTTGCCGCTAGTTGAACGCAGTCAACTCCCGCACCACCTCGCTGAACCCCGGCCGCGCCAGCACATCCGGCTGACAGCAGCGCTGGTGCAACGCCTCCAGCTGCTCGCGACCTGCCTCGCTCAACCCCGAGTCGATCCGCTCCAGCAATTCCCCCAGCAGCACCCCGAACGCCCGTACTTCGATCCGTTGCAGCGCGCGGCTTTCAAGGTTGTCCGAAGTGGCATGAAAAGATGCCGCGCCAAAGTCCCCCAACAGACAGTCACCGTGCTCGTTCCACAGAATGTTGTGGCCATAGAGGTCGCCGTGGGTGATGCCTTGGCGGTGCAAATGTTCAGCCACTGAAGCAATGCCACTGGCGATGCGCAGCGCCACGCCAGCGCTGAAGCGGGTGTCGTCGGTGTAGATGTCGCGGGTGCAGGACGCCAGGCTCGGCAGCCCGGCCAGGTTGCGGTAACTCGGGTCGATCAGCTGCATCACCAGGCCGGCCTGCGCCTGCGGATGCCCGACAATCCGCCCTTCGACCCGGATCAGATTGGGGTGGATACCGGCGGTGATGCAGGCGTTCATTTCGTGCAACGGCGAGCCATCGCTGGTCATTTCGCCTTTGTAGAGTTTTACCGCGACCTGTTTCGTCTGCTCCCACAACGCCTGATGAATGATCCCCGACGCACCTTCGCCGAGTTTTTTCTCCAGGCTCAGTTGGGACCAGGGGATACTCGCCGTAGCTTCGAGGGCGGCGGCATCGGCTTCGGTTTCCAGCGGGTTACCAGCGTACGCCAGCCAGGTCAGGCTCGGCAGGGTCAGCAGCCACTCGGGAAGCTCGGTGAGCTGATTGGCGGCGATGCGGATCAGTTCGAGTCGATGGCAATGGCTCAGGCTCTTGGGCAAACGCTGTAACCGGTTGCCGGCGAGCATGAGCTTTTGCAGGTGCGGGCGTTCCCCCAGTTCGGTCGGCAGATCCGTGATGTGGTTGTCGGTCAGGATCAGCCAGCGCAACTGCGGCGGCAGGGCGGCGGCCGGTACGTTCTCGATGGCGTTGGCCTTGAAGCCGATCATCGTCAGCGCCGCGCACTGGCCGAGGCAGGCGGGCAGTTCGGTGAACCGGTTGTCCGAGCAGAACAGCACGCGCAAACGGGTCAGGCGGTGCAGGTCGTCCGGCAGGCTGCGCAAGGCATTGCCGCTGAGGTTGAGCACTTGCAGCGAGTCCGCCAGGTCGAAGATTTCCCGGGGGAACTCGGTCAGGCCGCAGGACAGATCCAGACGGGTGATGCCCGACAGTTGGCCGGCGCGCAGTTGTGCGAGGGTGTGCATGGGCAGGTTCGCTATTGATCGGAAGGAGGGCGCGGGGGCCTGGAAATGGGCGACATGATAGCGGGAAATTAGCGGTGCTTGTCAGGGGCTCTTCGCGAGCAAGCCCGCTCCCACAGGGGGCTGCGTCGTTCACAAAACCAATGTGTGCGGGCTTGCTCGCGAAGGGGCCGGCAGCCCAAACACAATCTCTCGGTCAGGCGGGGTCCCTGACCTCCACCAACTGTCCCAACCGGCTACGCGTACGCGCCAGGTCGATGGCATCGCCGCCCAGGCTTTCGCGCAATGACTGGTGGCCGAGCAGAATCAGGTGCTTGTCCTGGTCGTACAAGACGTCGATCAGGCTGATGAAGCGCTGCTGGGCGGCGATCGAGCAGTCGGCGAGGCTGGGCAGTTTGTCGATGATCCAGCGGTCGAAACGTCGGCACAGTTCCAGGTAGTCCATGACAGCGGTGGGGTGTTCGCACACGTCACCGAAGGTAAAGCCGATGGTTCGTCCTTCGCAGTATCGGGCTTGAAGGTGTCGTGTCCCGACGGGCAGCTGAATGGCCGGCGCATCGTGTTCGGGCAGGTGCAACGCCTGGCGCTGCGCCATTGTGGCTGGCCAGACGTATTGACCCTGGGTGAATAGCTGCTGTGCGTGGGCTCGCGCCTGACTGCGGTAATCATGGGGGCCGTCGACTTCCATCACCTGCATGCGCGCGTGAATCAGGTCGATCACCGGTTTGAAACGTGCATGATAGAGCGGGTTGGGCAACAAACCTTCCGGCGGGTAATTGGAGGTCACCAGCAGCAGAACCCCACGGCGAAACAGCGCTTTGAACAGCCGCGTGATGAGCATCGCATCGCCGATGTCATGCACGTGGAATTCATCGAAACACAGCACCCGGCAGTCTCGCAGCAGTTCATCAAGGGTGACTGCCAGCGCATCGGGCTGATCGCGATGGCTGAACATGCCCTGGTGCAATTGTGCAAAAAACTCATGGAAGTGCAGGCGCTGTTTTTCCGCGATGGGGATGGCCTGGAAAAAACCGTCGAGCAACCAGCTCTTGCCGCGCCCGACTGCACCATGGAGGTAAAGACCGGGGAGTGTTGATGCCAATGTGCCCTGCAGCGCCGAAGCGTGCTGCGCCATGCAGTCGATCACTCGCTGCTGGCTGTGGCTGAGGGTGTAGCCCTGGGCATGGGCCTTGTGGTGGAAGTAGTCGTGGATCACCCGGCCCTGCGCGCTGGCACTGGCCGGCGCCGCGAGTGCCTTGCCGAACAAACGGCGCAGCGCGGGCCAGTGTGGTGTGAGTCGCGGACGGTTGGGCGGTCGAACGGCCACTGTGATGTCACCCCGTAGTCTTAAGGCCGGCTCCCAAGCTGCGGCGGCGTAGTGTAACCAAATGGGGAATAACCCGACCACTTCGGCAAATGTGGGGTGGCGCAGGCTGCGATCTTTTGATCTTCGAGACTACCGCTCGATACTGCGATTCAACCGGGCATTCCACGCCGGGTGCTGTTCGTTGACCTGATCCCAGTCGATGGCAATGGCAGTGTTCAGATACTGTTTCATCGCCTCGACCGACCGCTCCCACATTCGATTGGTGTTGTCCTCGTTTCCGAGATCAGAACTTCAGCATCTGCGCCGTCGGGGTGTCACTCGGGCTGACCATCGCGTAGTTGTACCCGCCCCCCGACCAGTACTCGGCCTGCAGTTCACCATCGCTGCGGCTACCGCGGGGCAGCAGGGTGTTTTTCGGCCCGGGTGGCCGGACGTAGAAGCTGATCTTGTGCCCGCTCCTGTCCTCATACACCACCATTGCCGCCGGCCCTTGCTCGGTGCTGAGCAAACGACCGCTGACCGGTTTGTAGCCAGCCGTCGCCAGGTTTGGCAAACGCTGGGCCTGGCTGAAATAACGGTCGAGCCAGCCCTGCATATCGCCGTCGTCGCTGACTTGGTAATCCGCCGGCAGGATGCCTTGCTGGGCAATCAGCCGGTAGGCCTGCATCGCATCGGTCATCGGCAGTGGGGCGCTGGCCAAGGTCATTTCCCGTGCCTGCCAACCGCCCAGCCCGCCGACGCTGACCGCCATCAACAATATCGCGGCACTGGCCAGATAACGCCGGGATTGACGTTTGAGGCGCTGGCGAATCAGCGCCGGGTCGAGTTCCGGGTTGGTCGGTTGCTGCAAGGCGCCGCTCAGGGCCGCGCGCAATTGTTGGGCATCGTGCTGCCAGGCGCGTACTTGCGCGGCCACTTCGGCGTGGCTGGCCAGATAAGTGTCCACCTGATGTCGGTCGGCATCGCTGAGTTGGTGATCGACGTAGGCGTGCAAGTCACGCTCGCTGGGCGGCATGCTGATCATTTGAGTCTCCGCAGAGAAGGGCGGGTGATTTCGCCGTCGCTGAGCTGGCGCAAGGCCTGGCGCGCGCGGGAAAGGCGCGACATCACGGTGCCGGTGGGGACGTCGAGAATCTCGGCGACCTCTTTATAACTCAAGCCCTCCACCGACACCCAGAGCAGCAGCGCGCGCTGTTCGGTGCTGAGTTGGTCGAAGGCTTGCAGGGTCGATTGGGCGATCACCGTGCGTTCTACCGAAGGTTGCGCATCGTCACGCCCGGCAAAGAATTCGAGCATCCGCGCATAACGCCGGGAGCGGCGGTGGGCGTCGAGAAACTGCCGATAAAGAATCGAAAACAGCCAGGCCCGCAAGTCGCCCTCGGGGCGTTTGCCGCCCCAACTCGATAGCGCTCGCTCAAGGCACGCCTGCACCAGATCGTCGGCGCTGCTGGGGTTGCGCGTCAGCGATACGGCGAAACGCCGTAGCCTTGGAATGATTTCACGCAATTGTCCGTCGATGTTGTTCATGGAGAAGGCGTGTTCTCTGGCTGTGATGAGTGGCACTGACAAGAAGGACGCCGACCACAGCAGGTTATTCCCACATCGGGAAACCGTTTCTCATTTTTGTAGGAGGTTTCTGATGGATTTGTAGTCCATGTAATGGCATCGAACTTCGTGGCTCAACCCATGCGGCAGCACAGGCAATCAGCCCAGCCTTTCACCAGGCTGCGCAAACCCACCCGTGCTTGAACGTTGATATTGAGCCTGAAGAGACTTTTTGACATGCAAGAGTGCGAAGTTACCCTTGAATCAGCACCGATTTGCTCGCTGCTTCCGACCAATGCCCAGGACGTGTGGCAGCGATTCGGTCGTGGGCCGACGGTCGAGCCTGAGTATCTTCTGATCCATCACGCCGTCGAGGCGCAAGCCGCCGCCAGACCTCAGGGCATTGCCGCCCATTGTGAGGGCGAAACCATCACTTATGGTGAACTGAACCGGCAGGCCAACCGACTGGCCACGATGTTACGTCGGCAGGGCGTGATCCCGGGCGATCATGTGGCTTTGTTTGTGGAACGTTCGATCCCGATGCTGGTGGGAATACTGGCCGCATTGAAAGTGGGCGCGGCCTACATCCCTCAGCACGTAGGGATTACTCCCGCCGCGCAATTGCGCCACATCATGGACGTGGCTTCGACGCGGGTGGTGCTGACGCTGTCGAGCCTTGAGTCGCGAATTCCCCTGACGTCGCAGCAATACAGCATTTGCCTCGATGAGTTCATGAAGGTTGCGTCAACACCCGCTGATGACTTGAATGTGGCCTGTTCGCTGTCGTCGGCTCCGGACCGACAGTGTTTCGTTCTGTTTACCTCCGGCACCACCGGCCTGCCCAATGGGGTTCGGGTGACCCAGCGCAATGTGTGCAATATTTTGCTGACAGCCCCAGGCAATCTCGGCATGCAGCCTGGGCTCAAGGTCGGACAGATACTTAACATTGCCTTTGACATGGCGGCCTGGGAAATACTCGGTTGTCTGGCTCATGGCGCGACCTTGATGATCCGTGGCAAGGACATCGGCCAGACTGCCGAACAATGCGATGTACTGATCGCCACCCCCTCGATTCTCGGCACACTCGATCCATTGCGTTGTCAGCAAGTCAAGGTCGTGGCCCTTGCAGGGGAACCGTGCCCGCAACCCCTGGCCGATCGCTGGTCTTCGTTCTGCACTTTTTACAATGCCTGCGGCCCGACCGAAACCACCATCGTCAACACCATGCAGCATTACAAGGGCGCAGGTGCGTTGACGATTGGCAAACCCACGCCCAACAACACGGTGTACGTGCTCGATGAGGCGGGCCAGCCCTGTAAGGTGGGTGAGCAAGGCGAGATGTGGGCCGGTGGCGACTGTGTGACGGCTGGCTATTTGGGTAACCCGGCGCTGACCACCGAACGCTATCGCCCCGACCCGTTTCTGGGGCAGGGCCGGATGATGTTCCGCACACGTGATCTGGGGCGCTGGACAGCGAACGGCGAACTTGAACACCTGGGACGCGTCGATGATCAGGTCAAGGTCAGAGGGTTTCGGGTGGAGCTCGACGCTGTTTCTGCGACTCTGGAGTCATCCGGTCGCTGCGAGCGGGCGGTCACGCTAAAACTCGACAGTCGCCATCTGGTGGCCTTCGTCTATCCCGTCACCACGGACATCGATGCGGCAAGACGTCGCTGTGAAGAGCGGCTTGCCTACTATTGCGTCCCTTCGCTGATCATCGCCGTGGATCAAATTCCGCTGACATCACGGGGTAAGGTCGACAAACGTTTGTTGCTGGAGTGGGCGGTGGCGCATCAGGCCGACCTTGCCGCGGCCACCAGGCAAGGGGTGAGCGCATGAAGGGGGGGAATCCGGATACCGCGCTGCCTGCCAGGCGCGCGCTGTGGCGGCGATGGGGAACGTTGCCGATATTTTCTCATTACAACCGCCTGGTAGCCCTGGTGCTTGCACTCAATATTGCGGCACTGGCGCATGGGCTGACCGCCGGGCAGTGGTGGACATCCTCGGGGATTGTCCTTGAGGCGCTGTCGGGTTTGGTGGTGGCCAATCTGTCGATGGCGATTTTGATTCGCCAGCAATACATCATCAATCTGCTGTTCTGGCTGGCAACCCGGGCGCCCACTTGCTGGCCGCTTGCGATTCGCCGCTCACTGGCCAAGGTTTACCACTTCGGCGGCTTGCACAGCGGCGGCGTGCTGGCAGCCATTGGCTGGTTCGCGGTGTTGAGTGGCTCCTTGAGCTGGCATTGGATTGAGGGTCTGAATGGGGTTTCTCTGGCGCTGCTAGGGGTGAGCGCCGGGTTGCTGGGCATCTTGCTGTTGGTGGCGATCATGGCTCATCCACGGATTCGCGCACGTTTTCACAACGGGTTCGAGCGAATGCACCGCTTTGGTGGATGGACCGCGCTCGCCCTGTTCTGGGTATGGACCGTTCTGTTTGTCCGGGACCAGAATCTGCAGACTCCCGTGCATGAGGCGCTGTCGACGTCGGTGGCATTCTGGATGCTGATTGCGCTGACGTTCAGCATCGCCTTGCCATGGTTTCGTCTGCGTAAAGTGCCGGTGCAACTGATCAGGCCTTCTCCTCATGCGGTAATAGCCCGTTTTGGCCATGTCACGCCGTTTGCCGGCTCGTCCAACGCTATCAGTCGCAACCCGCTTATGGAGTGGCACTCCTTTGCCAATATTCCCACACCAGGTGAGGCGGGTTTTCGCCTGATCATTTCCCGGGCAGGTGACTGGACCGGCGAGTTCATCGAACAGATGCCGACTCATGTCTGGGTCAAAGGCATTACCACTGCCGGCGTGGCACACATTGAAACCCTGTTCAAATCGGTGGTGTACATCGCCACGGGCAGCGGCATCGGACCGGTATTGCCCCATTTGCTGGCTAAACAGGTACCGATACGGCTGGTCTGGTCGACCCGCAGCCCCCGAAAAACCTACGGTGACGAACTGGTGGAAGAGATCCTGCGGGCCAATCCTGATGCCTTGATTTGGGACACTGACGTGCTCGGCAAGCCAGACCTTGTGCAATTGGCCTATGACGCGGTGCGAACGTTCGGTGCCGAGGCGGTGATCTGCATTTCTAACCAGACGCTCACTCAGCGAGTGGTTGAGGAAATGGAGGCACGGGGCATTCCGGCTTATGGCGCGATCTGGGATTCCTGATGTTTGCCAAAAGCATTTTTCAGTCAAACCTTTCACAGGTATTCAATGAGGTCACCATGCACACACTGATCGAACGTCATGATCGAGTTGTATTGATTCGTCTCAATCGCCCCCAAGCCAGGAATGCTTTGAGCTCGGCCCTGATGCGCGAACTGCTGGACACATTGCAACAGCTGGACCGCGACCCCGGGGTCGGCTGTTTCGTGATCACCGGGACGGCGGATTTTTTTGCGGCTGGCGCCGATATCAAGGAAATGTACGAAAAGTCTTATCTGGACATGGTCCACGAAGACTATTTTGCTGAGTGGGAGGCCTTTGCTGCGTTACGTACGCCCAAACTGGCCGCTGTTGCCGGTTATGCGTACGGTGGCGGTTGTGAGTTGGCGATGATGTGCGATCTGATCTTTGCTGCGGATACCGCCCGCTTTGGCCAACCGGAGATCAGGTTGGGGGTGATGCCTGGTATGGGAGGAACCCAGCGTCTGACACGGCTGGTAGGCAAGTCGAAGGCCATGGATATGATTCTGACCGGACGCTCGATGTCGGCTGAGGAGGCTGAGCGAGCAGGGTTGGTATCGCGTGTGATTTCTGCCAGCGATCTGCTGGAACAATCCTTGGCCGCGGCGCAGATAATTGCCGGTTTCGCCAAGACAGCCACACTGGCTGCGCGAGAAGCAGTGGACCGTGCACTGGAGTCAGGATTGCGCGATGGCCTTCTTTTCGAGCGAAGAGTGTTTCATGGTTTGTTTGCCACGGGGGGGCAAAAGGAAGGCATGCAGGCTTTTTTGGAGAAGCGTGAGCCGTGTTTCAACCCGGTTTGACCCAACCTTGAGGATTCGTCGCTAGCGGTGCTTTGAAAGAAACTACAGTTCAGGGGGAATAATCCTACGTGACGTTCGTCTCATAGCTCTTTTCCCCTGTGGCCCACGGCCCTGGAGACTTTCATGGTTGATCGCTCATCTACAACAGGGCCGTCTCGGCCGCCCCTGAGCACCGCGAGCCTGACGTTGCGCCTGACCGGTATTGCCGTGGTGGTCGCTGCGCTGGTCGGGGCTTTTGCCTACGTCAACGGCACACTCGACCCACAGCGTCTGACGCCGAAAGCGTTGATCAATGTGTTGGAGAAAAACAACGGTGTGCACCCGGGGTTCCGTCGTAACCACGCCAAAGGGGTGTGCGTGATCGGGCATTTCGAGAGCAGCGGCCAGGCGCGCGAGTACTCCAGCGCCCAAGTGTTCAGTGAAGCGCGGACCCCGGTGGTCGGGCGTTTCGCACTGCCTGCCGGCAACCCTTACGCACCAGACAACAGTGTGCCGATCCGCAGCCTGGCGTTGCGTTTCACCCAGGCCAACGGTCAGCAGTGGCGCACCGGGATGAACAGCATGCCGGTGTTCCCGGTGGGCACGCCCGAGGCGTTCTATCAGTTGCAACAAGCGCAGGCGCCGGACCCTGCGACCGGCAAACCGAACCCTGCGGCTGTTCCGGCGTTCTTCGGTTCTCACCCGGAAGCCGCGCCGTTCCTTGCCTGGATCAAAACCGCCAAACCTTCTGCCAGTTATGCGACGCAGACTTATAACAGCGTCAACGCGTTTTACCTGGTGAACGCAGCCGGTCAGCGGCAAGCGGTGCGCTGGAGCATGACACCAGTGGCTCAGGACGCGGCGGGTGCGACGGCAGCGGAGGGCGCTGACTTCCTCGAAAAAGATTTGGTTCAGCGCTTGTCCGCCGGACCATTGCGTTGGCAGTTGAACATTACCCTGGCGAACCCCGGGGACCCGGTCAACGACGCGAGCAAGGCCTGGCCCGACGGCCGAAAAGTGCTGAACGCCGGCACCTTGGTGCTCGAAAGCACCCAACCGCAACTCAATGGCGAGTGCCGTGACATCAACTACGACCCACTGGTATTGCCCAGCGGTATCGAAGGCTCCGACGACCCGCTGCTCGCCGCTCGTTCAGCGGGGTACGCCAGTTCCTACCTGCGCCGCACCAGCGAAGTCAGCCAGTTGCCCGCCGCCAAACAGGAGTCTCGTCAATGAGCGCTCAACCGAACCATTTCGCGCCCTTGGCGCGGCTTCTGCACTGGCTGATGGCGCTGATGATCATTGCGATGCTGTTTATCGGCGCGGGCATGGTGGCCTCGGTGTCCGAGCGTCATGAATGGCTGATCCATCTGCACAAGCCTTTGGGCATTGCGATTCTGCTGTTGGTGGTCGTGCGCCTGGCCGTGCGTTTTTCGACCCGGCAACCATCGCTGCCGGCGGACTTGCCGGGTTGGCAGGTGCTGGCGGCGAAGGCCTCGCATGTTTTGCTGTACGCCTTGATGCTGATTTTGCCGCTGCTGGGCTGGGCGATGATTTCGGCGGCTGGCGATCCGGTAATGCTCAGTCGTTCGTTGCAGTTGCCGTCGATCCTGCCGGCCAATGCGCAAGTGTTTGCGTTTCTGCGCAAGGCGCATGGGTATTTGGCGTATCTGCTGTTTCTGACCGTGCTGCTGCACCTGGCGGCGGCGTTGTTTCACGGTTGGGTGCGCCGCGATGACGTGCTGGACAGCATGTTGCGAGGCAGGGAGCGCGATTTGTAGCAGCCTGCGGCAGCTGCTACAGGTCAGCGTGAAGCTGCTTCCACAGGTTGGTCCTTCGGGGCCAACGTCAACCACCAATAGATCAACGCCACGGCGTTGATACCTGCACCCAGCCAGCACACCGCGATCCAGCCGCCCAAGGCATACATCGCCGTCGAACCGATCGAGCCCAAGGCGCTGCCGATCGAATAGAACAGCATATAGCCGGCGGTGAGTCGGCTTTGCGCTTCGGGGCGCACGTTGTAGATCATGCTCTGACTGGTGACATGAACGGCTTGCAGCCCCAAGTCCAGCGTAATGACCCCCAGCAATAACGCCCACAGCGACGATTGAGTGAGGGCGATGGGCAGCCATGAGGCGAGCATCAGCAACAACGACAGTCCGCTGGTCCATTGACCCAGCCCGCGATCGGCTAAGTGCCCGGCTCGGGCGGCGGCCAGTGCGCCGGCGGCCCCGGCCAGGCCAAACAATCCGATTTCGGTGTGGGACAGTGAAAGCGGTGGGGCGCTCAGCGGTAATACCAGAGGGGTCCACAGCACCATGGCGCTGGCGAAGGTCAACAGGGCGAGCATAGCCCGTTGACGCAACACCGGTTCTTCCTTGAACAACGTGAAAACCGAGCCGATCAATGCACCGTAAGCGCTATCCGGTCGCGGATCTTCGTGCTTGGGCAGCACGCGAAACAACAGCAACGCCATCACCAGGGTTAATCCGGCGGACAACAGATAGATCGAGCGCCAACCGGCCAGATCAGCCATGCCGCCTGCCACCGTTCGTGCCAACAGAATACCGACGACGATGCCGCTGGTGATAACCCCCACCACACGTCCACGTTGCGCCGGGATGGCCAGGGTCGCGGCGTAGGCCACCAGAACTTGCGTCACCACCGCCAGCAACCCGGTCAGCGCCATGCCGAGCAGCAACCAAGCGCTGTTCGGTGCTAACGCGATCATCAACAAGGCCAGTGCCGACAGCAGGGTTTGCAGGACGATTAATCGGCGACGGTTGAGCAGATCCCCCAGAGGGACCAGCAACAACAGGCCCACGCCATAGCCGATCTGGGTGAGGGTGACGACGATGCCGATGGTTGCCGGGTCCATGGCGAAGGCCTCAGCCATGGCATCGAGCAGCGGTTGTGCGTAATACACATTGCCGACGGCTAAGCCGCAGGCCACGGCAAATAGCAGCACTACGGCGCCGCTTAACGGATGATCAGGTTTCATCATGGGTTTCCTTGTGTGGTTTCAAAATAAAACCAGTTGTACGGTAGAGAGTCTGGTTTTATATTGCAACCACATTGGTTGTCGGCGGACGCGGTTATGGTTAAACGTACAAGCATGGAAGGCGCCGAGTGCCCGGTCGCCCGTTCACTGGACGCGATAGGGGATTGGTGGTCGCTATTGATCGTGCGCGATGCGTTCGATGGTCTGCGGCGATTTGGTGAGTTCCAGCGCAATCTGGGCATGGCCAAGAACATTCTCTCGGCGCGCCTGCGCACATTGGTGGCCCACGGGATTTTCGATCTGGTGCCGGCGTCGGACGGCAGTGCGTATCAGGAGTACGTGCTGACGGAGAAGGGCAAGGGTCTGTTCCCGTTGATCATCGGGTTGCGGCAGTGGGGCGAGGCGTTTTTCTATGAGACGGGGGAGGCGCATTCGCGGGTGGTCGATCGTGAGAACGGTCGACCGGTGCGGTCGCTGGAATTGCGCGCCGAGGATGGGCGGTTGCTGGGGCCCCAGGATTGTGTGCGGATCCCGGCTGAGTAAAACATCAAAAAATCGCAGCCTTGTTGGAACTGCTGAAGGCTGCGATCTTCGATATTCAAATAATCAACGCAGAGCATCGACCATGTCGGCAATGGTCGTCAGCACATCCTTGCCCAACTGCTTCGATCGCTTACCCGACCAGCCAGTCAGCGCATTTGGCGCGTCGTTGTTATCTTTGAAGGGCATTTCCAGGGTCAACGACAGGCAGTCGAACTTCTGACCGACACTGTTACAGGCCAGAGTCATGTTGGCTTTACCGGGCTCGTCGCGGGTGTAGCCGTGTTTGGTCTGGAAGTCTTTGGTCAGGTGCTTCAGATGGCTGCGGAAGCGCTCTTCGAGTTTTTCGATCCGCGGTGTATAGCCAGGGTTGCCTTCACAGCCGGCGGTGAACACGTAGGGGATTTCTTCATCGCCATGGATGTCGAGGAACAGGTCGACGCCATACTTTTCCATCTGTTGCTGAACGAACAGCACTTCCGGGCTGATTTCCTGGCTGGCGCTCTGCCAGGCACGGTTCAGGTCCTGGCCCATGGCGTTAGTACGCAAATGACCGTGGAAGGCACCGTCCGGGTTCATGTGCGGCACCAGGTACAGGTCGGCGCTGGCCAGGAGTTTCTTCAGAACCGGGTCGTCGTGTTTTTCCAGACGCTCGATCACGCCTTCCATGAACCACTCGGCCATGTGTTCGCCGGGGTGTTGCTGGGCGATGATCCAGACCTTGCGCTGGCCTTCGGCGCCAGTGCCTTTGCGTAATAGCTGGATGTCGCGACCTTCAACGCTCTTGCCGGTGGCCAGCAGTTCGGTGCCGGCCTTGGACAGTGCCTGCTCGATCAGCCAATCGTGACGGCCACGGCTGTAGGGTTCGAAATAGGCGAACCAGGCGTGGGTGGCGGTGGCTTCCAGGCTGAAACGCAGGCAGTCGCCTTCGAAGATGGTCGGCACGCGGAACCAGTTGACGTGGTCGTAGGATGCCACCGCCTGATAGCCATCCCAAGCCTTGTTATACGAGGATTTACTGGCGTTGTTCAGACGAAACCAATGCTCCTGACCGACGTGCAGACCGCTGGCCTTGAAGTGGAACCACTGGAAATGCTGGCTGCGGGTGTCTGGCCTGATGGCCAGCAGCGCTTGCAGAGGATTGCTGATGTCCAGCACTTCAATGTTGCCGCTGTCGAAGTTTGCGCTGATGTCGAAAGAAGATTTAGCCACGGCCATAGTCGGTTCCTGAATATGATTTTTATGGCTGCTACTTTACACGCAAGGGAGGGAGAAACCGGGGGAAATTGCGGGGTTGAAAGGGGGGCGTCCTCCTTGACGCCGATGCAGCTTAGAGACTGCGCGATTGATTCTCAAGTGCTATTTTCATTAGTTTGGCCCAATGCTGCCGGGCGTCTCTTGCTAACAGATATTGTTTTGATATCATCCGCGCCAATCGAATTTGCAGCACCCACAGACTTCATTAGCCTGAAGCCAAAGCCAGACTAACTGGCAAAAAAAAGACCCGGCAAAAAGCCGGGTCAAAAACCGTGATTAGCCTGATGAGGAGATAGTCCAGGAGACCGACCTAAGGTCTCTTGGTCCATCGACTGATCTCGCGATCAGCCGATGCAATAATAATCATTATCATTTGCAAGTCAAATTTTTTTACCTGCTCGATTGGAAAGTTTTTCCTGTCCCCTCCAAAGCGCTCCCGCCTCAATCGTTCCGATCGCCCTCCAGGGATCGGTCGAGCATCGCCTTGGCCATGTCGATCATATGCACCGTAGAAAACGCCAGATCCCGGCTTGCGCCCTGCAGCTGGTTGGCTGATTCATTCGCGGTGGCGGCGGCACACCGCAACAGATCCGAAGCATGGACCAGCGCCTCTTCGCAACTGATGCTACGGTTCACATCAAAGAAGCGTTCTTCGTGGGTCACTTCTGACACAGCTGGTTTCAAGTAATAGTCCAGTGCCCGTTGCGCGGCGGCAGAGCCTTTTGGCGAGGTGAGGCTGGTGTCGATTTGCATGTCGGGCAGGGTATTGCTGGGGATGGTCATGATGATGGCAAGCTCCGTGATAGATTCAAATCCGTGAGCCCAGCTTAGTACGTACTGTATTTGTGTCTTGAATTTAAATACTACAATTTGTGTTTTGTTGGTCGGAGTACCCCCCGTATCGTGCCGCACATGGATAAATGGATTGAATTGGTCAAGGCCAAAATGAGTGAACTCAAAGTCACTCAGGAAATACTCGCCGAGCGCATAGGGATGTCCCAGGGTGGCGTCGGCCACTGGCTCAATAAACGTCGTCAGCCCGGCCTCGAGGAGATGAACCGTGTCTTGCGGGCGCTGGGCATGGACTATCTGGAAGTCGCGATGGTGATCAGGGAGCCGCAGATCTCACAGGATGAGGGGATCCCTCTGACGCAAAAGTACAACCCGTACTTTCGCTACCCGGTCAGTGACTGGCGGGAAACCGCAGAGGTGCGCGACGGAGAGCTATCGACGTACGGCGCTTCAACGGCAGTCAGCAAGCCACGTTTCGAGCTGTCCGACTACCACGCACAGGGCGCGGCGTTCTGGCTGGTGGTGGTCGGCGATGCGATGACGGCACCCTCGGGTGCGAGCATTGCCGAGGGCATGCTGATTCTGGTCGACCCGGCTATCGTGCCGGAGCCTGGCAAACTGGTGATCGCCCAATGGCCCGGAAGCGCCGAGGCGGTCTTTCGCAAACTGATCGAAGAGGGCGGGCAGCGTTATCTGGTCCCGCTCAATCCGACGTATCCGAAAGCCCTTTACACCGAAGAGTGCCGAATCATCGGCGTGGTGGTTCAGGCGACTGCCAAATTCTAATCAGATCGGTCCTCGCAACGCGTAGGACCGATCTTCATTTCACACGTGTTCCAACGCCACCAACGCACTGCCTTCGCTGACCATTTCGCCTTCCTGGCAATACAGCGCCTTGATCACCCCGGCATGGGGCGCGCGAATGCTGTGCTCCATCTTCATCGCTTCCAGCACCACCAGTTGCGCCCCGGCTTCGACCGTTTGCCCGGCCTCCACCAGCACTCGCACGATGCTGCCGTTCATCGGCGCGGTGAGCCCGCCCTGATGGCTGTGGCTGGCTTCGACGGCGCCGATCGGGTCATATGACTCGATGCGACGCAGCTCACCGTCCCATTGCAGATACAGCGTATCGCCACGACGGATGGCCCGGTGCTGACGGCGCAAGCCGTTGTGTTCGGTCAGCAGGTATTCACCCTTGAGCTGTGCTGTATGAGCGTCGGCATCGCCCAGAGTCAGCGCCCGGTCTTGTTCTTCGCAACTCAAATGCAGGGTGATTTCGGTCGGTAGTCCGGCACGCAAACCGTTGTTGATGGCCCAAGGCGAGCTCGGATCATCGGTGCGCGAAACAGTCGGCTGGCTTTGCGCAAACGCCTGGGCCGCCGCTTGCCAGAACTCATCACTCAGCTGTGAAGGTTCTGGCAGTAGCTGTTCCTGATAACGCGGAATGAACCCGGTATCCAGTTCGGCTGCGGCGAACGCCGGGTGGCCGATGATCCGGTGCAGGAAGTTGATGTTGGTCTTCAGCCCGCCAATGGCAAACTCATCGAGCATGCTCAACAAACGCAGCCGGGCCTGTTCACGGTCTTCGCCCCAGGCAATCAGCTTGCCGAGCATCGGGTCGTAGAACGGCGAAATCTCGTCGCCTTCTTCGACGCCACTGTCCACGCGACGCCCCGGCCCTTCAGCGGATTCGCGGTACAACGCCAGACGCCCGGTGGCCGGCAGAAAGTCGTTGCCTGGGTCTTCGGCGTACAGCCGCACTTCGATCGCATGGCCGTTCAGTGGCACCTGATCCTGGGTCATCGGCAGCGCTTCACCACGGGCCACGCGAATTTGCCAGGCCACCAGATCAAGGCCGGTGATGGCTTCGGTAACCGGGTGTTCGACTTGCAGGCGCGTGTTCATCTCCATGAAGAAGAACTCACCGCGTGCATCCAGCAAAAACTCCACGGTGCCGGCACCGACGTAACCGATGGCCTGCGCCGAACGCACGGCGGCTTCGCCCATGGCCCGACGCAATTCCGGGCTCAGGCCTGGAGCGGGCGCTTCTTCGACGACTTTCTGATGCCGCCGCTGAATCGAGCAATCACGTTCGTTGAGGTACAAGCAATTGCCATGCTGGTCGGCGAATACCTGGATTTCCACGTGACGCGGCTTGAGCAGGTATTTCTCCACCAACATCCGCGAGTCGCCGAACGACGACTGTGCTTCACGTTGCGCCGAGGCCAGGGCTTCGGCCAGTTGGCTGACATCCTCGACCACTTTCATGCCTTTGCCGCCGCCGCCCGCCGTGGCCTTGAGCAGCACCGGATAACCGATGCGTTCGCAGGCGTCGCGGAAGGTGTCCAGGTCCTGAGCCTCGCCGTGATAGCCGGGCACCAGCGGCACACCGGCCGTTTCCATCAAGGCTTTGGCCGCGGACTTGCTGCCCATGGCGTCAATGGCCGAGGCGGGCGGGCCGAGGAAGATCAGACCGGCCGCTTCGATCGCGCGGGCGAACCCGGCGTTCTCCGAGAGAAAACCATAACCGGGATGAATCGCCTGAGCGCCGCTGGCTTTCGCGGCGGCGATCAGTTTGTCGATTTGCAGGTAACTGTCGGCGGCTTTGCTGCCGCCCAGATCCACGCGGATATCCGCTTCTCGGCTGTGCCGGGCGTCACGGTCGGTAGCGCTGTGCACGGCCACGGTGGTCAGGCCCAGGGCCTTGGCGGTGCGCATCACCCGGCAAGCGATTTCGCCGCGGTTGGCCACCAGCAGGGTGGTGAGGACTGGTGCGCTCATCAACGCGGCTCCTTGAGGGTGGTTTCGGCTTGCCAGGTGGGCGAGCGTTTTTGCAGGAATGCGCGCAATCCTTCCTGACCCTCGGGGCTGACGCGGATTCGGGCGATGGCGTTCTCGGTGTAGCGCCGCAGCGCCGGGGTCAACGCGCCGCTGCCGACTTCGCGCAGCAAATCCTTGCTGGCGCGCATGGCCGCCGGACTGTTGAGCAGCAGGTTGTCGATCCACTGATCGACTTTCTGCTCCAGTTCAGCCATCGGGTAGCTCTCCGACAACAAGCCGATTTCCCGCGCCCGTTGCCCGCCGAATCGTTCGGCGGTCAAGGCATAGCGCCGTGCCGCACGCTCGCCGATCGCCTGCACCACGAACGGGCTGATGACCGCCGGCGCCAGGCCGATGCGCACTTCCGACAGGCAGAATTGCGCGTCGTCGGCACCGATGGCCATGTCACAGCAACTGATCAGGCCCAGCGCGCCGCCATAGGCCGCGCCTTGCACCACCGCCACGGTCGGGATTTTCAGCTTGGCGAGGTTGTACATCAACTCCGCCAGTTCCCGGGCGTCGTCGAGGTTGGTGTGGTAATCGAGTTCGGCCGATTGCTGCATCCAGGCCAGATCGGCGCCAGCGCTGAAGTGCTTGCCGCGTCCACGGATCAGCAGGAAACGCAGGCTGGCATCGCTCGACACTTTGTCCAGCGCGAGGATCAGTTCGCGGATCATTTCGGCGTTGAAGGCGTTGTTCTTTTCTTCACGGCTGAGCCACAAGGTCGCAAAACCCCTTGGATCGCTCAGCAGTTCGAGGGTGTTGAAGTCGCTCATGGTTTTCTCCAGATCACATCCGGAACACGCCGAAGCGGCTCGGTTCGATTGGCGCGTTCAGCGACGCCGACAAGGCCAGCGCCAACACGTCGCGGGTCTGCGCCGGGTCGATGACGCCGTCGTCCCACAGCCGGGCGCTGGAGTAGTAGGGGTGACCCTGTTCTTCGTACTGATCGAGGATCGGTTGCTTGATCTCGGCTTCCTGCTCGGCGCTGAACGGATGTCCGCTACGCTCGGCCTGCTCACGCTTGACCTGCACCAGCACACCCGCCGCCTGTTCGGCACCCATCACGCCGATCCGCGCGTTCGGCCACATCCACAGGAAGCGTGGATCATAGGCCCGACCGCACATGCCATAGTTACCGGCGCCGAAGCTGCCGCCGATGATCACGGTGAATTTCGGTACTTTGGCGCAGGCCACGGCGGTCACCAGTTTCGCGCCGTGCTTGGCGATGCCGCCGGCCTCGTATTTCTGGCCGACCATGAAACCGGTGATGTTTTGCAGGAACAGCAATGGGATGCCGCGTTGGCAGGCCAGTTCGATAAAGTGCGCGCCTTTCTGCGCGGCTTCGGCGAAAAGAATGCCGTTATTGGCGAGGATCGCGATCGGGTAACCGTGCAGATGGGCAAAACCGCACACCAATGTCGTGCCGAACAATGCCTTGAACTCATCGAACACCGAGCCGTCCACCAGGCGCGCGATCACTTCGCGCACGTCGAAGGGTTGCTTGGCATCCGCCGACACCACGCCATACAACTCATCGCTGCTGTACAGCGGCGCGATCGGCGTACGTTGCTGGAGTTCACCGAGCTTGCGCCAATTGAGGTTGGCGACGCTGCGCCGGGCCAATGCCAGGGCGTGTTCATCGCTCTCGGCATAATGGTCGGCGACCCCGGAAATCTTGCAGTGCACATCGGCCCCGCCGAGGTCTTCGGCGCTGACCACTTCACCGGTCGCGGCTTTCACCAGCGGTGGGCCGGCGAGGAAGATCGTTGCCTGCTGACGAACCATGATCGCTTCATCGGCCATCGCCGGTACGTAAGCGCCACCGGCGGTGCAGGAACCCATGACCACCGCGATTTGCGGGATGCCCATGGCACTCATGTTGGCCTGGTTGAAGAAGATCCGCCCGAAGTGTTCGCGGTCCGGGAACACTTCATCCTGACGCGGCAGGTTGGCACCGCCGGAGTCCACCAGATAAATGCAGGGCAGGCGATTTTGCTGGGCGATGGTCTGCGCGCGCAGGTGTTTTTTCACGGTCAGCGGGTAGTACGAGCCACCTTTCACGGTGGCATCGTTGGCGACGATCATGCATTCGACGCCTTCCACCCGGCCAATACCGGCAATTACGCCAGCGGCGGGAACGTCTTCGCCGTACACCGCGTAGGCCGCCAGTTGGCTGATCTCGAGAAACGGCGAGCCGGGATCGAGCAGACGATTGATCCGCTCCCGGGGCAACAACTTACCCCGCGAGGTGTGGCGTTCTTGAGCCTTCGGGCCACCACCTTGCTGCACTTGCGCGAGCAGGGTGTGCAGGGCGTCGACCTGTTTGAGCATCGCCGCGCTGTTGGCCGCGAACTCCGCCGAACGGGGGTTGAGCTGGGTATGCAGGATAGCCATGGACAGCTCCGTTTAGCGGGTTTCGTTGAACAGTTCGCGACCGATGAGCATGCGACGAATCTCACTGGTGCCGGCACCGATTTCATACAGCTTGGCGTCACGCAGCAGACGACCGGCCGGGAATTCGTTGATGTAGCCGTTGCCACCGAGGATCTGGATCGCGTCGAGGGCCATTCGGGTCGCGCATTCGGCGCTGTAGAGGATGACTCCGGCGGCGTCCTTGCGGGCGGTTTCGCCGCGCTCGCAGGCCTGGGCCACCGCGTAGAGGTAGGCGCGGCTGGCGTTGAGTTGGGTGTACATGTCGGCGACTTTGCCCTGGATCAGCTGGAACTCGCCGATGCTCTGGCCGAACTGTTTGCGGTCGTGGATGTACGGAACGATCAGGTCCATGCAAGCCTGCATGATCCCTGTCGGGCCGCCAGACAGGACAACGCGTTCGTAATCGAGGCCGCTCATCAGCACTTTCACGCCGCCGTTGAGCACACCGAGAATGTTTTCTTCCGGCACTTCGACGTCATCGAAAAACAGCTCGCAGGTGTTCGAGCCACGCATGCCGAGCTTGTCGAACTTGTTGCTGCGGCTGAAGCCTTTCCAGTCACGCTCGACGATGAACGCGGTGATGCCGTGCGGGCCTTTTTCCAGGTCGGTCTTGGCGTAGATCACGTAGGTGTTGGCGTCAGGGCCGTTGGTGATCCAGGTCTTGCTGCCGTTGAGCACGTAATGGTCGCCGCGTTTGTCGGCGCGCAGCTTCATCGAAACCACGTCGGAACCGGCGTTCGGCTCGCTCATGGCCAGGGCGCCGATGTGCTCGCCGCTGATCAGCTTCGGCAGGTATTTGCTTTTCTGTTCGTGAGTGCCGTTGCGGTTGATCTGGTTGACGCAGAGGTTGGAGTGGGCGCCGTAGGACAGGGCGACCGAGGCCGAACCGCGACTGATTTCTTCCATCGCCACCACGTGCGCCAGATAACCCAGGCCAGCACCGCCATACTCTTCCGGCACGGTAATGCCCAGCAGGCCCATGTCGCCGAATTTACGCCACAAGTCGGCCGGGAACAGGTTGTCGATGTCGATCTGAGCGGCGCGCGGGGCGATCTCTTTGGCGACGAAGGACTGAACCTGATCGCGCAGCATGTCGATGGTTTCACCGAGGGCAAAGTTCAGGGAGGGGTAGCTCATGGGGCACCTTTTGGCTTTTTTGTAGGGTGGGGAGGGCAGTGATTCGGCTCTCACCTTTACGTTAACGTAAGCCTGTGATGAATGGCTGTCAATCACCCTTTACGTTAACGTCAACTTGAGCGAGAGTAGAGCCAGTTCTGAAAGACCAGCGTCGCACTCTGTGGCGAGGGAGCTTGCTCCCGTTCGAGCGCGAAGCGGTCGCAAATCGGTAAATAAGGTGCATCAGACAGCACCTGATTGGCTGATAACGACTGTTGCGCAGCCGAGCGGGAGCAAGCTCCCTCGCCACACAAGCCACGCTCCTACAATAAAGACAATAGGGGTCGTCATGGATCAACCCAGTGCAAGCCCGCAGCGCAGCTATACCCGTGGTTCCCAGGACAAAGCCTTGCTGGCGATGACCATCGGTCAGGCGTTCGATAACACGGTCGCGCAATATCCGACCGGGGAGGCGCTGGTCGTGCGCCATCAACAGCTGCGCTACACCTGGCAGCAGCTGTCAGAGGCCGTCGACTTGCATGCCAGAGCATTTTTGGCGCTGGGCTTGCAAACCGGTGACCGGCTCGGCATCTGGGCACCGAACTGTGCCCAGTGGTGCATCAGCCAGTTTGCCAGCGCGAAAATCGGCGTGATCCTGGTCAACATCAACCCGGCTTACCGCAGTTCCGAACTCGAATACGTGTTGAAGCAATCCGGTTGCCAATGGCTGGTCTGTGCCGGGGCCTTCAAGACCTCCGACTACCACGGCATGCTGCAAGGATTGGTACCGGAATTGGCGGAACAATCCATCGGTCGCTTGCAGAGCGAACGCCTGCCGGAACTGCGTGGGGTCATCAGCCTGGATGCGCAGCCACCCTCGGGTTTCCTGCCATGGTCGCAATTGGCCGATCTGGCGGCCAGCGTGTCGGTCAAGCAATTGCACGAACGCCAGGACAGCCTGCATTTCGATCAGGCGGTAAACATCCAGTACACCTCCGGCACCACCGGTTTCCCCAAGGGCGCGACCCTCAGTCACTACAACATTCTCAACAACGGTTACATGGTCGGCGAAAGCCTCGGGCTGACTGCCCGTGATCGGCTGGTGATGCCGGTGCCGCTGTATCACTGCTTCGGCATGGTCATGGGCAACCTCGGCTGCGTCACCCACGGCAGCACCATGATTTACCCCAACGATGCCTTCGATCCGCTGCAGACCCTGGCCACGGTCGCCGAAGAAAAAGCCACCGTACTCTACGGCGTACCCACCATGTTCATCGCCATGCTCGATCAGCCCAAACGCGCCGAGTTTGATTTGTCGAGCCTGCGCACCGGGATCATGGCCGGGGCAACGTGCCCGATCGAGGTGATGCGCCGGGCTATCAGCGAAATGCACATGAGTGAAGTGCAGATTGCCTACGGCATGACGGAAACCAGCCCCGTGTCTTTGCAGACCGGTCCGTCAGACGAGCTGGAATTGCGCGTCACCACCGTCGGCCGCACCCAGCCGCAACTGGAGAGCAAGATCATCGACGAGGCAGGCAACCCGGTGCCCCGAGGCACCATCGGCGAGCTGTGCACTCGGGGCTACAGCGTGATGCTCGGCTACTGGAATAACCCGCAAGGCACCGCTGAGGCTATCGATGAGGCGGGCTGGATGCACACCGGCGATTTGGCGAGCATGAACGATGGAGGTTATGTGTGCATCGCCGGACGTAACAAGGACATGATCATCCGCGGCGGTGAGAATATTTACCCAAGGGAGCTGGAAGAGTTCTTCTTCACCCACCCGGCGGTAGCCGACGTGCAGGTGATCGGCATTCCTTGTTCCCGGTACGGCGAAGAGATCGTTGCCTGGATCAAATTCCACCCCGGCCACAGCGCTACCGAGCAGGAACTGCAAGCCTGGTGCAAAGAGCGCATTGCGCACTTCAAGACGCCGCGTTACTTCAAGTTCGTGGAGGAATTTCCGATGACCGTGACCGGCAAGATCCAGAAATTCCGGATGCGCGAGATCAGCATCGAGGAGCTGCGAGGTCATCCCGTCTGACCACAACTCCTTGTGGGAGCGAGCTTGCTCGCGATGACGGCAGCGCATCCAATATAGATGTCGACTGAACCACCGCTATCGCGAGCAGGCTCGCTCCCACAGGGGGCGCAGTGGAAATGGCAAACACGAGAAAGCACAAAGGGGAGCCGAAGCTCCCCTTTAATTTTGTCGTTACGTGCTCTTTTTTTATTATTGAGGGGCGGTCTGTTGTTGTTTTTGGCAACCGTGGCCCTTTACCGCTGTTTTTGTCGATCCCCATCCGGGATCAAGAGCAAACGTATTTTTTTGAGCGCTGATCTACTTTTTCGCCAAGCGATCCAACCAGTTCGGGAGCTACCTGACGGTAGTTTTATTGTTCTCTGCCCGGTTGCGGGTTACTCCGAAAAGCACCCTGAAAAGCACATCTTCTCCAAAAAAATCTGTTAGCTGCGTCTCTGCCGTGTTGTTCTTGTTATGTCAGAGTCGTTACGTCTTATTTTTATTGGTTTGCAGCTTTTTATTCTTGTTATGCCATAGAGATAGCAGAAGCCGTGCCAACTTTAAAAATCCTTTTAAAATCAATGGATTGAATTTTTGTTGGATTTTTTCATCCGTGCCAAACCTGACAATTTGTTTCCGTGTTACTCGTTTCCACCCCACGAGCCAGAACACGCGGTAACACCCGGATACATCCACGTTGTCACTGTGCGCTGCGGGCCTTGGCCACGCGCGAACCGGTAGGGCGCCCCAGCACCGCGCAAATCTGCTGGCCGGCCCGAATCAAGGCGTCCAGATCGATGCCGGTCTCGATGCCCAGGCCGTTGAGCAGGTAAACCACGTCTTCGGTCGCGACGTTACCGCTGGCGCCCTTGGCATACGGGCAGCCGCCGAGGCCGGCGACCGAGCTGTCGAACACCGCGATGCCTTCCAGCAGGCTGGCGTAGATGTTGGCCATGGCCTGGCCATAGGTGTCGTGAAAGTGCCCGGCCAGTTTGTCCCGTGGCACGTCGGCCGACACCACTTCGAACATCTTGCGGGTTGCGCCGGCAGTGCCGGTGCCGATGGTGTCTCCCAGCGAAACTTCGTAGCAACCCATGGCATAGAGCTCGCGAGCGACCCGGGCAACTTGCGCAGGCGCGACATCACCCTCGTAAGGGCAGCCCAGCACACAAGACACATAACCGCGCACGCTGACGCCGTGTTGTTTGGCGGCGTCCATGATCGGCACGAAACGCTCCAGGCTCTCGCTGATCGAGCAGTTGATGTTGCGCTGGGAAAACGCTTCGGACGCTGCGGCGAACACGGCGACTTCCTTGACCCCGGCCGCAACGGCGTCTTCAAAGCCCCGAAGGTTGGGGGCGAGGGCGCCATAGGTCACGCCCGGCTTGCGCTGGATTTGCGCGAAGACCTCGGCGGAACCGGCCATTTGCGGCACCCATTTGGGCGAGACGAAACTGCCGACTTCTATATAGCCGAGGCCGGCGGCGGTCAGCGCGTCGACCAGTTGCACCTTGTCCGCAACGCTGATGGGCTGGGCTTCGTTTTGCAGACCGTCGCGGGGGCCGACTTCGACCAGGCGTACGTGGGTGGGTAGGGACATGGAATCGACCTGTTGTGATTGTCTGAATGCTGAGAAAACCCTGTGGGAGCGGGCTTGCCCGCGATGGCAGTGGGTCAGTCAGCATCAATGTTGAATGTCATGCCCTCATCGCGGGCAAGCCCGCTCCCACAGGGAATTGTATAGATCTACTGGACCGATTCCTGGCTCTTGATCGTTTGCTCCAGCGCCTGGGTACAGCGCTCTTCGGCCGTGTCGAGTTCCAGTTTCATCTGTTCGATGTCCAGCAGTTGCTGTTCGAGTTGGTCCCGACGCTCGGCAATTTTCGCCAGCATACTGTGCAGTTGCTTGGTGTTACCGCTGGAGGGGTCATAAAGTTCGATCAGCTCGCGGCATTCGGCCAGGGAAAAACCAATGCGCTTGCCCCGCAGGATCAGCTTCAGGCTGACCTTGTCACGGGGCGAATAAATGCGTTCCTGGCCGCGACGCTCGGGGCTGAGCAGGCCCTGCTCTTCATAGAAGCGAATGGCCCGGGTGGTGACGTCGAGCTCGCGGGCGAGGTCGGAAATGCTATAGGTCTGGCTGCTCATGGAAGCGCTCGAAAAAGGTCATGGCGCTAAGCTAATGGTAGGTTGACGTTTACGTCAAGGGCTATGGATTCTCAGTGTGCTTGCGGGCCTCTTCGCGAGCAGGCTCGCTCCCACAATAGATCTACGGTGAACACAACATTTGTGTGAAACAGCGATTCCCTGTGGGAGCGAGCCTGCTCGCGATGAGGGCGCTGTGGTCTAAAGCCCTACACCTTATCCAGCTTCTTCTCATGGGCCGTGACCTGCTGGCACAACTCGATCATCTGTTCGCGCATCCAGCGGTTGGCCGGGTCCTGGTCAGTGCTTTCGTGCCAGTAGAGGTGGGTTTCCACCGGCGGCACATCATTGACCGGCAGGTTCACCGAGTACAAGTCATGGCGACGGGCGAAGCGTTCCGGCACGGTCATGACCATGTCGGTCTGTTGCAACACCTGGGACGCCATCAGGTAATGCTGGGAGCGCAGGGCGATCTTGCGCTGGATGCCCATTTTGCCCAGGGCCAGGTCGACATAACCCAGGCCACTGCGGCGGCTGGAAATATGGATGTGGGTCAGGGACAGGTAATCGTCGAGAGTGAATTTTTCTTTGCCCGCCAGCGGATGGCCCTTGCGCATGGCGCACACATAACGGTCCTCCATCAACTTGACGTGACGCACCTGCGGGTCGGTGTTGAGCGGCGCATCCACCGCGAAATCGAGACGCCCGGCCGCCAGTTCCTTGGTGGTTTCGCGACGTTTGGACAGGAAGCTTTCGATGATCACCGTCGGCGCCAGGCGCCGCAGGCGCTGGAACAGCGGCGGCAGGATCACCGCCTCGGTGAGGTCGGTCATGCTGATGCGGTAGGTCTTGACCGCCTGCAACGGGTTGAAGATGCGGCTTTCCTGCACCGACACCCGCAGCAAGGAAAGGGCGTTGCGCACGGGGCCAATGATGTTCTGCGCCATTGGCGTCGGCACCATGCCTTGGGCGGTGCGCACGAAAAGCGGATCGTTGAAGGTCTCGCGCAGGCGAGCCAGAGCGTTCGAGACTGCCGGTTGAGTAATGCCGACAATCTGCCCGGCGCGAGTCAGGTTGGCTTCGGTGTAGATCGCGTCGAAGACGATGAAAAGGTTGAGGTCGACCTTGCTCAGATTCATGCGCTGCACTCTTTTTTTATAGGGGCATCTGTTTTTAGCGGCGTTTTGATCGGACCCGAGGGCCTTGGCAATCAGCCGATCATATATCGGTGATGAATGTTAATACACGCCGAGAATAGGTTAGGTAAATTATCAACGCTGTTCTAGCATCGATTGCATGACCTGAACAACTCCTCTGAACCCCTGATAAAAAGGTAGAGCTGCCATGGATTTCGCTTATTCGCCCAAGGTCCAGGAACTGCGTGAGCGCGTGACTGCGTTCATGGACACCTACGTTTACCCCGCCGAAGCGGTGTTCGAACGCCAGGTCGCCGAGGGCGATCGCTGGCAGCCAACGGCAATCATGGAAGAACTCAAACTCAAGGCCAGGGCCGAAGGCCTGTGGAATCTGTTTCTGCCTGAGTCCGAACGCGGTGCCGGCCTGACCAACCTCGAATACGCGCCATTGGCGGAAATCATGGGCCGCTCATTGCTGGGTCCTGAGCCGTTCAACTGCTCGGCGCCAGACACCGGCAACATGGAAGTGCTGGTGCGTTACGCCAGCGAAGAACAGAAGCAACGCTGGCTCGAACCACTGTTGCGCGGCGAGATCCGCTCGGCGTTCGCCATGACCGAACCGGACGTGGCCTCGTCTGATGCCACCAACATGGCCGCCCGCGCCGTGCGTGATGGTGACGAATGGGTGATCAACGGCAACAAATGGTGGACCTCAGGTGCCTGCGATCCGCGCTGCAAGATCCTGATCTTCATGGGCCTGAGCAATCCGGATGCACCGCGCCATGCGCAGCACTCGATGATTCTGGTGCCGGTGGACACCCCAGGTGTGAAAATTGTGCGCCCGCTGCCAGTGTTCGGTTACGACGACGCGCCTCACGGCCACGCCGAAGTGCTGTTCGAAAACGTCCGGGTGCCGTACGAAAACGTCCTGTTGGGTGAAGGGCGCGGCTTCGAAATCGCTCAGGGTCGCCTTGGCCCGGGCCGGATTCACCACTGCATGCGTTCGATCGGCATGGCCGAGCGTGCGCTGGAGTTGATGTGCAAACGTGCGGTCAACCGCACCGCATTCGGCAAACCCCTGGCGCGGCTGGGCGGTAACATCGACAAAATCGCCGACTCGCGGATGGAGATCGACATGGCACGACTACTGACATTGAAAGCGGCGTACATGATGGACACCGTCGGCAACAAGGTGGCGAAAAGCGAAATCGCACAGATCAAAGTCGTCGCGCCGAACGTGGCATTGCGGGTGATCGACCGGGCGATCCAGATACATGGCGGGGCAGGGGTTTCCAACGATTTCCCGCTGGCCTACATGTATGCCATGCAACGCACCCTGCGCCTGGCCGACGGCCCGGACGAAGTGCACCGTGCGGCGATCGGCAAGTTCGAGATCGGCAAGTATGTGCCGAAAGAGATGATGCGCAGCGGGCAGTAACACCGTGTCATCGTTCTTCGCGGGCAAGCCCGCTCCCACAGGATTGGTGGTTACCTGCAGGAGCGAGGCTTGCCCGCGATGGCGTCGGCCCATTCAACCCATCAGCATCAGACTCAATACACCCAAACCTCAACCCGCCGATTCTTGATTCGCCCCTCATCCCCGCTGTTGGCCGCCACCGGCATCTCGGCGCCGAAACCGCGAATCTCGCGAAACACCACGCCGTTTTTCACCAGTTCTCGTCGCACCGCCATGGCCCGCAGTTTCGACAGCAGATCGGCCCGCGCGGGGTCGCTCTTGGCGTCGCCAAACCCTACCAGCGTCACCTGCCGATTGGTTTTGTCGTGCTGCTTTATATAGTCGAGCACCCGCGACAGGTCCTGTCGGGCCTTGTTGTCCAGCGTTGCGCTGCCTTCTTCGAAACGAAAATTCACCGTCAGACGCTGGGCATGGCGACTGAGTGCCTGATAACCCTCGGGCATCAGCGCATTCGGTGTGACCGCCATGGCCTGAACGGTCTGCGCGATAAAGCCATTGGCCGCGACGATCGCCTGGCCTTTGCTGCTTTGGGCAAACGTCACCAAGGCCTTGGCCCAGGGATTTTTCCCATTCGGTGGTAGGTAAAAGAACAGCCGACGGGACAGCGGGTAATCTTCCGTCGCGATCAGGCTATTGAGCGGCAACATGGCCTGGGAGTCGCCATCGACAATGGCCACGGCCTTGGCCTGGCGCACATAAGGCAAACCGATGAAGCCGATGGCTTGCGGGTCCAGACTGACCGCGTCGGACAATTGCTCGCTGGATTCGAAGCGTTTCGCGTTACCGCTCAGCATTTTCCCATGTGGACTGAGGACCAGCTCCTTGAACGTGTCGTAGGTGCCTGATTGGTCATCCCGCGCATAGAGATGAATCGTCCCACCGGTGCCGCCGAGTTCTTCCCAGGTTTTCGCTTCGCCGCTGAAGATTCGCGCCAGTTGCTCGGTGTCGAGTTGCTTCAGCGGATTGTGCGGATGAAGGATGATGGCCAGCCCATCGATGGCGATGACTTGCTCGGCAGCCGGGCTTTTCAGGTCGCCCAATGGTTCGAGATCCACCCGTTCGCTGTCCTTGATCGGGCGCGATGAGGCCGCGAGATCGGCAGAGGCGTTTTTCAGGGCTTTGAACCCGGTGCTGGAGCCGTGGGCCGCGACCTCCACCTCGACTCGGCGGCCCTGAGCGGTTTCGCCGACGATGCGTTGTTCGTTGGCCTTGTCCGGGGCTTCGCGGTGAACCTTCAGCAAGCCCTGTTCACGCATCAACCCCTCGACCAGCGCCGGGCCCAATGCCGCGCCGATGGTGTTGGAACCCTGGATGCGCAGCACCGGGCCACGTTCGGGCGTCGGCAAATCGCCAGCCGACACCGTCAGCGGCAGCACGGCGCCGAGCAGTAACAGGAACAACACGCGCAGGGTCATGCCGGCACCTTATAAGCCAAAGAAAGTGCCGGGAGAATAAGTCAGTAAGGTTTCTGAACGATGACAGATCAAAAGATCGCAGCCTTCGGCAGCTCCTACCGGATGTACGCCGAACCCATGTAGGAGCTGCCGAAGGCTGCAATCTTTTGCTCTTAGCTCAACTCAAGCCAGATCGGCGCGTGATCGGAGGGCTTTTCCATCCCGCGCAGTTCATAATCCACGCCCGCGTCTTTAACCCGTGGCAACAATCCATGGGACGCCATGATCAGGTCAATCCGCAGCCCGCGCTTGGGCTCATCCTCGAAACCGCGGCTGCGGTAGTCGAACCAGCTGAAACGGTCGGCAACGTCCGGGTTCAGGTGACGGAAACTGTCCACCAGCCCCCAGTTCTTCAGGCGGGCCATCCATTCGCGCTCTTCGGGCAGGAAGCTGCATTTGCCGGTTTTCAGCCAGCGTTTCATATTGTCCGGGCCGATGCCGATGTCGCAGTCTTCCGGGGAAATGTTCACATCGCCCATCACCACAATGGGTTGGTCGTTGCTGAACTGGCTTTCCAGCAACTGCTGCAAATCACCGTAGAAACGTTCCTTGGCCGGGAACTTGGTAGGGTGATCGCGGCTTTCGCCCTGTGGGAAATAGCCGTTCATGATGGTCACCGGCAGGCCATTGGTGTCGGCGAACGTGCCCCAGATGAAGCGCCGCTGAGCGTCTTCTTCGTCAGTGACGAAACCTTTGTGCAGCGCAATCGGCTCCTGGCGCGAGAGCAGGGCCACGCCGTAATGACCCTTTTGCCCGTGGAAATACACGTGATAACCCAGCGCCTGAACCTCGTCCAGGGGGAATTGGTCGTCGTGGACCTTGGTTTCCTGCAACCCGATCACGTCCGGTTGATGCTTTTCAATCAGCGCCGCCAGCTGATGCGGGCGAGCGCGCAGCCCGTTGATGTTGAAGGAGACGATCTTCATGGTCGGCAGTCCTGGCAAAAGTGCGATGCTAGCTGACATGTAGGAATGGGGCCAGCCTTGGGGTGAGGCGATTCGCTTTCCCCCGTCAGCTTTGTGTTGGCATATAGGGCCTCTTCGCGGGCAAGCCCGCTCCCACAGTTTCGGTGGTGTTCACAGATTTTGTGTACGACACGGACACTGTGGGAGCGAGGCTTGCCCGCGAAGGCGTCAGCCCAGTCGATGAAGATCCTGGCTTGGTCTATACCTGTCTGGGGAACTGTGAAGCCACCCCAAGGTTCGTACCAAGAAGAGCGCAGCCATCTGAGCTGTGCCCCAGGGAGATCCGCCGTTATGCCCGAAACCTCGACCGCCACCGCCGATATTCACATGCTCGACAGCGGCTATTCCCGCGAAGCACGTTCCCTGTTGTACCAGGCGTACCGGCACGAGCCGACGTTCGGCTACCTGTTCGAAGCCGAACGCCCCGGTTATGAACAGCGGGTACGGGCGACGGTGCGCGAACTGGTCAAACAACATTTTTTTCAGGAGTTGCCGGCCATCGGCCTGCTGGTGAATGACCGCTTGATCGGCATCGCCCTGATCGCGCCGCCGCAACGCCGCCTGGGCATCACCGAAAGCTGGGCCTGGCGCCTGCGGATGGTGCTCAGCACCGGGTTTCGCTGCACCCGACGTTACCTCGAATACCACGCGGCCGTGATGGCGTGCGTGCCGTCCGACTCGGTGCACGTCCTGCCATTGCTGGGGGTTCACCCGCAATTTCAGGGCAAGCACTTTGGCGAACAATTGCTGCAAGCGGTGCACAACTGGTGCGCGGTCGATGAGCACTCCCAGGGCGTGATCCTCGACACCGGGAATCCTCGTTATCTGGAGTTCTATAAACGTCAGGGCTATGAGGAAATCGGCGAAGTGGCCGTAGGACCGATTCGTGAGCACGTGTTTTTCCACGCCAACCCGCAGGTGTTACAAACAGCAACGGCGTAAAGGTAGAACTTTCGCGGCAGGTCAGGCTCTATCACGATCCCAGCCTCGTGATAGCATCCGCGCCATGAAGTTTCCAGGAAGAATGACCAGCGGCCTGCTGATGCTGTTATCCAGCTGCGCGGCGCTGGCACAAAGTGAATTGGATGTGCGGATCAAACCGTCCAACGATGAACTGAAGGCCAATATAGAGGGCTATATCGGTAGCCTCGGCGATCGCGATGAAGAAGCCTTGCTGCGCTTCAGTCGCGGCGCCGAAGAACAGGCGCGCAAGGCCGCCCAGGCCTTGGGGTATTACCAGCCGCAAATCGACAGCGACGTAAAGGGCGGCAAGACGCCGCGCCTGGTGCTGAACATCGATCCCGGCGAGCCGATCCATTTGCGCAACGTCACGGTGCGTGTCGAGGGGCCTGCGGCCGACCTCAAATCCTTTCGTGTGCCGAAAGGCGACCTGCTGAAGCCTGGCGCGGTGCTTAACCATGGCCGTTACGAAGACGCCAAGCGGCTGATCCAGAACCAGGCCTCGCGCTTCGGTTTTTTCAGTGGGCGTTTCACTCGTCAGAAGCTGTTGGTGGACCCGCGTGCGGGCGTCGCCGACATCGAATTGATCTACGACAGCGGCCCGCGTTATGCGCTGGGCAAGGTCAGTTTTGAAGGCGACACGCCGTTCGACGAAGACCTGCTGCAACGCATGGTGCCGTTCAAGGCCGGTACGCCCTATGACTCCGAACTGATCGCCGAACTCAATCAGGCGCTGCAATCGAGCGGTTATTTCGAAGGCGTGCGCGTCGACGCGGCGCCGACCGCGTCCAGGGACGAGGTGATCCCGGTGGCGGTCAAACTCGACACCCGCAAGCCTCGGACCATAGGCTTGGGTCTGGGGTTTTCCACCGACGTCGGCCCGCGAATCAAGGCCAACTGGACCCGGCACTGGGTCAACCCGCAAGGCGACAGCTATGGCTGGGAAGCCGAACTGTCGGCACCGCGGCAGAACGTCGGGGTGTTTTACGACATTCCCCTGGACCCACCGCTGACCGACAAACTGCGCTGGGCCGCTGGCTATCAATATGAAGAAATCGCTGGCACCGATTCCCTGAGCAAACTGCTGACCCTCGGCCCCGAATGGCACAGCAAGTTGCCCAGCGGCTGGCAGCGGGTGGTGTCGCTCAAGTGGCAGCGCGAGGAATACACACTCGGCGACGACTCGGGGCTCAGTACCTTGCTGATGCCCGGCGTGAGCTATTCGTACCTGAAAAGCGACAACCGCATCGATCCGCATAACGGCTATCGCCTGCAATTCGAAACCAAAGTCGCCAAGGAAGGGTTGGGGTCAGACACCAACCTGATCTACGGCACGGCGTTGGTCAAAGGCCTGACCACGGTCTTCGACAAACACCGCTTCCTTGGTCGGGTGCAGGTCGGCGGCAGCGCCACCAATGGCTACAAATCGGTGCCGCCGTCTCTACGCTTCTTCGCCGGTGGCGATCAGAGCGTGCGCGGTTACGACTACCAGAGCCTGTCCCCGGAGAACTCTGAGGGCGACCGTATCGGTGGCCGTTACATGGTGGCCGGCAGCGTCGAGTATCAATATTCCATCGCCGAAAAATGGCGGGTCGCAACCTTTATCGACCAGGGCAACTCCTTCAACACCCTTGAACTGCCGAACCTCAAGACCGGCGTCGGTGTCGGCATACGCTGGGTCTCGCCGGTGGGGCCGATTCGCCTCGACCTGGCCCGTGCGATGGACGACGACGGCGGCATTCGACTGCACTTTTCCATGGGGCCTGAGCTGTGAAGCGTGGTTTGAAAATAGCGCTGCTGGCGATCCCGGCGCTGCTGATACTGGTCGTGCTGGCCTTGATCACCGTGCTGGGCACGGCGACGGGCAGCCGCTGGGCGCTCGGGTTTGTGCCGGGTTTGACCGTTGAGAATTTCCAGGGACGCTTGGGGGGGCAGTGGAGCGCCGACCATCTGCTGTGGCAGCAGGACAACAGCCGGGTTGAGCTGAACCAAGCGATTTTCGCCTGGTCGCCGCTGTGCCTGACGCGCATGACGCTGTGCATCGAGCAATTGCAGGCCGAGCAGGTCAGCCTGCAATTCCCGCCCGGCGCGCAAGAGCAAAACAGCGGGCCGATCAGTCTCCCTGACTTGAAGTTGCCGCTGGCCATCGAATTGGGCGACGTCAAGGTCGGTCGTCTGCTGTTCAACGGCAGCGAAGAACTTAAAGGCCTGCAACTGGCGGCGCACTGGACCGCCAAAGGTTTGCAGATCGACTCGGTAAACCTGCAGCGTGATGAACTGAGCCTGAACCTGTCCGGCCTGTTGCAACCGAGCGGCAACTGGCCGCTCACAGCCGAAGGCAAACTGACCCTGCCGGCTCCCGAGCCTTGGGCTCTGGCCTTGAAGGTTGACGGCGACCTGCTGAAAACCCTGAAGCTGAAAGCCGACAGCAGTGGTTACCTGAATGGGCAGCTCACCGGTGAACTGCAACCGCTGGTGGAAAACCTGCCGGCCAAATTGCGCATCACCGCTGACGGCTTCAAGGCCAGCGCCGATCTGCCGGACACCCTGCAACTCAATCAACTGGAGCTCACCGGCGACGGCGACCTGAAAAACGGCTACCAGTTGCTCGGCAAAGCCACGTTGCCCGCCGAGCTTGGCCCGGTCGCGCTGTTGCTGCAAGGCAAGGTCGACGCCAAGGGCGCGCAGATCGCCGCCCTTGACCTGACAGCCAACGACAAACAAAGCCTCAAACTCACAGGGCTTGTGGACTGGAGCAAAGGCCTGAGCGCTGATGCAAAAATCGACTGGCTGGATTTCCCGTGGCATCGCCTCTATCCGCTGATCGACGAGCCGCAAGTGGCACTGCGCAGCTTCAACGGTGAAGTCTCCTACACCGACGGCAACTACATCGGTAACTTCAAGGCCGCACTGGATGGCCCGGCCGGGGCGTTCAGTCTGAACAGCCCGCTCAGCGGCGACCTGAGCCAAATCCATCTGCCGCAATTCAAGCTCGAAGCCGGGCAGGGCAAGGCCGAAGGGCACCTGAACCTGCAATTTGCCGATGGTATCGCCTGGGATACGGCGCTGGACCTCTCGGCGATCAACCCGGCGTACTGGCTCGCGGAGTTGCCGGGTACGTTGGCTGGCCCGTTGCGCAGCAAAGGCGAAATGAAGAATGAAACGCTCAGCCTGACCGCCGACCTGGACCTGAAAGGCAAACTGCGCGGGCAACCGGCGGTGTTGCAAGCCAAGGCCGATGGCGGCGGCGAGCAATGGAACCTCAGCGCGTTGCAGATTCGCCTCGGTGACAACAGCATCAATGGCAAGGGCAGCCTGCAACAGAAACTCGCCGGCCAGATCGACATCAAGCTGCCGCGACTGGCCCAGCTCTGGCCGCAACTGCGCGGCCAGCTCAATGGTCGGGTCGATGTCGCTGGCACGCTCAAGGCACCGCAAGGCAAGCTCGCCCTGCAAGGCACGCAACTGGTTTTCGAAGACAACCGCCTGCAAAGCCTCAATCTGGACGCCACCCTCGACAGCGCCCAGCGAGCGAAGGTCGACCTCAAGGGCAGCGGCATTCAGACCGGCGACACATCACTGGGCACGTTGACCGCCAGCGGCCAGGGCGACATCAAAAACCAGAAACTGATGCTCGACCTGCAAGGGCCGAAGCTGAAACTGGCCCTTGGTCTTGACGGCACGCTGGATAAGGGCAACTGGCGCGGGCGTCTGGCCAGCGGCGATATCCAGGCCGGCGGTCAGGACTGGAAGCTGCAAAGTCCGGCGAAACTTGAGCGGCTGGCGGACGGCAAAATCAATTTCGGCGCCCATTGCTGGATGTCCGGCCCGGCCAGCCTGTGCGGCGAAGATCAGCGCTTGATGCCTGAGCCGAAGCTGCGTTACCACCTCAAGCAATTCCCCATCGACAGCCTGGCGCAATGGTTGCCGAAGGATTTCGCCTGGCAGGGCAAGCTCAACGCCGACCTGCAACTGGACGTGCCGGCCAGTGGCCCGAATGGCCAGATCAGCGTCGATGCCAGCGGCGGCACATTGCGCATGAAGGAAAAGGAGCAATGGCTGGACTTCCCGTACCAGACCCTGAAACTTACCAGCAAGCTCACGCCCAAACGCATCGACACCGACCTCAACTTCGTCGGCGGCAAGCTCGGTGAGCTGATGCTTCAGGCGCAGATCAACCCGTTGCCGAAGAACAAACCGCTGACCGGCTCGTTCCGCCTCAGTGGTCTGGATTTGTCGGTGGCGCGGCCGTTTGTGCCGATGGTCGAGAAACTCACCGGGCATTTGAACGGCAGTGGCACGCTGTCCGGCGGGTTGCTGGCGCCGCTGGTCAACGGCAACTTGTTGCTCAGTGACGGCGAAATCTCCGGCTCTGAATTACCGATGGATTTGGAGGCCTTGCAACTTCAAGCCGTGATTGTCGGCGAAACCGTTCAGTTGAACGGCGGCTGGAAGAGCGGCAAGACCGGGCAGGGCAGCCTGAACGGCAACATCGCCTGGGGGCAGGCATTGATCGTGGATCTGGCGCTCAAAGGTTCGCAGTTGCCGGTCACGGTCGAGCCTTATGCCAAGCTGGAAATGGCACCGGACCTGAAAATCTCCATGAAGGACGACAAACTGGCGGTCGTCGGCAAGGTGCTGGTGCCCAAGGGCGAAATTACCGTGCGCGAGTTGCCGCCGTCGACGGTCAAGGTCTCCGATGACACGGTGATCGTCGGTCAGCAGACCGAAGAGGGCAAGCCGCCGATGGCCATGGCGATGGACGTCGATGTGGTGGTCGGGGAAGACAAACTCAGCTTTGCCGGGTTCGGCCTGACCGCCAATCTGCAAGGCCATGTGCACATCGGCGACAACATGGACACCCGAGGCGAGCTGTGGCTCAACGACGGGCGTTATCGCGCCTACGGTCAGCGGCTGACGGTGCGCCGGGCGCGTCTGTTGTTTGCCGGCCCCATCGATCAGCCGTACCTCGATATCGAAGCGATTCGCCAGACCGACGACGTGATCGCCGGCATTCGCCTGAGTGGCAGTGCCGAGCAGCCGACCACGCAGATCTTTTCCGAACCGGCGATGAGTCAGGAGCAGGCGTTGTCCTATCTGGTGCTGGGGCGTCCGCTGAGCACCACGGGTGAAGACAACAACATGCTCGCCCAGGCCGCCCTCGGGTTGGGCTTGATGGGCAGCTCCGGCGTGACCAGCGGCTTGGCCAAGGATCTGGGCATTCAGGACTTCCAGCTCGATACTCAGGGCAGCGGTACTAACACCGCGGTGGTGGCCAGCGGCAATATTTCGGAAAAACTCAGCTTGCGTTATGGGGTTGGGGTGTTCGAACCAGCCAACACCATCGCCTTGCGCTACAAGCTGAGCAAAAAGGTCTACCTCGAAGCCGCCAGCGGCGTGGCCAGTTCGCTGGACATCTTCTACAAGCGGGATTTCTAACCCCGCTTTCCCTTCCAGATACCGCGTCGCCCCCAATCGCGGGCAAGCCCGCTCCCACAAGGTTCAGTGTGATCCCTGTGGGAGCGGGCTTGCCCGCGATGGCGTCAGAGCGTCCACCGCATAATCCGGCCCCGTTTATCAGCTAAATACAAAGCAGCCTAACTATTGCGTTGACATTGGCTGCCTAGGCAGTAATATCTCGACATACATTCACTGCCTAGGCAGCTAATTGGTGGTCAGATGAAACATTTCTCCTCATACGATTTCCATAATTGCCATCTCGGCCTCTTGCTCGGCCGCGCCGCGCTGCTCAAGGACCGGATCATCGACACGCACATGGAACCCCACGGCATCACCGCCGCGCAGTTCAAAGTGCTGATCATCATGGCCCAGTTCGGCGTCGATACCCCGGCCGAGCTGTGCCGTCACTTGTCGCTGGACAGCGGTTCGATGACCCGCATGCTCGATCGTCTGGAACAGAAAGGTTTCCTTGCCCGCCAACGCTCCGAGGCAGACCGCCGTCAGGTGCAACTGATGCTGACCGAACAAGGCCAGCAGTTGACTGACCAGCTGCCGCAGATCGGCGCCGATGCCATGAACGAACTGGCTGGCGCCATCACCCCGGAAGAATTGAAAACCCTGGAAAAGATCCTGAAGAAAATTCTGGTAGCGGCGGGTGACTCGATCACCTTGCTGCGGGTAGGTGGCAATGAACAGTAAAAGCCTGCGTAGCGGCCTGAGCCTGGTGCTGTTGGCCATGAGCCTCGCCGGCTGCGCCAGCTACAGCGGCCTGACCACCGAAGGCGTCAGCCTCGATGCGAAAAATCTCAAGGCCGGGCAATCCCTCAACGGCGTGACCCTGTCGCCCGCGGCTTGGCCAAAAAGCGACTGGTGGAAAAGCCTCGGCGACCCGCAGCTCAACGGCCTGATCCGCGAAGCCCTGCACGACAGCCCCGACATGCAAATCGCCGACGCCCGCGCTCACCAGGCCAGCGCTGCCGCCTATGCCGCCGACGCCGCGCGCATGCCGACCCTCGATGCCAGCGCCGGTGTCAGCCGTTCGCGTCTGGCTCGCGATCAGGACCCGAGCGGGCAGGGTGGAACGTATTCCACCGTGCGTAATCTCGGCGCCAGCTTCAATTACACCTTCGACCTCTGGGGTGGTCAGCGCGACGCCTGGGAAGCCGCATTGGGCCAGGCCCGTGCCGCCGAAGTCGATCAGCAGGCGGCGCAGTTGACCTTGTCTGCCGAAGTCGCCCGTGCCTACAGCGATCTGGGGCAGGCGCACGTCATCCATGACCTGGCCAGCGAAGACCTCAAACGCACCAAGCAAATGCTCGACCTCAGCCAGCGTCGCCTGAGTTCGGGGATCGACAGTCAGTACCAGTTCCAGCAGACCGAAAGCCTGGAAGCCAGCGCCGAAGCCAGCCTGATCGACGCCGAGAAACGCCTGCAAAGCGCGAAAATCGCCTTGGCGGTGCTGCTGGGCAAAGGCCCGGATCGCGGCAATGAAATCGCCCGACCGCAAGTCCTTCAGGCCAGTGCAGTCGCGTTGCCGTCGGTGTTGCCTGCGGAATTGCTCGGTCGTCGCCCGGACCTGGTGGCGGCACGCTGGCGGGTTGAAGCGGCGAGCAAAAACATCGCGGCGGCCAAGACCCGGTTCTACCCCAACCTCAACCTGAGCGCGGCGGCCGGTGTCGAGTCGTTGCTAGGCGATGCGATGTTCGGTTCCGCCAGTCGCTTCTTCAACATCGCTCCAACCCTCTCGGTACCGATTTTCGACGGCGGCCGCCTGCGTGCCGACCTCGATTCCCGCGACGCCGATTACGACCTCGCGGTGGCGCAGTACAACAAAAGCCTGGTGAGCGCTCTGGGTGATGTCAGCAACACCATCAACCAGTTGCACGATATCGGCCGGCAAATCGGTGCCCAGCAACACGCCACCGACATTGCCCAGGATTCTTACAACACCGTGGTCCAGCGCTACGGTTCCGGCATCGGGAATTACCTGGACGTGCTCAGCATCGAGCAGCAATTGCTCCAGGCCCAGCGTCAGCTGGCCAATCTGAATGCCGAGCAGATCGACCTGTCGATTCAACTGATGCAGGCGCTGGGTGGCGGTTTTCAGGGCGAAACCCTGACCGCAGCCAACGCAACCCCAGCCACGCAGCACAACTAATTCAAGGTACTTGTCATGGCCACTGCCAATACAATTTCAACCCCTGACGACACTCAAGACACGAGCAACCCGCGCAAGCGCAAAGTGATGCTGTTTGTCCTGACGATCATGGTGATTTTTGCCGGAGCCGGCGTCTGGGGTTATCACCAATTCTTCGGTCGCTGGAGCGAAAGCACCGACGACGCCTATGTGAACGGCAACGTGGTGGAAATCACCCCGCTGGTCACCGGCACGGTGGTCAGCATCGGCGCCGACGATGGCGACCTGGTTCACGAAGGCCAGGTGCTGGTCAATTTCGACCCGAACGATGCCGAAGTCGGCCTGCAAAGTGCCCAGGCCAATCTGGCCCGCACCGTGCGCCAGGTACGCGGTTTGTACAGCAACGTCGACGGCATGAAAGCCCAGGTCAATGCCCAGCAGGCCGACGTGCAAAAGGCTCAGGACAACTTCAATCGCCGGAAAAACCTCGCCGCTGGCGGAGCGATTTCCCAGGAAGAACTGTCCCACGCTCGCGATGACCTGACCTCGGCGCAAAACGCCCTGGCCAACGCCCAGCAACAGCTCAAGACCACCAGCGCACTGGTCGATGACACCGTGGTTTCTTCGCACCCGGACGTGATGTCCGCCGCCGCGCAATTGCGTCAGGCGTACCTGAACAACGCCCGCAGCACCTTGATCGCGCCGGTCACCGGTTATGTCGCCAAACGCACCGTGCAACTCGGCCAGCGAGTCCAGCCGGGCACGGCGCTGATGGCGGTGATCCCGCTGGATCAGCTGTGGATCGACGCCAACTTCAAGGAAACCCAGCTGCGTGACATGCGCATCGGTCAGCCGGTGGACATCGAAGCCGACGTTTACGGCGGCGACGTCAAATACCGCGGCACCATCGACAGCCTCGGCGCCGGGACCGGCAGCGCGTTTGCCTTGCTGCCGGCGCAGAACGCCACCGGTAACTGGATCAAGATCGTGCAGCGGGTGCCGGTGCGGATTCACATCAATGCCGAAGAGCTGGCCAAACACCCATTGCGGGTCGGCCTGTCGACTCAGGTCGCTGTGAACCTGCGCGACCAGAGCGGCCCGGTGCTGGCGCAACAGCCGCCGCAAAAGGCGTCGTTCAGCACCAGCGTCTACGACCGTCAGTTGGCCGAGGCCGACGCGATGATCACCCAGTTGATCCACGACAACAGCGCCGCGGTCAGCAAAACCGCGCAACGCTGATTCGCCAATCCGTCAGCTGCGCCTGTAACGGGCGCAGCGCGAGCCCCGCTCCAAAAAATTCAGCACCAAAGGATTCGCGATGAGCAATAACGCCTCTTTCTCGCCCCCCAGCTTGCTGCTCAGCACCATCGGCCTGTCGCTGGCGACCTTTATGCAGGTGCTCGACACCACCATCGCCAACGTGGCCTTGCCGACGATTTCCGGCAACCTGGGCGTGAGTTCGGAGCAGGGCACCTGGGTGATCACCTCGTTTGCGGTGAGCAACGCTATCGCGCTGCCGCTGACCGGTTGGCTCAGCCGGCGTTTCGGTGAGGTGAAGTTGTTTCTCTGGGCGACGATGCTGTTCGTGCTGGCGTCGTTTCTGTGCGGTATCTCAACCTCGATGCCGGAGCTGATCGGCTTTCGGGTGCTTCAAGGCCTGGTGGCCGGGCCGTTGTACCCGATGACCCAGACGCTGTTGATCGCGGTCTACCCGCCCGCAAGGCGCGGCATGGCCCTGGCGTTGCTGGCGATGGTCACGGTGGTGGCGCCGATTGCAGGGCCCATCCTCGGCGGCTGGATTACCGACAGCTACAGCTGGCCGTGGATTTTCTTTATCAACGTGCCGATCGGGATCTTTGCGGTGATGGTGGTGCGCCAGCAACTCAAGGCGCGTCCAGTGGAGACCAGTTACCAGCCGATGGATTACGTGGGACTGATCACGTTGATCATCGGTGTCGGGGCATTGCAGGTGATCCTCGACAAGGGCAATGACCTGGACTGGTTCGAATCGAACTTCATCATCATCGGCGCGGCTATTTCAGTGATTGCGCTGGCGGTGTTCGTGATCTGGGAAATGACCGACAAACACCCGGTGGTCAACCTGCGGCTGTTCGCTTACCGCAACTTCCGCATCGGTACCATCGTGCTGGTGGGCGGTTACGCCGGGTTCTTCGGCATTAACCTGATCCTGCCGCAATGGCTGCAAACCCAGATGGGCTACACGGCCACCTGGGCCGGACTGGCGGTGGCACCGATTGGCATTCTGCCGGTGCTGCTGTCGCCGTTTGTCGGCAAGTATGCGCACAGGTTCGACCTGCGGCTGCTGGCTGGTGGCGCGTTCCTCTGCATCGGTTTGAGTTGCTTCATGCGTGCCGGGTTTACCAACGAAGTGGACTTCCAGCACATCGCGCTGGTGCAGCTGTTCATGGGCATCGGCGTGGCGCTGTTCTTCATGCCGACCCTGAGCATTTTGATGTCGGACTTGCCGCCGAGCCAGATTGCCGACGGCGCGGGTCTCGCGACTTTCCTGCGGACCCTGGGCGGTAGTTTTGCGGCGTCGTTGACCACTTGGATCTGGATTCGCCGGGCCGATCAGCACCATGCGTATTTGAGTGAAAGCATCACCACCTATGAGCCGGCGACCCGGGATGCCTTGAATGCATTGGGCGGTGCGGGCAATCCGGCCTACGCACAGCTGGATCATGTGCTGACCAGTCAGGCGTACATGCTCTCCACCGTGGATTACTTCACGTTGCTGGGGTGGGCGTTCATGGGGTTGATTCTGTTGGTGTGGTTGGCGAAACCGCCGTTTGCGGCGAAGGCGGGGCCGGCTTCTGCCGGTCACTAAGTCAAACACAATCCCTGTGGGAGCGAGCCTGCTCGCGAATGCGGTGGCATATTCAACATCATTGTTGACTGATCCACCGCTTTCGCGAGCAGGCTCGCTCCCACAAGGGTTTTGTGTTCGGCCGTTAGTTTGCGGGTGCTGCGAGTTGTGGCGGCGGGGCGAAATCAAACGGCGCCAGCGCAAACCCTTGCTCATCCACCTGCAACGCCCAACCCTGACGATCCCAATCCCCCAACACAATGCGTTTGGCAGCCTGCGCGCCAATCTGCAACTTGTGGATGGCCGGGCGATGGGTATGGCCGTGGATCAAGGTTTTCACGCCATATTGCTGCATGATCCGTGGAATCTCTTCCGGTGTGACATCGACAATGTCATTGGCCTTCATCCGCGTCTGCGCACGGCTTTCACTGCGCAGCTTGCGCGCCAGTTTATGCCGGGTGCCCAAGGGCAGGTGGCGCAGGATGAACAGGGTGATCGGGTTACGCAGGTAGCGCCGCAGCTTCATATACGCTTCGTCGCGGGTGCAGAGGCTGTCGCCGTGCATCAACAGCACCGGCTCGCCGTAAAACTGCACGACACTCGGATCTTTGAGCAAGGTACAGCCGGCTGCTTTGCAGAAGGCCTTGCCGAGCATGAAGTCGCGATTGCCGTGCATCAGAAAAATGGCCGTGCCGCTGTCGCTGAGATCGCGCAGGGCCTGGCAGATGGAACGCTGGAACGGCGTCATGGCATCGTCGCCAATCCACGCCTCGAAAAAGTCGCCCAGGATGTACAGCGCACTCGCTGAGCGGGCGCGTCCAGCGAGCAAATCCAGAAACGCCCGGGTAATGTCCGGGCGCTCCTCTTCCAGATGCAAGTCTGAAATCAGCAGTATCACTCAATGATCTCGGCTTTCTCGATGATCACGTCTTCTGCGGGTACGTCCTGGTGGCCGGCTTTGGAAGTCGTGGCCACGCCTTTGATCTTGTCCACCACGTCGGTGCCTTCGACTACTTTGGCGAATACGGCGTAACCCCAACCCTGAACGGTTTTGGCGCTGTGGTTCAGGAAGCTGTTGTCAGCCACGTTGATGAAGAACTGGGCGGAAGCCGAATGCGGCTCCATGGTGCGGGCCATGGCCACGCTGTACTTCACGTTCGGCAGGCCGTTGTCAGCTTCGTTCTGGATGCTTGGACGCTTGTCTTTCTTTTCTTTCATGCCTGGCTCGAAACCGCCGCCCTGGATCATGAAGTTACCGATGACGCGGTGGAAAACAGTGTTTTCGTAGTGACCGGCTTTAACGTACTCGATGAAGTTGGCAACGGTCAGCGGTGCCTTTTCAGCGTTCAGTTCCAGGACGATGTCGCCATGGTTGGTGGTCAGTTTGACTTGGGTCATGATGGGTACTCTTTCAAGAAATTCGTGGGTTTCGGGGCGCTTTGGCCCTCAACCGGTCCGGCCAGTGTCGGCCAAGGCACGCAGTTTAGCGTGCCGGGCGCGAATTTCGAGGCTGTTTTTCATCGGCAGCCGATTAAATGCAACCGATTGCCGGCCTGCTCTGTCAGCCACTTGACAGCATCGGCTATGATAAGCCCCTTTGATTTATAACAGCCGCTTTGATTTGGCCAACTGGCCGCGCACTTGTACGTTCAAGGATCCTATGAGCAAGCCCACTGTCGACCCTACCTCGAATTCCAAGACCGGCCCTGCCGTGCCGGTCAATTTCCTGCGCCCGATCATCCAGGCGGACCTGGACTCGGGTAAGCACACGCAGATCGTCACCCGTTTCCCGCCTGAGCCCAACGGTTACCTGCACATCGGTCACGCCAAGTCGATCTGTGTGAACTTCGGTCTGGCCCAGGAATTCGGCGGCGTCACGCACCTGCGTTTCGACGACACCAACCCGGCCAAGGAAGACCAGGAGTACATCGACGCGATCGAAAGCGACGTCAAATGGCTGGGCTTCGAATGGTCCGGTGAAGTGCGCTATGCCTCGCAGTATTTCGACCAGTTGCACGACTGGGCGGTAGCGCTGATCAAGGCCGGCAAGGCTTACGTCGACGACCTGACCCCTGAACAGGCCAAGGAATACCGTGGCAGCCTGACCGAGCCGGGCAAGAACAGCCCGTTCCGCGACCGCTCGGTTGAAGAAAACCTCGACCTGTTCGCCCGCATGAAGGCCGGCGAGTTCAAGGACGGCGCACGCGTGCTGCGGGCCAGGATCGACATGGCCTCGCCGAACATGAACCTGCGCGACCCGATCATGTATCGCATCCGTCACGCGCACCACCACCAGACCGGTGACAAGTGGTGCATCTACCCGAACTACGACTTCACCCACGGTCAGTCGGACGCCATCGAAGGCATCACGCACTCGATCTGCACCCTGGAGTTCGAAAGCCACCGTCCGCTGTACGAGTGGTTCCTCGAGAACCTGCCAGTACCGGCGAACCCGCGTCAGTACGAGTTCAGCCGCCTGAACCTGAACTACACCATCACCAGCAAGCGCAAGCTCAAGCAGCTTGTGGACGAGAAACACGTCAATGGCTGGGACGATCCGCGCATGTCCACGCTGTCGGGCTTCCGCCGCCGTGGCTACACGCCGAAATCGATCCGCAACTTCTGCGAAATGATCGGCACCAACCGTTCCGACGGCGTGGTGGACTTCGGCATGCTCGAATTCAGCATCCGTGACGACCTCGACCACAGCGCTCCACGCGCCATGTGCGTGCTGCGTCCGCTGAAAGTCGTGATCACCAACTACCCGGAAGGTCAGGTCGAAAACCTCGAACTGGCGTGCCACCCGAAAGAAGACATGGGCGTGCGGGTTCTGCCGTTCGCCCGCGAGCTCTACATCGACCGTGAAGACTTCATGGAAGAGCCGCCAAAAGGCTACAAGCGCCTGGAGCCGAACGGCGAAGTGCGTCTGCGCGGCAGCTACGTGATCCGTGCCGACGAAGCGATCAAGGACGCCGAGGGCAACATCGTCGAACTGCGTTGCTCCTATGACCCGGAAACCCTGGGCAAGAACCCTGAAGGCCGCAAGGTCAAAGGCGTGGTGCACTGGGTGCCGGCCGCGGCCAGCGTCGAATGCGAAGTGCGTCTGTACGATCGCCTGTTCCGTTCGGCCAACCCTGAAAAGGCCGAAGACAGCGCCAGTTTCCTGGACAACATCAACCCTGACTCGCTGCAAGTTCTCACCGGTTGTCGTGCTGAACCCTCGCTGGGCAATGCACTGCCAGAAGACCGTTTCCAGTTCGAGCGCGAAGGTTACTTCGTCGCGGATATCAAGGACTCGAAACCGGGCGCTCCGGTGTTCAACCGTACCGTGACCCTGCGTGATTCGTGGGGCCAGTGATCAAGTCTTAAGGAACTGTCGTGCTTACGATCTACAACACGCTCACCAAGAGCAAAGAAGTCTTCAAGCCTCTGGATGGCAACAAGGTGCGCATGTACGTCTGCGGGATGACCGTGTACGACTACTGCCACCTGGGCCATGGCCGCAGCATGGTCGCGTTCGACCTGGTGACCCGCTGGTTGCGGTTCAGCGGTTACGACCTGACCTACGTGCGCAACATCACCGACATCGACGACAAGATCATCAATCGCGCCCGTGAAAACGGCGAGTCGTTCGAGGCGCTGACCGAGCGCATGATCGCGGCGATGCACGAAGACGAGTCGCGTCTGAACATCAAGAAGCCCGACATGGAACCGCGCGCCACCGGCCACATCGCCGGCATGCACGCGATGATCCAGACCCTGATCGACAAGGGCTACGCCTACGCACCGGGCAATGGCGACGTGTACTACCGCGTCGCCAAGTTCATGGGTTACGGCAAGCTGTCGCGCAAGAAGATCGAAGACCTGCGCATCGGCGCGCGGATCGAAGTCGACGAGTCCAAGCAGGACCCGCTGGACTTCGTGCTGTGGAAAGGCGCCAAGCCGGGCGAGCCGAGCTGGCCATCGCCTTGGGGCGACGGTCGTCCGGGCTGGCACATCGAGTGCTCGGTGATGTCGACCTGCTGCCTCGGCGAGACCTTCGACATTCATGGCGGCGGCAGCGACCTCGAGTTCCCGCACCATGAAAACGAAATCGCCCAGAGCGAAGCGGCCACCGGCAAGACCTACGCCAATGCGTGGATGCATTGCGGCATGATTCGCATCAATGGCGAGAAGATGTCCAAGTCCTTGAACAACTTCTTCACCATTCGCGACGTGCTGGAAAAGTACCACCCGGAAGTCGTGCGTTACCTGCTGGTGTCGAGCCACTACCGCAGCGCGATCAACTATTCGGAAGACAACCTCAAGGACGCCAAGGGCGCGCTCGAGCGTTTCTACCATGCGTTGAAAGGCCTGCCGAACGCGGCGCCGGCGGGCGGCGAAGCCTTTGTCGAGCGTTTCACCCAGGTGATGAACGACGACTTCGGCACGCCGGAAGCCTGTGCGGTGCTGTTCGAGATGGTCCGCGAGATCAACCGTTTGCGCGAGAGCGATCTCGATGCCGCGGCGGGTCTGGCGGCGCGCTTGAAGGAACTGGCAAGTGTCTTGGGTGTGTTGCAGCTTGAGGCCGATGACTTCTTGCAGGCCGGTGCCGAAGGGCGGGTCGATGCGGCGCAAGTCGATGCTCTGATTCAGGCGCGTCTGACGGCTCGTGCCAATAAAGACTGGGCCGAATCCGACCGCATCCGCGACCAGCTCACCGCCATGGGCGTGGTGCTGGAAGACGGCAAGGGCGGGACGACCTGGCGTCTGGCTGACTGATCGCTGTATTGGCTACAAACAAAACCCGCCTTGTGCGGGTTTTTGTTTATGCGCAGGGCGCAAATGCGGCGGTGCCCATGCTGGCGCCATCGCGGGCAAGCCCGCTCCCACAATGACCGAGGTAGATTCCGATTTTGTGTACGACACAAATCCCTGTGGGAGCGGGCTTGCCCGCGATGGTCTCAAGCCGAACGCCGCTAGTGCGGTTCGCTCGTCACTCAACCTGACGCAATCGCTTGTAAAGGGTATTGCGGCTCACCCCCAACCGCCGGGCCAGGTGCGAAATATTCCCCCCAGCCGCCTGCAATTGCCGACTCAATGCCTCGGCATCATTCAAATCAACGGCTACCGGCTCTGGCGAATCCACCGGTTCCATCTCCAGATCGACAAAAAAATCATCCGGCAAATGCTCCGGCCGCACGGGTTGTTCCTCGGCCATGGCCAGTGCCACCTGCATCACACTGCTGACCTGACGCAAATTTCCCGGCCATGGATGACGACTGAACAGCTCCATCACTTCGGGGCTCAACCCAGCCCACTGCGATGGTTCACGATGCTGTTCCCACAAGCGCTTGAACAGCGCCTGCTTGTCGCTGCGCTCCCTGAGTGGCGGCAGCTCCAGGGTCAGGCCACCGATGCGGTAATAAAGATCTTCGCGAAACCGCCCCAGCTGAACCTGCTCGCGCAACGAGCGGTTGGTCGCTGAAATGATCCGAATGTCCACTGGGAACAACTCGCTGCTGCCCACCGGTTGCACGCAACGTTCCTGTAAAACCCGTAACAACCGAGCCTGGGTCGGCAACGGCATGTCGCCGATTTCATCGAGGAACAGCGTTCCTTTATCGGCCTTGCGGATCAGCCCGATGCTGCCTTTCTGATTGGCGCCGGTGAACGCGCCTTTCTCGTAGCCAAACAGTTCGGATTCCACCAGTTCGGCGGGGATCGCCGCACAGTTGACGGCAATGAACGGCTGTTTTCTGCGCGAACTGGCCTGGTGCAGCGCTTTGACGAAGACCTCCTTGCCGACCCCGGTTTCACCGTGGATCAGCAGGGGGATGTCTTTCTCCAGCAAGCGTTCGGCCTGACGCACGGCCTTTTCTACGCGGCTGTCGCCGAAGTGCAGGGTGTTGAGGCTAATCGCGTTCGATGCGGCGACGTTCGGCTCGGTACTTTTGGGCTCAGCAAACACCCTGGGCTGAATCGATGCCTGCTTCGGTCGCTTCAACAAACACTGAAAACGATTACGCCCGGATGTCTGCAAGGCGAACGGCAATCCATCGGGTTGATTGATCAATTCCAGCAGTGACACCTTGAACAGACTCTCGACACTCACCCGCGACAGGCTGATGCCCAACAGATTGTCGGCCCGACGGTTGGCCGACAGCACCTGACCGGTCTCGTCGAAGATCAGCAACCCGGCCCATTGGCTGTCGAGGTTGTTCAGCCCGGTGTTGAAGGTCAGCTGGAAATGCTGGCCGTGGAACAGGTTGAGGATCAGCCGGTTTTCCACGGTCTGGCTCATCATCTTGACCATGCCCAAGGTGTGGGAGGGCGGCAGATAGCTGTCACTGGATACGTCCAGTACCGCGATCACCTTGCGCTCGGCATCGAAAATCGGCGCGGCGGAACCGGTCATGAAGCGGTTGGCTTTCAAGAAGTGTTCATCGTGTTCGATGTGCACGGCCTGTTCGCAGGCGAGGGCGGTGCCAATGGCGTTGGTGCCGCTGCAACGCTCCATCCAGCTGGCGCCCGCGCTGAAACCACGGGTCAGGCTCGGCTCGATAAACCGCTGGGTGCCCCACGACGTCAGGACCTGGCCCTGATTGTCGGCGAGCATGATCAGGCAGTTGGAGTTGCTGAGGATGTTCTCGTAATACGGCAGGACTTCCTGATGAGTGGTCTGCACCAGTGAGTGCTGGCTTTCCAGTAACTGGGCGATGCCATCGGCCGGCAACTGATCGAACGCCGGCGCGCTCTGATGATTGAGCCCGAACGCGCGGCAACGGGACCAGGAGTCCTGGATGAGGGTGTCGTGGGAGAGCGGCAGGGCAGGTGCGGCCATGGCATTCAGCCTCTGAAACAGCATTTTTATTGTTGTTATGAGATTCCATGTGGGAGCGGGCTTGCTCGCGAATGCGGACTGTCAAACACCAATAATGTGTCTGACAGCCCGCATTCGCGAGCAAGCCCGCTCCCACAGAGTGTTGTTCACTATTGTTCATTGTCAACCGGTGGATTGTTCAATTGTTCAGTCACGGTTGTTCATTTCTGTTCAGCAACGAAAGCGGTTTTACCACTGTTTTTAAGATTTTCGAGCTGTATCAAAGGCTTGCAGTTTCTGGCACGAAAGTCGCTCTATAGCTCCGGTCGCTTGACTCCAAATAATAAAAAGGCCGAGCCATGTCACTAATCCTGGAGCACGTCAGCCGCACCATCGAGGGCCAGACCTGGATCGACGATGCGTGCCTTAATTTCGAACCCGGATCCTTCAACGTTTTGCTGGGTCGCACGCTGTCCGGCAAAACCAGCCTCATGCGCCTGATGGCAGGTCTGGACAAGCCTGACAGCGGCCGCATCCTGATGAACGGTGTCGACGTTACCCAACGCCCAGTGCGTTTGCGCAACGTGTCGATGGTGTATCAGCAGTTCATCAATTACCCGACCATGACGGTGTTCGAGAACATCGCCTCGCCGCTGCGTCAGGGCGGCGTTGCCAATGAACTGATCCAGAGCAAAGTGCTGGAAACCGCGAAGATGCTGCGCATCGAGAAGTTCCTCCAGCGCCATCCTTTGGAACTCTCCGGCGGCCAGCAACAACGCACGGCGATGGCCCGGGCGCTGGTCAAGGACGCTGAGCTGATTCTGTTCGACGAGCCGCTGGTCAACCTCGACTACAAGCTGCGCGAAGAGTTGCGTCAGGAAATGCGCGAGCTGTTCAAGGCCCGCAACACCATCGCGATTTACGCCACCACTGAACCCAACGAAGCCCTGGCGCTGGGCGGTACTACCACGATTCTTCACGAAGGTCGGGTGATTCAGAGCGGCAAGTCCTCCGAGGTGTATCACCAGCCGCAAACCGTGCTGGCGGCGGAGCTGTTCTCCGAGCCGCCGATCAACCTGATGCCGGGGCGCATCGCCGGCAATGAAGTGAGCTTCGCCAATTTCGTGCACTTCCCGTTGAACGTCGATCTACGCCCGGTGGGCGAGGGCGAGTTCCGTTTCGGCGTGCGCCCCAGCCACATCTCGCTGGTGCCGAGCAACGATGACGATCTGGAACTGGCGGTGACCGTCGAGGTGGCCGAGATCAGCGGCTCGGAAACCTTCCTGCACGTGCGCAACGAGTATTTCCTGCTGGTGCTGCATTTGCCGGGTGTTCATGAGTACGACGTCGACGCGCCGATTCGCATCTATATCCCGACCCATAAACTGTTTGTGTTCGATATGCAGGGGCGGCTGGTTCAGGCGCCCGGTCGCCGCATTGCGAGGGTTGCCTGATGGCCGAAATCCGTTTGCAGAGCCTTGCCCACAGCTACACCCCTACGCCGACCGGCCCTGAGGATTACGCGATTCGCGAAATGGACCACGTCTGGGAGCAGGGCGGCGCTTATGCGCTGCTCGGCCCCTCGGGGTGCGGCAAGTCGACCTTGCTCAACATCATTTCCGGGTTGCTCAGCCCGTCCCAGGGCCAAGTGCTGTTCGACAGCAAAGTGGTCAACGAACTGACCCCGGAAAAGCGCAATATCGCCCAGGTTTTCCAGTTTCCGGTGGTCTACGACACCATGACGGTGTTCGATAACCTGGCCTTCCCGTTGCGCAATCAGGGCATGGCGGAAGCGAAAATCTTCAGCAAGGTGCATGAAATCGCCGAAGTCCTCGACCTTCAGGCGTTGTTGCACAAGAAGGCGCGCAACCTCACCGCCGATGAAAAACAGAAAGTCTCCATGGGCCGTGGGCTGGTGCGCGATGACGTGTCGGCGATCCTCTTCGATGAACCGCTGACGGTGATCGACCCGCATCTGAAATGGAAGCTGCGACGCAAGCTCAAGCAGATCCACGAGCAGTTCAACATCACCATGGTCTACGTCACCCACGATCAGCTCGAAGCTTCGACCTTCGCTGACAAGATCGCGGTGATGTATGGCGGGCAAATCGTGCAGTTCGGTACACCACGGGAATTGTTCGAGCGGCCGAGCCACACCTTTGTCGGCTACTTCATCGGCAGCCCGGGGATGAACCTTATCGAGGTCCAGCCGCAAGCCGGCGGTGTCGGTTTCGCCGGGACCCACTTGCCGTTGTCCGATGCGATGCAGAAACGAATCGCCGACACCGAATGGAAATCTCTGAAGGTTGGCATCCGTCCGGAGTTCGTCCATGTGTGGGAAGAGGCCTTTGATGACGCGATGCAGGCACAGGTCGTACACGTCGAAGACCTGGGCACCTACAAAATCATGACACTTAACCTTGATGGCGCGCCGCTGAAAGTACGCCTGGCCGAAGACAAGCCGGTGCCCGAAGGCACGGCGTACATCAGTTTTCCGGCCCAGTGGCTGATGGTCTATGCCGATGATTACTTGCTGGAGGTGCTGCCATGAACAAGGTGCAGAACAACAAGGCCTGGTGGCTGGTGCTGCCGGTGTTCCTGCTGGTGGCATTCAGTGCGGTGATCCCGATGATGACCGTGGTCAACTATTCGGTACAGGACATCTTCGACCAGTCCAGCCGCTACTTCGTCGGCGCCGACTGGTACAAGCAGGTGCTGCTCGACCCTCGGTTGCATGACTCGTTGCTGCGCCAGTTCATCTACTCCGGCTGCGTGTTGCTGATCGAAATCCCGTTGGGCATCGCCATCGCCCTGACCATGCCGATCAAGGGCCGCTGGTCGTCGCTGGTGTTGATCATTCTGGCGATTCCGCTGCTGATCCCGTGGAACGTGGTCGGCACCATCTGGCAGATCTTCGGCCGCGCGGACATTGGTCTGCTCGGCGCCAGTCTCAAGGCCATGGGCCTGAACTATAACTATGCATCCAACACCATGGACGCTTGGGTCACGGTGTTGGTGATGGATGTCTGGCACTGGACCTCGCTGGTGGCGCTGTTGTGTTTCTCCGGTCTGCGGGCGATTCCGGACGTGTACTACCAGGCCGCACGGATCGATCGGGCGTCGGCCTGGGCGGTTTTCCGACACATCCAGTTGCCCAAGCTCAAGAGCGTGTTGCTGATCGCCGTGATGCTGCGGTTCATGGACAGTTTCATGATCTACACCGAGCCGTTCGTGCTGACCGGTGGCGGTCCGGGCAATGCCACGACTTTCTTGAGTCAGACCTTGACCCAAATGGCCGTAGGGCAATTCGACCTTGGCCCGGCGGCGGCATTCTCGCTGGTGTACTTCCTGATCATCCTGTTGGTGTCGTGGCTGTTCTACACCGCCATGACTCACTCTGACGCCAATCGGTGAGGCCCGCCATGAGCAAGAGAAAGCTTATTCCACTGCTGGTCTACATCCTGTTCCTGCTGGTGCCGATCTACTGGCTGTTGAACATGTCCTTCAAGAGCAACACCGAAATCCTCGGCGGTCTGACGCTGTTTCCCCAGGATTTCACCTTCGCCAACTACAAGGTGATTTTCACCGACCCGAGCTGGTACACCGGTTACCTCAACTCGGCGTACTACGTCAGCATGAACACGATCATTTCCCTGACCGTGGCGTTGCCGGCGGCCTATGCGTTTTCGCGTTACCGCTTTCTCGGCGACAAGCACCTGTTCTTCTGGTTGCTGACCAACCGCATGGCACCGCCGGCGGTGTTCCTGCTGCCGTTCTTCCAGCTGTACTCCTCGATCGGGTTGTTCGACACGCACATCGCGGTGGCATTGGCTCATTGCCTGTTCAACGTTCCGTTGGCGGTGTGGATTCTCGAAGGTTTCATGTCCGGGGTGCCGAAGGAAATCGACGAAACCGCCTACATCGATGGCTACAGCTTTCCCAAGTTCTTCGTGAAGATTTTTGTCCCCTTGATCGGCTCCGGGATCGGTGTCACGGCGTTTTTCTGCTTCATGTTTTCCTGGGTCGAACTGTTGCTGGCGCGAACCCTGACTTCGGTGAACGCCAAACCCATCGCCGCGGTGATGACCCGCACGGTCTCGGCGTCCGGTATCGACTGGGGCGTGCTGGCGGCGGCGGGGGTGTTGACCATCCTGCCGGGCATGCTGGTGATCTGGTTCGTTCGCAACCACGTGGCCAAGGGCTTTGCCCTGGGCCGGGTATGAGGAACTGATGATGGAATGGATGAGTTGGACTGGCCCCACGGCGGCGTTCTTCAGCGTCATTGCCTTGATCCTCGCGGGTATGACGACCTGGGAGTTGCGTTCGCCGAGTGTTCCTCGGCGTGGTTTTCTGCCGATTGCCACTACCCGTGGCGATCGGCTGTTTATCGGTCTTCTCGGCAGCGCCTACCTGCATTTGCTGGTAATCGGCGTCACCGACTGGAGCATCTGGGTAGCGTTCGCGTTGTCCCTGGTGTGGCTGTTGGCTGTGATGCGTTGGGGCTAGTCGAATCGCTCGGCAATGTTGCTCCGAAAATCAAACAGGAGGTCTCTATGTTCGACAAAAACAATAAGCTGCGACATAGCATTTCATTGGCAGCCATGCTGGCACTCAGCGGTTTGAGCGCATCGGCCTGGGCTGATGCCTACGAAGACGCCGCGAAAAAGTGGATCGGCGGCGAATTCAAACCGTCCACCTTGACGGCCGATCAGCAACTCGCGGAATTGAAATGGTTCATCAAGGCGGCCGAGCCGTTTCGCGGGATGGACATCAAGGTTGTCTCGGAAACCCTGACCACCCATGAATACGAGTCCAAGGTGCTGGCCAAGGCCTTCACCGAGATCACCGGGATCAAAGTCACCCACGACCTGCTGCAAGAAGGCGATGTGGTGGAAAAACTGCAGACCGTGATGCAGTCGGACAAGAGCATCTATGACGGCTGGGTCAACGACTCGGACCTGATCGGTACGCATTTCCGTTACGGCAAGACCGAAGCCATTACCGACCTGATGGCCAATGAAGGTAAAAACTTCACCTCGCCAACCCTCGACATCAAGGACTTCATCGGCACCTCCTTCACCACCGCGCCCGATGGCAAGCTCTATCAATTGCCTGATCAACAGTTCGCCAACCTCTACTGGTTCCGCGCCGACTGGTTCGAGCGCCCGGAGCTGAAAGCCAAGTTCAAGGAAAAGTATGGCTATGAACTGGGCGTGCCGGTGAACTGGTCTGCCTATGAAGACATCGCCAAATTCTTCAGCGAAGACGTCAAGGAAATCGACGGCAAGCGGGTCTACGGGCACATGGACTATGGCAAGAAAGACCCGTCTCTGGGCTGGCGCTTTACCGATGCCTGGTTCTCCATGGCCGGCGGCGGTGACAAGGGCTTGCCCAACGGTTTGCCGGTGGATGAGTGGGGCATTCGTGTCGAAGACTGCCATCCGGTCGGCTCCAGCGTGACCCGCGGAGGCGATACCAACGGCCCGGCAGCGGTTTTTGCCACCACCAAATACGTCGACTGGCTGAAGAAGTACGCGCCACCGGAAGCGGCGGGCATGACCTTCTCCGAATCTGGCCCGGTGCCGTCCCAAGGCAACATCGCCCAGCAAATTTTCTGGTACACCGCGTTCACCGCCGACATGACCAAACCGGGCCTGCCGGTGGTGAACGCCGACGGTACGCCGAAGTGGCGCATGGCGCCGTCGCCGAGAGGGCCGTACTGGGAAGAGGGGATGAAGCTGGGGTATCAGGACGTGGGTTCCTGGACTTTCATGAAATCCACACCTGAGAAACAGAAGCTCGCAGCCTGGCTGTACGCGCAGTTCGTGACCTCGAAAACCGTGTCGCTGAAGAAAACCATCGTCGGCCTGACGCCGATCCGCGAGTCGGACATCAACTCTCAAGCCATGACCGACCTGGCGCCGAAGCTGGGTGGCCTGGTCGAGTTCTATCGCAGCCCGGCGCGGGTGCAATGGACACCGACCGGCACCAACGTGCCGGACTATCCGCGTTTGGCGCAGTTGTGGTGGAGCCACATCGCTGAAGCCGCCAGCGGCGAGAAAACCCCGCAACAAGCGCTCGATGGTCTGGCCAAGGATCAGGACGCGATCATGACCCGTCTGGAACGCTCCAAGGCCCAGGCCACTTGCGCGCCGAAAATGAACCCGGAGCGCGACGCGCAATACTGGTTCGACCAACCGGGCGCACCGAAGCCGAAACTGGCCAACGAGAAGCCCAAGGGTGAAACCGTGAGCTACAACGAACTGCTGAAATCGTGGGCGGATGCGCGTAAGTAAAAGCTGAACCGTGAAAGGCGAACGGCACCGCGAGGTGCCGTTTTCTTTGGTGTTTTTTTGCCGCCAATCGCGAGCAGGCTCGCTCCCACAAGGGGCTCGGTTGTTCGCAAGGTTTGTGAACACCGGTGAAACCTGTGGGAGCTGGGCTTGCCCGCGAAGAGGCCGGCCCTGACGGTGCAGATCTGAAGCCTGACACCTCAGCGCGCCACCCCTTCAACCGCAGGAAACCCCAACCTGAACACCGTCATCGTACCCGGCAAGCTCTTCACCTCAGCCACCCCCTGATGCAGGCTCATGATCGAGCGCACGATGGCCAGGCCCAGTCCGGTGCTGCCTTGCGAGCGGGACCGGCTGCTGTCGACCCGGTAAAAGCGGTCGAACAGGTGCGGCAGATGCTGCGCTTCGATCCCCATGCCGGGGTTGCTGACCAGCAGCGAGACCTGTGTCGCCCCTTGTTCAATCAGCAGTGAAACCGTTTGCCCGGCCGGGCAGTGGCGCAGGGCGTTGGACAGCAGGTTGGAGATCGCCCGTTGAATCATCAAGCGGTCGCCCAGCACCCGAGCGCTACCGACCACGATCAGATCGATCTGCTTATCCTGAGCCGACAGGGAAAACAGATCGGCGACTTTCAGCGCTTCATCCTCCAGTGCAATCGACTCGAAAGGCGTGAGCGCCGACGGGTGACTGACCTGGGCCAGAAACAGCATGTCCGAGACAATTCGCGCGACGCGCTCCAGCTCTTCAGTGCAGGACACCAACACGTTTTTGTATTCCTCGGCCGTGCGCTCCCGGGACAGTATCACCTGCGCCTTGCCCATCAAGTTGTTGATCGGCGTGCGCAGTTCGTGGGCCAGATCGTCGGAGAACTGCGACAACTGCTGCACGCCGCTGTCGAGGCGGTGCAGCATGAAGTTGATGCCTTGTGCCAGTTCACTGAGTTCCTGAGGCATGTTCACCACCGACAGCCGATGGTCGAGGTCTTGCGTCGAAACCATCGCCGCCACCTTGCGAAACTCGCGCATCGGCGCCAGACCGCGCTGCACCGCCGCCCAGGCACTGAGACCGATGAAGATCAGCAGCAACGGTAGCGCAATCAATGTCGAGCGCAGATAAGCATTGAGCAGCGCCTGATCGTGGGCATTGTCCATCGATAGCAGCACCGGGACGCTGGTGCCGTCCTTGATGCGGATCAGTCGGGAGGCGGTGAGGAATTTTGCGTCCTGAGCGTCGGTGCTGACGGAGTAGGCCAACTGATCGGTCACCGACCGGACCGCTTTGATTTGTTGGCGCGGATCGGCCATGCCTGAGCCGGATTTGAGCAGCGGCGTGCGCCAGTTGGTCCGGTCGTAAATGGTCAGGGTGAGGTTGTCGTGCCCCATGACTTGATCGAGCAAGATATGCGGTTTCGTACTGATTTCGCCGGTATCGGTGTACAGCGACAGGCTGTGTTCAACCTGCTCCATTTTCCTTTCCAGACTGTCTCTGGATAACGCGTTCAGCTCATGGGTCAGGGCGAAATACGCGAGAATCGCCAAGAACACCACCAGCAGCGCCCCGAGAATACTGACCGTCAGACCTAGCCGCAGCGACAGGCTGGCAGGCTTCATTCCCGTGCCTCCAGCACATAGCCGACACCGCGCAGGGTATGGATCAATTTGTTGTCGAACGGGTCGTCGATTTTCGCCCGCAGACGGCGGATCGAGACTTCGACCACGTTGGTGTCGCAATCGAAGTTCATGTCCCACACCAGCGAGATGATCTGGGTGCGGGTCAGCACTTCGCCAGACTGGCGCATCAGCAGGTGCAGCAGGGCGAACTCCTTGGTGGTCAGGTCGATGCGCTGTTCGCCACGGAACGCGCGATGGCGTCCGGGATCGAGTTCCAGATCGGCGACTTTGAGCACCTGCGGCACCGGAGTGTTCTCGCTGCGACGCATCAGGGTGCGCACCCGCGCCAGCAATTCCGGAAACTCGAACGGCTTGACCAGATAATCGTCGGCACCCAGGTCGAGGCCACGGATCTTGTCCGCCAAACGACCCCGTGCAGTCAGCATCATCACCCGGGTGGAGTGGGTGCGACGCAGTTGTTCCAGCACGCCCCAGCCGTCCAGCTCCGGCAGATTGACGTCCAGTATCACCAGGTCATACACCTGCTGTCGGGCCAGGTGCAGTCCATCGGCACCGGTGGCCGCGTGGTCAACGATATAACCACTTTCCGTCAATCCCTGATGTAAGTATTCGGCAGTTTTAAACTCGTCCTCGACGACAAGAATTCGCATGATCAGTCACCCTGTTTATTCAATGGGTATTTAATTAAGGTGGCCGGGAAAGTTGTTGTTTTTGTAGGGGCTTCCGGACGTGTTTCAGTAACAGCTAATTGTTTGATTTTCTGTTTTCCTACAGAAAGATCTCCATCTGAAGGCGTGCACGATAAAGTCTGTAGTGGCTACAGAGTCAACTGAAGAGCTTGATTTCTAGCCTTTAATTTCGTTCTCTGCGACGGCATGTTGCACCGGATGAAGCGGAAAGTTCATCTGCCTCATGGGAATTGAATTCAGACAAGTGCTGTTCGACGGATAACGATAGGGTATTTGTTTCTATGTATTGCGATATCGGATTTTGCACTTTTCATGCTAAAGCAAAACAACTTGTCGTGACCGTGGATAACGAATTTGTAATGTTCCAGTCACCTTGTCGATAAGTTCAAAACCCTACCGTGGCGGCATCGAATTTTCTTGATTTAGAAAGGAAGTATTCAATTGCTCGGTTTAAGAGAACTGACGGCGCGATCACGCCTGAAAAAAACAGGAGCGGTGGTCACGGCCAGCTGCCTTTTGTTGCTGGCCGGCCCCGGTTTGGCGGCGGTTTCGTCCGGCTCGACGCTGACGCTGGATCAGGCCTTGCAAACGGCGTTTGCTGGCAACCCTGACTTGGCTGCCGCCCAGTGGGAAATCGGTATTGCCCAAGGGGATCGGCAGCAAGCCGGTTTGATCCCCAACCCCGAACTGTCGTGGGAGGCCGAAGACACCCGGCGCGATTCGCGAACCACAACGGTGCTGATCAGCCAGCCAATTGAGCTGGGCGGCAAGCGCGGCGCACGTATCGGCGTCGCGAGCCGCGCGCAGGATGCGGCCGGGATCGAACTGGAGCGCAAGCGCAACGCTCTGCGCGCCGATGTGATTCAAGCGTTCTCCAGTGCACAGACCGCGCAGCAGCGGTTGCAGTTGTCGCGTCAGTCGCTGCAACTGGCCGAGCACGGTTTGCGGGTGGCGCAGGGGCGTATCGAGGCGGGCAAATTGTCGCCGGTCGAAGGCACGCGGGCGCAGGTGCAATTGTCGCAAGTGCGTCTGGAACTGAGCCGCGCCGAGCGCGACCAGGCCAATGCCTACCAGCAACTGGCGCAGGTCATGGGCGCCCCGTTGCCGATGTCGGTCAATGTGCAGACGGCCGTGCAAGGCATGTCCAGCGTGCCGCCAGCGACCCGGTTGCTTGAGCGTCTGAATGAGACCGCCGAGTTGCGACTGGCCAAATTGCAGATCGATCAGCGCGAAGCCTCATTGGGTCTGGAAAAGGCCCAGCGGATTCCCGATCTGACCGTGAGTGTCGGCAGTCAGTACAACGAACTGGAGCGCGAGCGGGTGAACGTGGTCGGGTTGTCGATGCCGATTCCGCTGTTCAACCGCAATCAGGGCAACGTGCTGGCGGCAGCGCGGCGCGCCGATCAGGCGCGGGATCTGCGCAACGCCACCGAGCTGCGTTTGCGCACGGACATCCAGACCACCCTTGAGCAGTGGCAGACCGCCAACGGCGAAGTCAACGCGTTCAACCAGACGATTCTGCCCGCCGCGCAGAGTGCGGTCGACACTGCCACGCGCGGTTTCGAAATGGGTAAGTTCGGCTTCCTCGATGTGCTCGACGCCCAGCGCACCCTGATCAGCGCCCGCACGCAGTACATCCAGGCCGTTGCTGAAGCAACGGACGCGCGGGTGCGCATTGAACGCATTTTTGGCGATCTCGGTGCGTTTGCAGTCAGCCCCTGAATTTCATCTTTTAGATCACTGCGCGATGGCCTGACGCAGAGGAGTTTCCATGGATAAAAAACTGATCGTTGTCGCGGTGGCGACGTTGGCACTGGGCATGGGTATCGGTTCGACGTGGACGGGCAACTCACCCATTGACGTCCACGCCGATGAAGCGGCGGAGCATGCCGATCATGCCGAAGAGGGCGCCGCAGCCGACGGTGAGCACGCCGAAGGTGAGGGCGAAGAGGGACACCTGACACTGAGCGTCGAGCAAATCGCCTCGGCAGGCATTCAACTGGCCGAAGCGCGGTCGCAAAGCATCAGCCTCGGCCTGCCGTTCCCCGGCGAAGTGCGTTTTGACGAAGACCGCACCGCCCACGTCGTGCCGCGAGTGCCCGGGGTGGTCGAGTCGGTGTCGGTCAATCTCGGGCAGACGGTGAAGAAGGGCCAATTGCTGGCGGTGATTGCCAGTCAGCAGGTTTCTGATCAGCGCAGCGAGCAGGCTGCCGCGCTACGGCGTCTGGCATTGGCGCGCACCACGTATGAACGCGAGAAGCAGTTATGGCAGGACAAGATTTCCGCCGAACAGGATTTCCTCCAGGCCCGACAGGCGTTGGAAGAAGCCGAAATCGCCCTGAACAATGCCCGGCAAAAAATCAGCGTACTCAGCGGCAGCATGGTCGCCAGCGGCGGCAATCGTTATGAGCTGCGCGCACCGTTCGACGGCGTGGTGGTGGAAAAACACCTGACGCCGGGGGAAGTGGTCGACGAAGCCACGAGTGCTTTCACGCTCTCGGATCTGTCCCGGGTCTGGGTGACTTTCGGCGTTTCGCCCAAGGATCTGACCAAGGTGCAGGTGGGTAAACCGGTCACCGTCAGCGCCCCGGAATTGAATGCCGAAGTCGCCGGCACCGTGGCCTACGTCGGCAGTTTGCTCGGTGAACAGACGCGCACCGCCACCGTTCGCGTCACCCTGGAAAACCCGCAAGGCTCGTGGCGCCCCGGACTGTTCGTCACCGCGCTGGTGGCGACCGACAGCCGCCAGGCCAAAGTCGCCGTACCCGAAGCCGCCATCCAGACCGTCGAGGACAAACCCACGGTGTTCGTGCGCACCGACGACGGCTTCAAGGCGCAAGCGGTGGAGCTGGGCAGTCGCGCGGCCGGTCAGGTGGAAGTCACTCAGGGCCTGGAACCCGGCGCACAAGTCGCCGCGTCCGGCAGCTTCGTTCTCAAATCGGAACTGGGTAAAGCCTCGGCTGAACACTCTCATTAAAGACGCTCACTGAAGACTCCCACTGATCCGCCCCCTCGACGAGAAGGTTCTCATGTTCGAACGCCTGATCCAGTTTGCCATCGAGCAGCGCATCATTGTGCTGCTCGCCGTTTTGCTCATGGCCGGCCTCGGCATCGCCAGTTATCAAAAACTGCCGATCGACGCCGTGCCCGACATCACCAACGTCCAGGTGCAAATCAACACCGGTGCCGCCGGGTTTTCGCCGCTGGAAACCGAGCAACGCATCACCTTCCCGATTGAAACCGCCATGGCCGGTTTGCCGGCGCTGGAGCAGACCCGTTCGCTGTCGCGTTCGGGGCTGTCGCAGGTCACGGTGATCTTCAAGGACGGCACCGATCTGTTCTTCGCCCGGCAACTGGTCAACGAGCGCTTGCAGATCGCCAAGGAGCAATTGCCCGAAGGCACCGAAGCGGTGATGGGGCCGATTTCCACGGGGCTTGGCGAGATTTTCCTGTGGACGGTGGAAGCCAGGGAAGGGGCGCTCAAGGACGACGGCTCGGCCTACACACCGACCGATTTGCGGGTGATTCAGGACTGGATCATCAAGCCGCAGTTGCGCAACGTCCCCGGTGTGGCCGAGATCAACACCATCGGCGGTTTCGCCAAGGAATACCAGATCGCCCCCGACCCGAAACGGCTGGCGGCTTACAAACTGACCCTCACCGATCTGGTCACGGCGCTGGAACGCAACAACGCCAACGTCGGCGCCGGATACCTGGAGCGCAATGGCGAGCAGTTGCTGATTCGTGCGCCCGGGCAGGTGGCGAGTACCGAGGACATCGCGAATATCGTGATGGCCAACGTCGACGGCACGCCGATCCGGATCAAGAACGTCGCAACCGTGGACATCGGCCGCGAACTGCGCACCGGCGCCGCTACCGAAAACGGTCGCGAAGTGGTGCTCGGCACCGTGTTCATGCTGATCGGTGAAAACAGTCGCACCGTCTCCCAGGCAGTGGCCAGCAAGCTTGAGCAGATCAATCGCTCGCTGCCTGAAGGTGTGGTTGCCGTCCCGGTGTATGACCGCACGCACCTGGTGGACAAAGCCATCGCCACGGTGAAAAAGAACCTGGTGGAAGGCGCGATTCTGGTGATCGCGATTCTGTTCCTGTTTTTAGGCAACATCCGCGCCGCGCTGATCACTGCGATGGTCATCCCGTTGTCGATGCTGTTCACCTTCACCGGCATGTTCAGTAACAAGGTCAGCGCCAACCTGATGAGCCTCGGTGCCCTCGACTTCGGGATCATCGTCGACGGCGCCGTGGTGATCGTCGAAAACACCCTGCGGCGGCTGGCCCATGCACAGCACCATCACGGGCGTTTGCTGAGCCGTTCCGAGCGTTTCCACGAAGTCTTTGCAGCGGCCAAAGAAGCACGCCGACCGCTGATCTTTGGCCAGTTGATCATCATGGTCGTGTACCTGCCGATCTTCGCCCTGAACGGTGTCGAAGGGAAAATGTTCCACCCGATGGCCTTCACCGTCGTGATTGCGCTGTTGGGCGCCATGCTCTTGTCCGTCACCTTTGTCCCGGCAGCCATCGCGCTGTTCGTCACCGGCAAAGTCAAAGAAGAGGAAGGGGTGGTCATGCGCGGCGCGCGGCGGGCCTATGCGCCGGCGCTGGCCTGGGTGATGTCTCATCGCGCCGTGGCGGTGGGCGCGGCGCTGGGCGTGATTGTGCTCAGCGGCGTACTGACCAGCCGCATGGGCAGCGAGTTTGTGCCGAGCCTCAGCGAAGGTGATTTTGCCCTGCAAGCCTTGCGCGTGCCGGGCACCAGCCTCACGCAATCGGTCGATATGCAGCAGCGTCTGGAAACCCTGATCCTGGGCAAAGTGCCGGAAGTCGAGCGCGTGTTCGCCCGCACCGGCACCGCCGAAATCGCCTCCGACCCGATGCCGCCGAACATCTCCGACAGCTACGTGATGCTCAAGCCGAAAGAGCAGTGGCCGGACCCGGGCAAGTCTCGCCAGACCCTGATGGCCGAATTGCAACAAGCCGCTGCGACGCTGCCGGGCAGCAACTATGAATTGTCCCAGCCGATCCAGTTGCGCTTCAACGAGCTGATCTCCGGCGTGCGCAGCGACGTGGCGGTCAAGGTGTTCGGCGATGACATGGACGTGCTCAACGCCACGGCTGCGAAAATTGCCGCTGCCATGCAAAAGGTCAATGGCGCGTCCGAGGTCAAAGTCGAACAAACCACCGGCCTGCCGGTGCTGACCATCAACATCGACCGCGACAAGGCTGCGCGATACGGGCTCAACGTCGGCGATGTGCAAGACACCATTGCGGTGGCGGTCGGCGGGCGCAAAGCCGGGACGCTGTATGAAGGAGACCGGCGTTTCGACATGGTGGTGCGCTTGTCCGATGCCATGCGCAAGGACATCGAAGGTCTGTCGGTGTTGCTGATTCCGGTGCGGGCACCGCTCAATGGGGCTGCCGATCAGATTGGTTTCATCGCCCTCAAGGAAGTCGCCAGCCTCGATCTGGTGCTGGGCCCGAATCAGGTCAGTCGCGAAAACGGCAAGCGCCTGGTGATTGTCAGCGCCAACGTGCGCGGTCGTGACATCGGTTCGTTCGTTAAAGAGGCGGGCGAGGTGATCGAGCTCGATGTTCAGGTTCCAGCCGGTTACTGGACCCGTTGGGGCGGGCAGTTCGAGCAGTTGCAATCGGCGGCCAAACGCTTGCAGATTGTGGTGCCGGTCGCGTTGCTGTTGGTGTTCGGGCTGCTGTTCATGATGTTCAACAACCTCAAGGACGGCTTGCTGGTGTTCACCGGGATTCCGTTTGCGTTGACCGGCGGCGTCATGGCGTTGTGGTTGCGGGACATTCCGTTGTCGATTTCGGCGGGTGTCGGATTTATTGCGCTGTCGGGGGTGGCGGTGCTCAACGGTCTGGTGATGATTGCGTTCATCCGCAACCTGCGGGAGGAGGGGCGCTCCCTTGGCGACGCGATCAACGAAGGCGCGCTGACGCGGCTACGACCGGTGTTGATGACGGCGCTGGTGGCGTCCCTGGGCTTCATTCCCATGGCCTTGGCGACGGGCACTGGCGCCGAGGTGCAACGTCCGCTGGCGACGGTGGTGATTGGCGGGATTCTGTCTTCGACCATTCTGACGCTGCTGATATTGCCGGTGCTGTATCAGTTGGCGCATCGGCGTGATGAGGACGCAACGCCCGCTAACTAGTTGTTCCCTGTGGGAGCGAGCCTGCTCGCGATGGCGCAAGTCCATTCAACATCAATGTTGACTGACCCACCGCTATCGCGAGCAGGCTCGCTCCCACAGGTTTTTGTGCCAGATAACGGATATGTAATTTGCGCGCCACCGTCACGAAAGGTTCGGATTGTTACCTTGATCCCGTTAGTTAATCAAACGAGGAATCAAACATGAAATTTGCACAACTGAGTGCCTTTGCAGTGGCGTTGGTGATGTCTTCTCTGGTCATGGCTGAAGGCGGCGGCGACAGAACTTTCGAGAAAATGATGGCGGCCAATGACCGCTCGGTGGAGCTGTTTGCTGCCAAGGAACAGGCACGTGATCCCGTCGTCGTGAATGAAAAGAAAAACGACAAGAACCAAGACTTGTAAGCGCATCGCACTTGAACGAGCCCGTCATCGATTGCCGATGCTGGGCTTTTTTTTGGTTCTTCACGGAATCCCGGGAAACACAGAAACAAGAACGCCGATTTGATTGATGATGTTCGTGCGAGCAAACACATCTAACAAACCGGCGTTCTTATGCGCGATATTAATACTT